>JADJEE010000001.1:1886283-2200663 GCA_016709225.1 Deltaproteobacteria bacterium | reverse complement strand
CGCCAGAACCCTCGGGGTGCGGCGGTGGTGCGACCGCGTAGCGGCTGCCCCACGCGGTCGCGGGGAGCAGCTGGTGCTCGAGGTGGTCGGCGCAGCAGCCGTCGATCTCGGCCGGGATCGCGGTCGCGACGTTGCCGGCGAACACCGCCACCGGTGCGCTGGCGTGCACGGTCGTGCCGGAGAGGTTGCCGCCACCGCCGGTGCCCACGTCGGACACGATGGTCGCGACCTGGCCGCGGTCGAGCACCAGCGGTGAGACCAGGTTGCCGACCAAAGCCGCACTGGCGTCGATCTCGATCTCGGTGTCGTCGACGATCGCGACCACCGTGACGAACGCGCCTGCATTGACCGGCGCGGGATCGGTGGCACTCATCCCCAGCAGCACGCCGTCGGCCGTGGTCGCGACGTAGTCGGTGCCGAGCGCCTGCTCCGGCAGCAGCAGCGACGCGTCGTTCGAGTACACCTCGAGCACGTTGCCGGCGGGGTTGAACTGATAGGCGGCGATCGGCACGTCGCTCTCGATGCGCAGCGCCGCGAGCCCCGCGCTCGAGCTACCCGCGGGGATGTTGTGGCTGCCGAGCGCGAGCGTGGTGGTCTCGGTCGGTGCGACGGTGGCGCTCGCGAGCACCTCGGTGTCGTCGCCGAGGAAGATCTCGACGTGGGCGTCCTCGAGCGCAGAGACGTTGGCGATCACGACCGCGAAGGGCTGATCGGCCGCTGGCGGCGACATCGGGGTGCCGCGCTCGTCGTTGGGGAGATCCACCGCCCAGAAGCGACAGCCCAGGTTCGACGGCGCGTGCTCGACGTCGTCGCACGACAGTCCGAAGCCGATGTTGCCGTCGGGGCCGCCGACGTCGAACTTGAAGCCGCCATCGCCGTCGGACGCGCCCGCGGTCGTGTCCGCGCCATCGCCGGGCACGGCGACCGCGCATGGATCGGGCGCGGGGTCGATGCTCGCGCCCGTGCTCGAGCCGCTGCCGCCGGTCGCTGCACCGAGGCTGTCGATCGGCGGCGGTCCGAAGCCGGGCTCCGGCGTGCATGCGCAGCAGCATGCACAGGCGACCACCGCGTGCACGCGCGCCGCCCGACGGCCGAGCCGAGTCGAACCACGCACCACATCCGATCGGTAACACGCGCGCGCGTCGGCGGCCACCGCCCGACGCGGCCCGCATCGGAGCGCAGCCGCATGGGGGTGCAGCGGGGGCGGGGCAGCGCAGGGCAGGGCAGCGCGGCGCGACGCGGCGACTTCTGGCTCCGCGCGGGCGTGCGAGCCAAAGTCCCCTCGCCGTTACCCTCGCCCGCACCGCGAGGGGCCTGGCGACGGCCCCCGCGAGCGGGCTCCGCTTGGCGTATGCTGGACTGCGATGGCCGCCCGCCAAGCCCTGCTCGAAGCTGCGACATCCTATCTCCGCTCGCACCCCGAAGAGGTCGTCCGCGTGATGCGAAACGCGATCGGCCTGCGCTTCGGCATGCCCATCGCGGGGCTGCGCTTCCTGGCCGGCCGCGGCGGTGACGGCGGCCCCAAGGACGTCGAGATCGATCCCGATCCGCCGGGCATCCGCGTGGCGGCGACGCTCGACCTCATGGGCACGACCGTGCGCGCATCGACCTCGATCTTCATCGAGCGCATCCGGCTCTCCGCCGAGGAGCTGCGACTCGAGGTCCGCCTCGAGGGCACCACGCTGCGCGTGCTCGGCGACGCGCAGTCGCCGGTCGCGGCGCTCATCAAGTCGGGCGCGCTCGATCTGACCAAGAGCGGCAACCTGGCAGCGCACCTGCCCAAGCTCAACCGCCTGCTCGGCGAGTCGACCGGCAACCGCCTGGTGATCGACCTGATGAAGCACCCGAAGATCGGCAAGAACAAGGCGATCCGCCGCGCGCTCGGGTTGGTGTCCTCGTTCGTGACCGTGCACGGCGTGGAGTCCGACGACGGTCACCTCGACGTGCTGCTGCGAGCGTTCCCCAACGGCTTCGGTGGTGCGGTGCGGGCGGTCCGCGACCACCTCTTCACCGATGGCCCGCCGTGGATCCGCGGCATGCTGCCGGGGCGCCGCAGCGAGGCCCGCGCGGGCTACTGACGCACCGCGCCTACTTCGGCAGCTTGGCGACGCTGGGCCCGTAGACGCCGGTCTTGGGCAGGCACAGCACCGGCAGCCGCATCGACGAGCTGAGGAAGCCGCCGGGGTTGGCGTAGCAACCGGTGCGGAAGCTGCCGTCGGCGAGGCGCTCGAGGTACGAGCCCTGCGACGCGGGGCAGTCGCGGCCCTGGTCGTCGTACCACGCGGCCCGATCGCTGCCGAGCACGCCCTCGGCGCTGACCGGCGCCGCGACCTCGGGGTTGCGCTCGATCGCAAACCACAACCGATTGGCCTCGGTCGCGTTCGGCACCCGCCAGCCTGCGGGGCACGCCGCCGCGGCGTCGCCGAACTTCACCGCGTCGCTCGACTGCGCGTAGAAGACCGGCCGCACGCGGGCCTGCGCGTACTCGGCGATGCGTGCGAGCACCTGGGCGCCGCCGTCGGTCTGCGCCGGCGTGACCGCGCAGTCCGAGAAGTCGGTGAACTCGGCGCGGGTCCAGCACGGCTGCACCGCGGCCGCGAGCGCGCGCGTGACCTCGCCGCCGCTGGGCTCGAAGACGTCGGCCCAGTCGCTGGCATGCACCACGAACTCGTCGTAGGTGAAATCGTCACGCAGGCTGGCGCTCACGTCGTAGATGCCGAAGTCGAACGGCCGCTCCGACTCGACCAGCGCGCCGACCTCGTCGGCATGGATCGCGACGGCGGCATCGTAGAGCGCGGCGTACTGCTCGAGCGTCGCGTTGGCCCCGTCGGCCGCGCGCGACACCGCCACCATCTGGTCGACGATGGCGGGCTCGCTGGGGAAGTTGCCGGTGCGCTGGAACTGCTGGCGAAGGATGCCCATCGGCACCGCCGCGCGGGCACCGTTGGCGAGGTAGCCGCGGGCCTTCTCGCCGCCGCAGGTGCCGGGGCCGAAGCTGCCCTGGTCGTGGCACTCGTCCTGCGCGACCGAGGCGCGCAGCTGCTTGCCGGCCTCGGCCGCGACCGCGAAGGCGTCGCCATCGAGCTTCGACAGCGCCGACAGATCGACCTGCGGCACGAAGCCGCGGGTGTCGACCGAGACCCGCACCTGCGCCGACTCGTCGGCCAGCGCGCTGGCAAACTTGCCCCCGAGGTTGGCGTCGATCGCCGCAGGCCCGGCCTTGATGCCGGTGGCTTCGAGCTTGGTCTGCAGCTCGAGCTTCTTCTCCAGCGAGTCGGCCTCGATCTGGATCAGCATCACCAGCTCGGCGCCGTGGGCGACGCCGGCGATGTAGTCGGTGCCGCACTCGCGGTGGAAGCGGGCCGGATCGCTGCGCAGGGTCGCGAGCGCGGCGTCGGTCAGGACGTGGTTCTGCTGGTTGATGACGGTGTACACGTGTCGCGAGCGCAGCAGGATCGACACCGTGCGATCCGACGCGCGGTAGCTGCGATGCACGCCGAGCTCGCCACCGCCGCTCAAGGGCCCCAGCTTGAGCTTGGCCTGCGCGTCGATGTCGAGGGTCTGCTCGAGCTGCTTGCGGCTGGTGATGTACTGCAGCTCGGTGGTGATGAGGTCCCCGCCGGCGCGGAAGTCCGCGAACGCCAGACCGCCGTCCTCGGGCACCACGCAGTTGCGGCGGATCGCGGCGTCGACCACATGGTTGTAGCCGTCGAAGACCTGCGCGCTGGGATCCCGCGTGGCCGTGAGGCTCACACCGATCTCGTCGCGCTTGCTGCCCCAGTCGGGGAATTCGATGTCGCCCATCTCGCGGCCGCCGTCGTCGTCGACGCAGGCGGGCAGGAGCAGGGTGGTGGCGAGCGCGGTGACGAGGTGGCGTTGCATGGTTCGGGTCGCGGGGGCCGGGCGACGCAGTTGCACGAAGGCGCCGAGACCATCGCGTCTGCGCGATCCCTCGACGACGTCGTCACCGCCCGGCCACGAGGTTGTGACGCGGGCTCGCGAGGTTCCGCGCGGTCGGCGACCGCTACAGCGTTCGATGCATCGGCGCGGGCTGCCGCGGGAACCTGCGCGCCGCGACGTGGCTGGTACACTGCCGGCGTGCTGCTGTTCAAACGGCCGTTCTGGCAGGGGCTGCAGGACGGCAGCGTGACCTTGACGTTCCGTCGCTGGGCCAGTGCGCGGGTGCGCGTGGGCGGCCGCTACCGCTGTCACCCGATCGGCGTGCTCGAGGTCGACGACGTGCGACGGGTCACGGTGGCGTCGATCTCCGAGGAGGACGCGCGCAAGGCCGGCTTCGACGACCGCGCGGGCCTGGTCGCGTACCTGGGCGAGCTCGGGCCGCTCGAGGCGCAGACCGAGGTGTGGCGCGTCGCGTTGCACCACGGCGGCGATGGGGATCGGGTCGAGCTCGCGCTCGAGGATCAGCTCGGGCCCGACGACGTCGCGGCGATCACCGCCAAGCTCGCCCGCATGGATCGCGACGGCGCGTGGACGGCCGCGACGCTGGCGATCATCGGCGCGCATCCGCAGGTGGCGGCCAGTCGGTTGGCCGCGAAGCTCGGCCGCGAGACGGCGCCGTTCAAGGTCGACGTCCGCAAGCTGAAGAAGCTCGGCCTCACCCAGAGCTTCGAGGTGGGCTACGAGATCTCACCGCGCGGTCGGGCCTACCTCGCCGCGACCGCGACCGCGGCGACGACGACCGCGCCCGCCGCGAAGCGACGCGGCGCGGGGCGGCGATCGTAGTCGCCGGTCGTCGACGTCGCGCCGATCAGCTCGGGATGCCGCAGACCCCGACGTCCTCGTAGCCGGGCGGGGCCTGGCCCTCCTCGAAGAACGCCAGACACTCGGCCTCGATGCCGATGGCGTTGGCGCAGTCCATGCTCGCGCCCGCGTCGGTGACGTCGCAGAACGGCGTGCAACACCCGATCGAGCCGTTGCAGTTGGGCACCAGCGCCGCGTCCGCGCACATCAGGCCGGGGTCGCAGACGTTGATGTACTCGCACGCATCGCCCGCGCCGCCGAAGTCGTCGCTCGAGTCGACCACGCACACGAAGGTGTCGTTGCTCGGGATGCACTCGTCGCCCTCCGCGCAGTCCTGCAGCAGCGGATCGCACGAGGGCAGGCACAGGATCAGCACGCCGCCGTTCTCGATCGTGCACTGCGTGGTCGGGTCGGCGCACACCGGCATGTCGGGGCTGCCGGTGCAGAAGGCGACGCAGGTGCCCTGGTTCGTCTCGGGATCGACGGCCCAGCACATCGCGCCCACATCGCAGTCGTCGATGCCCGACACGCCCGAGCCCTCGACGGTGCACGCATCACCGACCGCGGCGGGGGTCGGATCCAGCGGTGTGCAGGTCAGCGCGTTCCAGCTGTTGCCGCCATCGTTGGCCCACGGCATGCACTTCTCGCCGTCCGGGCAGTCTTGCTCCCACGGGCTGCACTCGAACTGCAACGGCACGTCCGGATCTTCGATGAAGCCGATGCTGGGGTCGGTGCCGCTACTCGACTCGGCGGCCACGCCCGACGACGAGCCGCCACTCGAGCCCGAGCCGCTGCTCGATGCCTCGGCGCCGCCCGAGCTCGAGCCCGAGCCGCTCTCCGAGCCGCTGCCGGTGCCCGTGCTCGACTCGGAGCTGTCGCCCGAGCTGCTCGAGCTGCCGCCGGTCGAACCACTCGACGAGCTCGAGCCACTGTCGGTCACCGTGGTGCTCGGGTCGGGATCGGTCGAGCTGCCCGAGCTGCTCGCCGTCTCGGTGGGGTCGGTCTCGCTGGCGGTGGCCTGCACCCCGCCGTCGTCACCGCCACAGCCACCCATCATCGCGCCGCTCGCCATCACCGCGAGCCATGCCCGTGTCACACCGCGTTTCACGTCTGCACTTCCCATGTCCATCCACCTTCCATCGGTTGCGGCCGTCGATCGCCATCCGTCGCGAGCCTCGCGACACCATCGTTCGACGAACTGTCATGAGCATGTCGCGGCGATCCGCCCGCGGTCAACCCACGAGGGACGAACTCGCGCGATCGATCGAAGGGCCAGCCGTCGCGCGCACGACGGCGGACCACGTGGCCGCTCGACGGCAGTGCCGCCGAACGCAGGCCGCTTCACTCGATGATCACGCGGTCACCTGCGCCACGGCCGAAGACCTCGGGGTGATACATCTCCTCGGCCTTGGCCGGCGGCACCACGAAGCGACCCGGTGTGGTCGCCCGCGCGACGTAGTCGTAGTCGTGCACGCCCTCCCACAGCAGCGAGCTGAAGGCCTCGGCCCGCTCGTCGCGGAGGTTCTGGTGCTCGTACCAGGTCCGTGCCCACCACCACCAGCCGCCGCCGCCCTCGTCCTTCGGATCGGTCGGCAGCGCGCCGGATGCCGCGAACGCCGGGTTGACGATCTCGAAGCCGGCCGGCATCGGATCGACCAGCGCGACGTGATAGCGGCGGGCCTCGTTGACCATCGTCACGCGCACGCGGACCCGGGCGCCGGCCTTGATGTGCCAGCTGCCGTCGGCGTCGCGGCGCACGTCGCCGGGATCGTCGACCGCCTCGTAGACCCGCTGCACCGCGAAGCCGGCGTCGAACGGCGGCAACGTCAGGTCGCGCGGGGCGTAGCGCATGCCGACGCGGTAGTAGAGCCGACCGGGGCCGGACTTCTGTAGCGTGAGGTCGGCGCTGGCGTGCTTGGGATCCTGCAGCCACGCCATCGGCACGTCGATCTGGCTGGTCTCGGTGCTGCGGCCGTGGAACGCGTGCTGGCCCGCGAAGCGGGGGCCCAGCCACGCCTTCGCCACGAAGTCCGGGGTCGCGGACTCGAAGGTGTCGAAGTAGCGATCGAGGGCGACCAGCACGAAGCCGTTCTCCTGCGTGCTCGACCAGCGGCCGGCCACGCGATGATCGAGCAGGCCACGCACCAGCTTGGGGATGAGGTCGTGCTTCGGCGCGGTGCGGATCAGTGCCTCGAGCACGAGCGCGTCGACCCGGCGATCGGAGTGCAGCAGCAGGTGATCGCCGTCGGTGTAGTGGGTCGTGAAGTGGGCGTCGGCGGCGGTCTCGCTGACCGCGTTCTCGAGCGCGCGCATCATCGCCGCCACGGTCTTGCTGCGCCCGGGATCGCCCGCGACGGTCGGCAGCAGCCACGCGATCGCCTCGAGCGGCAACTTGTCGGCGCCGACCTCGTCGACCAGCTTCATGGCCTTGCCGACGTCGGGCTTGCCGCCGAGTTCGAGCACGTAGAGCGCATAGGCGCGGATCGTGCGACGCACCTCCACCGGGTAGTCGCTGGGTAGGTGGCGCTCGATGTCGGCGACGTACTCGCGGGCGGCGGTGAGCATCTTCGACGGCACGGTGAAGCCGCCCAGGCGCGCGCGCTCGAGGGTGTGCGTGACGTGCACGCTGAGGAACGGCCACGACGGCCAGCCGCGGCCCCAGAACGAGAAACCGCCGTCGTCGGTCTGCAGCTGCGCGAGCCGGGTGAGGTCCTGCTTCACCGCGGCGACCAGGGTCGTGGCGTCGGGCAGGCCCTCGGCGTGGAACGCCGACAGCACGTCCTTCAGCGATGCGATCGCGAGCACGCGGGTGGCGATCTGCTCCGAACACTCGAAGGGATACGTCACCAGGTAGAGCACCGCGTCGGTCAACGCCGCGACCGCGGTCGACGTGGTGCTGATCTCGAGCCCGCCGAATTGCGGGAACACGCCGGGCGGCGCCGCCACCGGCTGCAGCACCGCACCCGCGTCGAGCTCGCCGTAGGTGGCGAAGGCCTCGGTGGTCGCGGGCGTCCACACCGGCAGCGCCAGCTCGGCGGCGTCGGCGAAGCCCTCGCCCTTGCCCCGCGGGGTCGCGGCGGCGAACTGGAACCGCGCGGTGCCGGCGAACGCGGCCTTGGTCGGGAATCGCACCTCGACGCGGTCGTTGGCGGGCACCTCGATGCGTCGGCCCTGGCCCTTGGTGAGCTCGGCGTTGCGGGCTCGCACCGCGACGTCGACCTGCAGCGGTGCATCGGTCTGGTTCTGTACCACCACCGGCAGCTCGAGTTCGTCGCCGAAGTTGAGGAAGCGCGGCGCCGACGGTCGCACCATCAAGGGCAGGCGCGCCGTGATGCTCGACTCGCCGGCGCCGAAGTGACGATCACCGGCGACCGCGACCGCCATGATGCGGTAGCGCGTGAGGTTGTCGGGCAGCGTCAGCGGCACGTTCGCGCGGCCCTGGGTGTCGGTCGCGACCGACGCCGAGAACAGCGCGAGCGCGTCGAAGTTGCTGCGCATCGCGATCGCCGGACCTGGGGCGGGCGACTGCTTCGACACCACCGCCGTGGTCGTCGGCGAGGGCTCGGCCGGTGGCGCCGCAGGCATCGCAGCATCGGCGCCCTCGGCCATGCGAGAGGCGCCGCGACTGGCACCGCCCACGGCACCGCCGCCACCGGGGGCGCCGTTGCCCTGGACCCTCACGTCGGCGGTCGACGCCAGTAGCACCTGCGCGCGCAGGTAGTGATCGCGCACGCCCGGATCGCGGGCGGGATAGAAGCTCGCGAGCGGATCGTCGAGGCGGTAGCCGCCGAGCGCGAGCACCGACTCGTCGACCACGACCAGCGCGACCTCGGCATCTGCCACCGGCTTGCCGGCGCTGTCTTGCACCTCGACGCGGACCTCGGTCTTGCCGCCGGGGGCCAGCTTCGGGGTCGCAGGGGCGACGGCCACCGCCAGCGTGCGCTGCCGCGGCGGGATCGACAGCGACACGTTGCCGCTGGCAAAGGCCACGCGCTTGGCCAGCTTCGGACTGGGCTTGCCGTCGTCGCCGCGGCGCACCGCAGCGCCCACGAGGTCGACCTGCACGGTCACACCCGGTGCCCATGCAGCGTCGATCGGAACCTCGATCACCGTCGCGGTGCCGTCGAGCGTGACCCGGCGGGCCTCGAGCAGGCCCGCGCGCCGCAGCGTCACCAGGCCCTGCGCGCCGGGCCACGGTGCCGACACGGCGATCTTCGCGGTGTCGCCGGCGGCGTACTGCTCGCGATCGGGGATGAGCAGCACCTGCTCCTGGCTGACATCGCGTGGCGCCGGCAGATCACCGCCGGCGACCCACAGCTCGATCTGCGTGCGATTGCTGCGGCCCTTGGCGTCCTTGGTGGTGGCGACCAATCGCCAGCTGCCGCCCTTGGCGACTGGGATGCTGCAGCGCACCGCGGTGGCCTCGGCCTTGCGGCTGCAGGTCTGCGGATCGACCTCGACCTCGACCGACTCGCCGCGCCGCTGCTGCCAGTCGAGCCGCGCCGCGTGCACGTCGATCGGCACACCGACCACCGGCTTGCCGTCGATGTCGACCGCGATCAGATCGAGCTCGATCGACTCGCCCTGCTGCACGAAGGCGCGATCGGTGCGCACGCCGACGTAGACCTGCGACGGGTGCACGACCGTGCTGGTGCTGCCGCTCCAGGCCTGGCGGTTGACGTCGGTGACGGTCGCCTCGGCGGTGAGCTGCATCGGTCGCGCCGGTGTGATCGCATCGAAGTCCATGCGCAGGCGGTGCTCGCCGCCGCCGTTGGTCTGCGCCGCAAACGCGACGGTCTTGGGCTGCTCGGCGGGATCGGGCCGCCACCCGCCCCAGCCGCGCCAGAAGCACCACCACGGGATCACGGTGCCGAACGTGAAGCCGTCGTGGCCCGGCGGTTGGTAGTGGCCGGGGCTGCTGGTGACGTTCCACTGCACCTGCGCGCCGGGCAGCGGCCCGCCGGCGTAGTACTTCGCGGCCACCGTCGCGACCGTGTGGGTGCCGACCACGTGCGGCCCCTCGTCGAGCCGCGCCGTGACCTCGTACTCGGGGCGACGGAACTCCTGCACGTCGAAGCCGTGCCAGTACTCGCGCGACTCGAGCTTGCCGCTGGCGACCAGGCGCAGGCTCGCGCCGCCGGTGTTCATGGTCTTGGGCAGCTCGAACGCGGTGTCGAAGGCGCCGTGGGCGTTGAGCTTCAGCGTGCCCTTGCGGACCTCGTTGCCGACCGCGTCGGTGAGTGTGAACGACACCTCGCGCACGCTGCCGTCGACGCCGCGCAGATCGCCCTGCTTGCCGGGGTCGAGCACGCGCAGCCAGCCCTTGACGTGCACCGTCTCGCCCGGGCGGTACAGGTGGCGGTCGTCGAACACGTACCAGTGCAGCTGCGGCTCGCGACGCTGCTGCTTCCAGCTGCCGTCGGTCTGCCACCACCAGATGTTCTCCGGCAGCAGCGCGACATCGTCACCCCGGCGCGCGACGATCATCGGGGTCGCGGTGGTCGGTAGCGGTAGCGTGGCGAGGCCGTCCTTGCCGGTGGCCGCGGTGAGCTTGGTCGACTGCAGCTCGATGGCGACATCGGCCAGCGGCGCGCCGTCTTGCAGCGCGCTGGCCCACACCAGCATCGACGCGTCGTCGACGTGGGCCGACAACCCGATGCGCGTCGACTGCACCCACGCGACCACGCGCTGCTGCATCCACGGCTCCTTGGGCGCCTTGGTCGGCTCGATCACCACCACCACGTGGCCGAGGCCACCGCGCAGCGCGGGCGACAGGTCGACCGCGGTCTCGACGATCGCGTCGGGGTCGCGCGTGGGCCTGAGCTCGGTGTCGATGACCTTCTTGCCAGGTGCCTTCAGGTCGCGGCTGTCGCGGCCGAGGGACTCGATCATCTTCCAGTAGGCCGGCAGATCCGCGGGCGTCACCGCGAACGCACGCACCCGCAGCTCGCGCTGGTTGACCGAGAACACCGAGAAGCGCGGGCCCGCGGCGGGGTCGAGCACGACCATGCCGTTGCCCTGCGCCCACAACGACTCGGGCGCGTCGGTGACGCGGAAGTCGAGCGTCGCGGGCTTGGCCAGGCGCTGGCCGAAGCGATCGGCGACGCGATCGCCCACCGTCAGCGTGTACTTGGTGCGGCCCTTGGTGGCGCCCGACACCTGCATGCTGTCGCCCCACACCTCGATGTGCAGGTTGTCGATCGCGGGCTCGACGGTGACCATCGCGGGGTCGAAGTGCTCGACGTCGATGGGGTTGCTGAAGCGCACCGACCACGGCGTGCCCGGCGGACACTGGCCGTTCCACCCGCACTCGTGGGCCACGACCTTCATCGCCCCGAAGGTGCGGAACTCCTGGGTGTGCACCGCCTTGGTGGTGCGCGGGCCCTCGGCCGAGGGCGTGCCGGGGCCGATGCTCAGGCGCACGCGGCTATCGCCGGGCAGCGCGACGTTCGGCACCACCGCGACCCAGCGGCCTTCGTGGGCCTGCTGCGACAGCGCGCGCACGGTCTCGTCGGCGGCGATCTCGTCGGCACGGGCGACGCGCACGCCGATGTCGCGGGCGCGGCCCGACGTCAACGAAATGTGCTTCGCGACCGCGGCGGGTGAGACCGCCTGATCGAACTCGACGAAGATCACCGGCTGGCGCGGCACCGCGTCGTGCTGCGGCCACACGTTCTTCACCACCGGGGCCGGCGTCGCGAAGGCGAACCGGCTGCCCTTGGCGAGCGTGCCGCCGGTGGCCGAGCGAATGCCCTTGGGGATCGCGACCTCGTAGGTGGTCGCCATCGGCAGGCGCTCGGCGTCGGGCTCGAACACCAAGGTCTTGGCGCCGACCCAGCGCCACTTGCCGGGGGGCTGCGGTGTGAGCGTGACCGGCACGTCGCGGGCGGCGAGCGCATCGATCG
This sequence comes from Deltaproteobacteria bacterium, assembly GCA_016709225.1. Classification (NCBI taxonomy): domain Bacteria; kingdom Pseudomonadati; phylum Myxococcota; class Myxococcia; species Deltaproteobacteria bacterium. The sequence continues at coordinate 2,188,997 of JADJEE010000001.1, read as the reverse complement.
AGGTGATCGGCACCATCGGCTGATCGAAGCTCACCGACACCTGCGGCACGATCGGCACCTCGCCGTCGGGGGCGTGGCGCAGCACGGTCGGGGCCGCAGCGACCTTGGGCTTGGGCGCCGCCGTGGTGGGCTTGGGCGGGAAGCTGGCGAGCACGGTGGCGCCGGTCTTCGGCGGCGGCTTGCTGCCCTCGCGCAGCGCGAAATCCTGCTCGTCGCCCGGGCTCGCCGGCAGCTTGGGCAGCCGCGCGAGCACGGCGTCGGTGGTGGCGGTGTCGAGCACGGTCGCGGCCGCCAGCGGTGGCCGCGTCGCGCCGCCGCGATCGGCGTCGGCGTTCGAGAGCCGCAGCTCGAGTCCGACCGACGGCGGTGGCGTCACGGTTGGCGTCGATGGATCGCTCATGCCCAGCGGACCCTGCTTGGGGTTGCGGCACGCGACCGCGGTGAAGACGGTGAAGACGACCAGGACCAGGGCACGGGAACGCAGCACGGACATGGACAGGCCTCTCGCCGATGGCGGCGGCCGAAGCTACCACCTTTCGCGGGCCGGCCCGCCCACGACGCTAGAGGTTGTCCCAGGGGAACTTCTCCTGCTCGACCACGAAGTCGGCGAGCGACTTGATGGTCTCGTCGTCGTTGTCGTCGACCCGTGCCAGTGCGTCGTCGATGCGGCGGCGGGCCTGGTGCATGAAGGCGTGCAGGATCTCCAGCTCGCGCGCGGACCCGGCGGCGCCCTTGGCCAGCACCGAGGCGTTGACGCGGCTCATCACCGATGCCAGCACGAAGAGATCGATCATGATGTTGGCCAGCCGGCTCGAGGCGAACTGCTTGCCGATGATGTGCTTGCCGTGCTTGCGCAGGATCCGATCGGTCGCGGTCGCGAGCGCGCGGGTGCACTGCTCGAAGATGGCCGCGGCGTCGCCGAGCGGCGCCTCGAGCTTGGTGAAGCTGCGCTTGCCGCCGCCCAGGCCGGTCGCGAGCGCGGCGCGACGCAGTGCGTAGGCCGACATCACGCCGAAGCCCTTGATGGGATCGTCGAACACGCCGCGCAGGCTGCTCGAGAGCTCGCGCAGCTGGGTGCCGACGTCGTTCATCGCCGACAGCGCGATGAACAGTCGCAGCACCTCGTTGGTGCCCTCGAAGATGCGGTTGATGCGGGCGTCGCGGACCACCCGCTCGTAGGGGTACTCGCGCATGAAGCCGTTGCCGCCGGCGACCTGCAGCGCCTCGTCGGCGGTGCGCCACAGCGCCTCGCTGGCGAACACCTTGGAGATCGCAGCCTCGATTGCATACTCCTCGTAGCCCTGATCGATGATGCCGGCGACCAGGTTCACCACCGACTCGGCGGCGTAGGTATCGATCGCCATCTGGCCCAGCTTCTGCTTGACCAGGCCGAACTCGGCGATCGGTCGCCCGAACTGCTGGCGGGTCTTGGCCTGCTTGGCCGCGAGCTCGATGAGTCGCTTGCTGGCCCCGACCGCGCCGCCGCCCAGGCCGGTGCGACCGTTGTTGAGGATGTGCATCGCGACCTTGAAGCCGCCGTGCTCGGGGCCGAGCAGGTGATCGGGGGTGACGCGCACGTTGTCGAAGTACACGCTGGTCGTCGAGCTCGCGCGCAGGCCCATCTTGTCCTCGTGCGGGCCGACGCTGACGCCCGGCATGTCGCGCGTGACGATGAAGCCCGACAGCTTGCCGCGCTCGTCGACGCCGCCGGTCTTGGCGAACACCGTGAAGAAGCTGGCGATGCCGCCGTTGGTGATCCAGAGCTTGCTGCCGTTCAGGATCCAGTCGTCGCCGTCCTTGACCGCGGTGGTCTTGATCGAGGCGGCATCCGAGCCGGCGCCGGGCTCGGTCAGGCAGAACGCGGCGATCATCTCGCCCGAGGCCAGCGCGGGCATCCAGCGGGCCTTCTGCGCGTCGGTGCCGTAGAGCAGCAGGCCGCGCATGCCGATCGAGCTGTGCGCGCCGATCGTCACCGCCACCGATGCGTCGTGGCGTGCGACCTGCTGCAGCGTGCGCGAGTAGGCGGCGGCGTGCATGCCCATGCCACCGTGCTGCTCGGGGATCACGAGCCCGAACAGCCCGAAGCTGCGCAGCTCGTCGACGAATGAGGGCGGCAGCTCGCCGGCGTGGTCCCAGCTGCGGAAGTCGGCCTCGTGGGGCGCGAGCAGCTGGTCGACCGAGTCGACCACCGCGCGCAGCGTCTCGCGCTCCTCGTCGGCGAGCGCGGGGTAGGGGAGGATCACGTCCTGCTCGATCTCACCCAGACACAATGCGCGTACGAAGCTGATGCTGCGGTCGACCATGCGTCGACAAGCCTAGCAGCCCGCGGTGAGGCGCCGCGACGCCGACACCGCGGGCGACCGAGGGCCGCGGTGGTCGGGTGCGGGCGGGGTTTGCGACGCCGCTTCGCCGGTGACGGCCCGCTACGGGCCACCGTGGGCGGCGAGCCAGCGCTCGACCGCACGTGCGTCGTCGCGGTTGGTGTCGTCGTCGCGGAAGGCCTCGCGGGCCCGCACCGCGGCGGCGACGGCTGCGTCGGCGTGCCCGTGCAGCGCGTGCAGCTGCGCCAGCACGAACTCGGCGCGACCGCGATCACGCGGACCGACGGCGGGGTCGGCCGCGGCGAGCGCGATCACCTCGGACGCGTGGGTCGACGCGTCGTCGGTGCGGCCGGCCTCGAGGTCGACCCGCGCGAGCGCGGCGACATACTCGGCGCGCGCCGACGGCGGCACCGCGGGCTGGCGATCGGCGAGGGCGATGGCCTCGCGCAGGCTCGCGGTGGCGGGCTCGAGCATGCCGGACGCGCGCTCGGCCTCGCCGAGTTGGGCGAGCGTCACGGCCAGCTCGGGGTGATCCGCCGGCAGGGCGGTGCGCTGCTTTGCGAGCGCCTCGCGGTGCAGCGCGGCGGCGGTCGCGAATCGACCGCGTCGCAGCTCGACCCAGCCCAGCGCGTTCAGGGCGAGCGCCTCGTCGGCGCCGGCGTCGGGGGTCGCCACGTAGATGTCGCGCGCCCGCTCGAGCGGCGGGATGGCCTCGTCGAGTCGGCCGGCAGCTGCGAACGCCAGCCCCAGGTTCAGCTGCGGCGCGGCGGCCTCGTAGCCGCGCACGGTGTCGCCGGCGAACGTGATCGCCGTTTGGAGATCGGTGATCGCGGCATCGAAGCGATGCAGCAGGTAGTGGCACAGCCCGCGGTTGTTGTAGGCCTGCGCGAGCTGGGGGTGCCCCGCGCCGTAGATGCGCTCGAGTCGGGCGATGATCTCGTCGTACTCGGCGAGCGCCTCGGCGTGGCGTCCGCTGGCGTCGAGCGCCGCGGCCAGCTCGATGTGCAGCTGCGTGCCCTGGAAGCTCTCCAACGGGGCCTCGTGGCCGCGCTCGAGCGCCGTGCGCATGACCGTCACGGCCTCGTCGTTGGCGCCGGCGCGCTGCAGTACCTGCGAGCGGGTGGTCGCCACCGAGTCCGCCAGCTCGGGCGCCGCCGCGCCGCGCTCGATGTCGGCGGCCGCGTGGTCGAGCCAGATCTCGGCGGCGGCGCGATCGCTGTGCATCACGCCCGCGAGGTAGCCGAGCATGCTCGCGAGCGGCGCGGCGTGCTCGTCGTCGCCGACCGCCCGCGACGCGAAGTAGGCCCGGTGCAGTCGCGTCTGCGCGCGCGCGTGATCACCGTGCTCGAAGTCGATGCGCGCGCGCTGCTGCTCGAGCCGCGCCAGCAGCGGCGCCCAGCCGATGGCTTCGGCCTCGCGCGCGACGACCTCGAGGCGGGCGCTGGCGTCGTCGCGTCGGCCGATGTCGATCTCGAGTGACGCGGTGTCGATTGCGGCGCCGAGCGCCTCGAGCGTGCGCCGCACCTCGGGATCGGCCGGCGGCGGCACGCGGGCGAGCAGGTACTCGGCGTCGGAGCAGGCCTCGAAGCTGGGCACGTCGTCGACGAGCCGCGCCAGTCGGCCGCGGGCCTCGGCGTTGTCGGCGAGGAATTCGAGGGTCGTCTGCAGGCTGCCGATGCGCGCATCGAAGCAGGCGCGCGAGCGATCGAGCAGCGCCTCGCTCTGCGAGCCGTGCACGCGGGTGGCCTCGCACGAGGCCCGTCGCGCAGCGACCCAGCCGTCGAACCACGCGTCGATCTCGCCCCGCACGCGCAGCCAGCCCTCGTGGGCCGACACGCCGTCGCCGGCGAACGCCTGCTCGACGCGTTCGCGCAGCTGCCCGTCCCACACCTGTGCGGCGCGAACCTTGGCGTCGCCGCAGGGATCCGGGCGCGAGGTCAGGCCCACGCCGATGCCGACCGCGGCGGTGAGGCCGACCACCGCGACGCCGCCGACGACCCAGCCCCGTCGACCGGTGCGACGCACGCCGCGCTCCATGGTCGCGACCACGGCGTCCATGTCGGGCAGTCGCGCGCGCGGATCGATCGCGAGCATGTGACGGACGAGGCGTCGCAACCATCGCGGTGTGCCGCGCAGGTCGGTGGGTGTCACGAGGTCGGCGTCGCTGGCGAGCCAGTTGGGCATGTCGCCGAACGGCCGCTGGCCCCACAGCGCCTCGTGCAACGCGACGCCGAACGCGAACTGATCGACCGCGGGGGTCACGGAGCCGCGGCCGTGCTGCTCCGGGGCCATGTACGCGGGCGTGCCGAGCACGGCATCGGTGCGGGTGAGCACCGCGAGCTCGGGCCGCCGCGGGCGCGACGACGATGTGTCGCTGGAGATGTCCGCGCTCGACACGGTGTCGTGGTGCGCGCGCGCGAGCCCGAAGTCCGCCACGCGCACGCGACCGTCGCGACCCACCAGCACGTTGTCGGGCTTGAAGTCGCGGTGGACGAGCCCGGCGTGGTGGGCGGCCGCGAGCCCGCGGGCGGCCTGCAGATAGACCTCGAGCAGGGCCTGCCAGGTGCGCGCGCGTTGCTCCTGCCACGCGCGCAGGGTCGGGCCATCGACGAACTCCATCGCGATGTACACCGAGCCGGCGTGCTCGCCGACCTCGTGCACGACCAGCACGTTGGGATGGCTGAGCTGCGCCATCGCCTGGGCCTCGCGCGCCAGCCGGGCGGTCGCGCGATCGCTGCGACGGCCGACCAGCTTGATCGCGACCTCGCGATCGAGCCTGTCGTCGCGCGCCAGGTAGACCACGCCCATGCCGCCCTCACCGAGGCGCGCGCGCACCTCGAAGTGGACGCCGATGCGCTGGCCGGGCGTCAACGCGGTCGGCGGGATCGCGAGCGGTCCGAGCCCCTCGGGCACGAGATCGCGGACCCACTCGCCGATGTCGCTGTCGACGTCCGAGAAGCTGTCGGGCGGGAGTGACCGGGTCGCGCCGGGCAGCGTCGAGGGCAGACCCGGGTCGTCGGCGCTCACGTTCGACAGGGTACCGGAGCCCGACGGGCTTCGTTATGATCCCAGGCTGCGATGGCACGAGACCCCCAAGCCGAGGCCGCGCGCACGGCCGCGCTGGCGGACCTCGAGCGGGAGATCCAGGCACTCGTCCAGGCCGGTAGCGTCGCGGCCGCGGCGACCCGCGCGGTCGAGGGCTACGGCCCCGAGCTGCTGGGCTACCTCTTCGCGGTGGCGAAGAACCACGACGATGCCGAGGAGATGTTCAGCGAGCTGTGCGAGAAGCTGTGGCGCAACCTCGCCGCGTTCCGCTGGGACTCGAGCTTCCGCACCTGGGCCTACGCGATCGCCCGCAACCTCGTGCGCGAGGGCTGGCGGCAGGGCCAGCGACAGGGTCGGGTGGTCGCGCTCTCGAGTGCCCCCGAGGTCGCGCAGAAGGTCCAGGCGATCCGCACCACGACGGTCGCGTACATGCGCACCGAGACCAAGAAGCGCCTCGAGCTGCTGCGCGCCATGCTCGACGAAGACGACCGCACGCTGTTGGTGCTCCGCGTCGACCGCCGCATGTCGTGGCGCGACATTGCAGCCGTGATGGCCGACGCCCGCGAACTCGCGCTCGGTGGTGGCGACCTCGACAAGTTCGCCGCCAAGCTGCGCAAGCGTTTCGAGCGGGTCAAGGAACGCCTGCGCGCCAAGCTGGCCCCCGAGGCACTGGACGACGACGAGCCCAGCGCGCCGTGACTGCGGGCAGCGGCTGACGCGACCGTCGCCACAAGAGGGCAGCCCGGTCGTCCGTCGTCGCGGACGCGCTCTTCGGACCGGCCCGCCCGCCCGGGGTCCCGCAGGCATCCGCCCGCCAGCGGCAAACGCGCGCGTTGACGGCCGCCCCGGGCGTCGGTACAAAGCCGGCCCGCTGGCCCATTCGTGGGGCAGCGGCAAGAAAAGAAGAGTTCGGGGCGTAGCGCAGTCTGGTAGCGCGTTCGGTTCGGGACCGAAAGGTCGGAGGTTCAAATCCTCTCGCCCCGACCAACTCTTCTCCGCCCACGCGGTTCGCTCGCTGCCCACGCGCCGTGGACGACGCGACCGTCGACGAGCGTTGCGAGCACGCGCGTGTCGGCGATCTCGGTCGCGGGGATCGTCAGCAGGTTCCGGTCGAGCACTGCGAGGTCGGCTCGCTTGCCGACCTCGATCGTGCCGCTGTCGTGGTCGAGGCGCAGCGCCCACGCGCCGGTCGTCGTGTACGCGCGCAGGATCGTGGCGACGTCGATGGTCTCCTGCGGGATCCATGCGGCACCGACGTCGACGTCGGGATCGCGGCGGGTGACGGCGACCTCCATGGCGCGCAGCGGGTTCATCGACGACACCGACCAGTCGCTGCCGGCGACGAGGCGCGCACCGTGCTCGGCGAGGCTGCGGAAGGGATACAGCCACCGCGCGCGCGTGGGTCCGAGCACGGGCTCGGTGAGATCGGTGATGTACGCGTCGGGGTAGGCCCACAGCGGCTGCAGGTTGGCGATGACGCCGAGCGCGGCGAAGCGCGGCAGGTCGGCGGGGTCGACCAGCTGCACGTGGGCGATCATGTCGCGGCGCTCGCGGGCGGGGTTGCTCGCGCGGGCCTGCGCGAGGGCATCGAGGCTTTCGCGGATCGCTCGATCGCCGATCGCGTGCACGTGGAGGTCGAAACCCAGTCGATCGGCCTCGAGCACGATGGCGCTCAGGCGAAGGGCGGGCAGCGCGAGCGCGCCAGCATCGGCGCCACCTTCGTAGGGCTCGAGCAGCGCGGCGGTGTGCGACTCGATCACGCCGTCGGCGAAGATCTTGATCGCGCTCGCACGCAGCCACGCGGGATCGGCGGTGAGGGCATCACGGGTGGCCCGCAGCGCCGCGAGCTGCTCGGGGCCGCGGCTCGGATCGATGTGCAGCGCGACGACGACCCGGGCGGTCAGCTCGCCGCGCTGCGCCAGCGCGACGTAGGCGGCGAGCACCTCGGGGGTCGCGTTGGCCTCGTGCAGCGCGGTGATGCCGTAACCATGCGCCAACGCGAGCGCGCGACGCAGCCCCGCCTCGCGCTCGGCTGCCGTCGTCGCCGGGAGCTCGCGCTCGACCAGCGCCATCGCGGCCTCGCGCAGCGTGCCGGTGGGTGCACCGTCGGGGCCACGCTCGATGCGTCCGCCGGGCGGATCGGGGGTCGTGGCGTCGATGCCCGCGGCACGCAGCGCGGCGGTGTTCACCCACGCCGAGTGGCTGTCGGCGGCGCCGAGGTACGCCGGCCGATCGCCCACCAGCGCGTCGAGATCCGTCGCACGCGGGTGGGCGTCGTCGAACAGCGTGAGGTCCCAGCCACCGCCGCGCAGCCACGCGCCCGCCTGGGTCTCGTCGCAGCGGCGGATGGTCGCCGCGAGGGCCTCGCGCGTGCGCGCCTCGTTGAGGTCGCACTGTCCGAGCTCGACCCCGCCGGTCACGGGATGCACGTGCGCGTCGACCAAGCCCGGCACGATCATCGCGCCATGCAGCGACACCACCTCGGTGTCGGGCCCGACGTGGCGCAGTGCATCGTCGTTGCTGCCGACCGCGACGATGCCCCCGCCGCGCACGGCGATTGCCTGTGCGAGCCCGTCGTCGACGCCGGTATGGACGGTCGCGTCGACCAGCACGAGCTCGGCCGGCGTGCTCGCGCAGGCGCTCGCGAGCCACGCGAGCAGCGTCGCAGACCGGGCACGGTTCAAGGTTCGCGCAGCATACCCAGAAAACCCGCGCGGTCGAGTGTCGGCGAGCTTCGGCTTCGCGGTACGCTCGCGCCGACGATGGACGCCCTCGCGATCGCCCGCTTCGTCCACCTCGTCGCTGCTGCGACCTGGACCGGCGGTCTCATCGTGCTCGCGGTCGCCGTGATCGCGCTGCGGCGCGCCGGCGCCGATCGAGCGCTGCTGCAGGCGGTCGCGCGCGCGTTCGGCCGCGCGTCGTGGGTCGCGATGGCGCTGGCGGTCGTCACCGGCCTCGCGCAGGTGTCGTGGATGCAGCTGCCGTGGAGCTACGGCCGTCTGCACGGCAAGCTCGCCGCGGTCACCGTGACGATCGCGTTGGCGGCCTATCACCAGCTGACCGCCCGCACCGCGAGCCCACGTGCGCGAGGCATGATCCAGGCTGCGATCCTGGCGTCGAGTCTGGTGGTGTACGCGGCCGCGGTCGCGCTCTGATCGGCGGCTTGAAGTCCTGCGGGTCAGTCGCGGTCCGGCGCGCCGAGCGGGAACAGCGGGCGGTACGGTCGCGCCGCCTCGACCGCGCGGGCGAACGACGGCCGCGCGAGCAGCCGCTGGCGATACGCCCGCAGGTTCGGGTAGCCCTCGCCGATGGGGTGCACCCAGTCGGCGTAGAAGAGCGACGGCGCGGCGGCGCAGTCGGCCAGCGTGAAGTCGTCGCCCACCGCCCACGCGTGGCCGGCGAGGCGACGTTCGAGCCAGGCGTAGGCGCGCTCGAGTCGCTCGCGCGCAATCGCGTGGCCCTCCTCGCGCTGGGTCGGCAGCCGGCCGAGTGAGCTGTCGACCGCGACCTGCATCGCCTCCATCACGTGCAGGTCGAAGAAGCGATCCATGAAGCGCACCTCGAGCGCGGCCATCGGCTCGGCCGGCAGCAGCTGCATCGGCCCGGGATGCGCGAGCTGCAGGTACTCGATGATGATGGTGGTCTCGACCACGTCGCGATCGCCGTCGACCAGCAGCGGGAACCGTCGCAGCGGCCATCGCTCCAGCCACTGCGCGGTGTACTCGGGGTGCTGCTCGCCGAAGGCGCGGTACTCGAAGGGCGTGCGGTTTTCGTAGAGCGCGACCAGGGCCTTCTGCGTGTACGAGGAGAAGGGGTGGCCGTAGAGCGCGAGCGGCATGGTGGACCTGTGGTGGAGCGTAGCACTTGCGAAATGCAAGTGGTTGAACCGTATGCCGACTCATTGCATCTTGCAAGTGGAAGCGAGCGCTGTGCCCCCGACCCGTCGATCTGGCTGCCCCATCAACCTCACCCTCGAGCAGCTCGGCGATCGGTGGAGCCTGATCGTCATCCGCGACCTCATGTTCGGCAACCGCCGCAGCTACGGCGAGCTGCTCGACCGCAGCGAGGAGGGCATCGCCTCCAACATCCTTGCCGACCGGCTCAAGCGCCTGGTCGGGGCGAAGTTGCTCTCGCGGCGCACCGATCCCGCGCACGCGCAGCGAGGCATCTACAGTCTCACCGAGGCTGCGATCGAGCTGCTGCCGCTGCTCGTTCACATGGGCGCATGGGGCGTGCGGCACACCCGACCCAGCCGTGCGCTCTCGGTGCGCGCGCAGATCCTCGCGCAGGGCGGGCCGCCGCTGTGGGCGGCGTTCATGGACGAGCTCCGCCACCTCCACCTCGGCGCACGGCCGCCCGCGCACTCGGTGTTTGCCGAGCTGCAGGCCGCGTACGAGGCGGCGATGGCGGGACGTCGGTCGTCCGCCGCGACGGCAGCGCGCGCAGGTCCGAGGGCGGCGTACCCCCGGCGCGAGGCGGCGCCGCGGCCGGCTAGGACACGCCGGGCGTGAGTCGGTAGGTGCGGATCTTCCGGTCCAGCGTCGGCCGCGAGATCCCCAGCAGCGCGCATGCGCGTCGCTTGTGCCAGCCGGTGTCGGCCAGCACGCGCTGGATGTGCTCGCGCTCGAGCTGCGCGAGCGTCGGCGGGCCGTCGCGCCGGGGATCGAGCGCGACCCGCCCTGCGTCGTCGTCCGGGGGCGGCGCGAACTCGATGCGGTCGAGCGCACGCTCGTCGACCACGCCGCTGCCCGACAGCACCAGCGCGCGCTGCAGCACGTTGCGGAGCTCGCGGACGTTGCCGGGCCAGGTGTGCGCGCGCAGCCGGGGCAGTGCCGCGGGGTCGAGGGTCGGATTCGCGATGCCGAGCTCGTGACCGATGCGCAGCAACAGGTCCGCACACAGCGGCGCCAGGTCCTCGCCGCGCTCGCGCAGGGGCGGCAGCTGCAGCGACACCGCGTCGAGGCGGTGGAACAGGTCGGCGCGGAAGCTGCCGCCGGCGATCTCGTCGCCGAGGTCGCGATTGGTCGCCGCGACCACGCGCACGTCGAAGGTCCGCGCACGCGTCTCGCCCACGCGCTCGAAGCAGCGCTCCTGCAGCACGCGCAGCAGCTTCGGCTGCAGCGCGAGGTCGAGCTCACCGATCTCGTCGAGGAACAGCGTGCCGCCGTCGGCGGCCTCGATGCGACCGGGGCGATCCTGCAGCGCGCCGGTGAAGGCCCCCCGCGACGCACCAAACAGCTCGGCCTCGAGCAGGCCGCTCGACAGCGCGGCACAGTTCACGGCCACGAACGGTCGCTCGCGCCGTGCACTCCACTCGTGCAGCGCGCGTGCGACCAGCTCCTTGCCGGTGCCGGTCTCGCCGGTGATCATCACGCTCACGTCGGTGCGCGCGACCCGGGCGATGTCCTTGTAGAGGCTGCGCATGCGCGGGCTGGTGCCGACCAGGCTCGGTGGGGCCAACACCGGCGACGACTCGGCGGGCTGCGACGCGGCCCCGCGGCCGGCCAGCGCCTGCTCGAGTGCGTCGATGAGCTCGTCGTGATCGAACGGCTTGAGCAGGAACTCGCACGCGCCGTACTGGATCGCGCGGGCGGTGTGATCGAATGCCGACTCACCGCTCAGCATCACCACCGCCGGCGGGTGCGTGCGCTGGCCCAGGCTGGTCAGCAGATCGGTGCCGTAGCCGTCGCCGAGGTGGAGATCGAGCAGCACGATGTCGAAGTTCTGCTGCGTCAGTGCACGCATGGCCGACGCGAGGCCGTCGGCGAGGGTGACGGCGTAGCCCTGGCCCCGCACCGAGCGTTCGAGCCCGCGTCGCATGAGCGGGTCGTCATCGACGATCAGCAGCTGTGCCACCTTGGGTCGGTCATAGCGTCGACGGCCGCGCTGTCCAGGGCTGTCGCGCGCGGCGGCCCGCATCGGTCCACCTCGGTGGGGCGCCCGTGCACGTGTCACCCGTCGTGACCATCGGGCGATCCGTCGAGGTCACGCATCGTGGTCGCCAGGGGCGCTCGCGGATCGGTCCGTCGTCGCCCTCACTCGACAATTGCGGCGGCGCCGCGGTTGCACGGCATCCGCGCATGGACTCCCGCGGCAGCGCCCCACCACCGCCGTTCGATCCGATGTCGAGCTGGGATCGCGCGGGCTTCCTGCAGACGCTGCGCAGCATCACGCTCGGCTTCGGCGAGCTCTCGACCCGCCATGCTCGCGGGCGGCCGGCGCCCGGCGAGGGCTTCGCTGCGGCCGAGCACGGCCCACGGCTGCACTGGCCGGCGACGCTGCGCACCGGCACGCGCCCCCATGTCGGCACGCTGGTCGGGTTCACCACGCGCATGGCGACGTGGGTGCCCGAACAGCCGCTCGACGCCCTCGACGTCGGTGACATCGCCCGCCTCGAGCTGCGCCCCCCCGAGGACTCCGTCGTGGTCGAGCTCAACGTCGCGCTGCTGCGGGCGTGGATGCCCATGGTGTTCACCTACGTCGCCGCGCCGATCCTGTTGCGGCTCGGCACCGCCCGTCACGCGCGGTCGGACCCCTTCGCCAAGACGCGGGTGGAACCGTGAGCACCACCGCGAGCACCTCCGCCGCCGAGACCAACGTCGGCGGTCGCTATGTCCTGGGTCGACGCATCGGTGAGGGCGGCCTCGGCATCGTGTTCGAGGCGGTCGACCTCACCACCCGCCGCGAGGTGGCGATCAAGTTGATGCGTGCCCGCGATGGGCGCGAGCCGCCCGCGCTGCGCAGCGATCGCGAGGCGTGGATGACTGCCGCGGTGCAACACCCCCACGTCGTCGAGGTGATCGACGCGGGCCCGCTGTCCGGCGGCGGCAGCTTCATCGCGATGGAGCTGCTGCGCGGCCGTACCCTGCGGGAGGAGCTGAATGCCCACGGCCCCCTGCCGGGCCGGTGGGTCGCTGCGGTCATGGCGGGCGTGATCGATGCGCTCGCGAGCGCGCACGAGGCCGGCATCGTGCACCGCGACCTCAAGCCCGACAACGTCATGCTCACCACGCGCGGCGGGCTCCTGCACGCCAAGCTGCTCGACTTCGGGTTGGCGGCGCCGGTCACCGACCCGGTCGCGATGCCGCGGCTCACCGCGGTCGGCACCATGCTCGGCACCATCGCGTACATGGCCCCGGAGCAGGTGGTCGGGCTGCCGCCGACCGCCGCGCTCGATGTGTACGCGCTCGGCGTGGTGCTGCACGAGCTGCTCACGGGGGTCCTGCCCTACGACGACCGCGGTGACGCCAGCCTGCTGTACGACAAGACCCTCGGCGTGGTGCGCCTCGATGCGCTCGACGCCGTCGTCGAAGGTGCGGCGTGGCGGGCGTTGATCGAGCCGATGCTGGCGCTCGATCCATTGCTGCGCCCGGCAGTCGGGACCATCGCGGCGGCGATCGAGGTGCTCGCCGGGGCCGACGCCGCGCAGCAGCCCAGCGCCGTGCCCACGTGCTCGCCGCGCGAGCGTCGAGCCACCGCGCCGCGCTCGCATGGCCCCGTGCGCCGCAGGCTCGCGATCGTGACGCTCGCGCGGGCGTGGCTGGGCGGGCTCACTGCCCTGGGGCGGAGCAAGCTGGGCGCGACCGCACGCGCGATCCCCAGCGACGACGGTGCCTGACGCGCGGCCGAAGGTGATCGTGCACGGCCGCTGCCCGCCGACATCGCGACCGCCGCGGCCGGGGGCGGCCACGGCCTGCGCGCGCGTCGGTTCCCCACGCGCGCGCGCAGCCGTGCTAGGAGAGCCCTCGCATGTGTGGCTTCGTCGGCATCGTTTCGTCGTCTGCGGTCGCGCCCGAGATCCACATCGCGTTGCAGGCGCTGCAGCACCGCGGGCAGGACTGCGCCGGCATCGCGACCATGCGCGGCGACGGTCACGAGTTCTTCGCCCATCGCGGGCTCGGTCAGGTCTCGTACGCGTTCCCGCCCGAGGCCCTCGCGACGCTGGAGGGCCCGGTGGGCTTGGGCCACGTGCGCTACCCGACCATCGGTCGCGGGCTGCTGCGCGACGCGCAGCCGTTCTTCTTTCGCCAGCCCGGCGTGCTGATGGCGCACAACGGCAACATCACGAACTTCCGCGAGCTCAAGGACTCGCTGCGCGAGCGCTCGATCCACCTGCTCTCGCAGTGCGACGTCGAGCCGGTGATGTGCGAGTTCGCCGACGCGCTGAACCTCGCGCGGCGCTCGGGCCACACCATCGACGACGCGATGGCCGCGCTCGGCGAGGTCCGCAAGCGCGTCCGCGGCAGCTACTCGATCGTCGCGGCACTGATGCTCGACGGCAAGCCGACGCTGCTGGTGTTCCGCGATCCCAATGGCATCCGGCCGGCGGTGCTCGGACGGCGCGGCGCCGGGCCCGAGACCGCCTGGATCTGCGCCAGCGAGACCGTCGCGCTGGACGTGCTGGGCTTCGAGCGACAGGAGGAGCCCAGCCCCGGCGAGGCGTTGTTCCTGCGCGCCGGTGAGCCGGTGATCCGCCGCGCGCTGCCGCAGGCCGAGCGGACCCCGTGCGTGTTCGAGCACATCTACTTCGCGCGACCCGACTCGATCATCGACGAGCGCGGGGTGTACCAGTCGCGCCTGGCCCTCGGCCGCGCGCTCGCGGAGCGCATCACCGCCAAGGGTATCGTCGCCGACGTGGTGGTGCCGGTGCCCGACACCGCGCGACCTGCCGCCGCGGCGATGGCCGAGGCGCTGGGCTGGCCCCTGCGCGAGGGCTTCATCAAGAATCGCTACAGCGGTCGGACCTTCATCATGCCCGACGCGCTCACGCGGATCTCGGCGCTGCGGCTCAAGCTCAACCCGCTGCGGTCGGAGATCGAGGGGCGCCGCGTGCTGTTGGTCGACGACTCCATCGTTCGCGGCACCACGCTCAAGCGCGTCAACGCGCTGCTGCGGGAGGCCGGCGCGGCCTCGGTGCACCTCGCCATCCACGCGCCGCCGGTGCTGCACCCGTGCTTCTTCGGCATCGACATGTCGACCGAGGAGGAGCTGTTCGCCCGGCGCTTCGCCGGCGACCTCGCGGCGCTCGAGCGCGACGCCGCGGCGGCGCTCGAGGTCGAGTCGCTGACGTACCTGCCGATCGAGGCCATGGACGCCGCGCTGCCCGGTCCGCGCTGCGCCGCCTGCTTCGACGGCAAGTACCCGCAGCGGGTCGATCTCGGCGATCGCAGCAGCATCGTCGCCGATCGACGCGGGCGCGACGGCGCTGCCTGACGCCCGCGCGTTCACGCCCGTGCGTCGGGGCCGGCGCCACCGACCTCGGGCCGTGCGCGCGGCAGGGGCGCGACCCCCATCGTCGCGCGCTTTCCCCCGTCATCCCGGTGGCTTTGCGGTGACGACCGGGGCATCGTGCGAGCGTGGGCGCGCGCGCGTGCGTCTTGGGTGATCGGGTGAGCGCAATCCAATCGTCCGCGAGCATCGAGGTCGGGTGTCCTGGGGTCGATACGATCCTCGCGTACGTCGACCGCGTGCTCGATGCGGCGAGCTGCGAGCGCATCGAGCTGCACGTCGACGGCTGCCCGGCGTGCGCGGCGGTGATCGCCCACGCCGTGCGGGAGCAGAGCTCTGGCGCCCGGGTTGCCGTCGTGGCCTCGACCCGTGGCGGACCCGAGTCGTCGTCGTCGTGGTCACAGCAGCCGCTGCCGCTGCGGGTCGGTCGCTACGTGGTGCTGCAGTGCATCGGCCGCGGCGGCATGGGGGTGGTGTGCGCCGCGTTCGATCCGCGGCTGCAGCGAAGCGTCGCCGTGAAGCTGCTGCGGCCCGATCGCGACGACCCAGGCGCGGCTGCACGGCTGCGCCGCGAGGCGCGGGCACTGGCGGCGCTGGCCCACCCCAACGTGGTGGCGGTGTTCGAGTGCGGTGCGCTCGAGGACCGCGATGGCGAGTACCTGGTGATGGAGCTCATCCACGGCGAGACGCTGCGCAGCTGGTGCGCGCGCACGAGGCCCCGCGTCGCCGCGGTGATCGAGGCCTACGTCGCGGCGGCGCGCGGGCTCGGGGCGTCCCACGCCGCCGGCCTCGTGCATCGCGACTTCAAGCCCGACAACGTGCTCGTCGGTCGCGACGGGCGCGTGTGCGTGACCGACTTCGGCCTCGCGCGCACCATCGCAGCGCCGACGGTCGCCGGTGCCTCGAAGCCGGGCAGCAGCGATGCCGACGCGTCGACGCTCGCCGGCACGCCGACGTACATGGCGCCCGAGCAGCGCGACGGCGGCGTCGTCGGACCCGCGAGTGATCAATACGCGTTGTGCGTGTCGTTGTGGGAGGCGATCGCCGGCGCCGGTCCGAGCCCGGGCCACGCCCGCCGGCTGCCCAAGCGCCTGCGCACGGTGCTCGAGCGCGGGCTCGAGCCCGACCCCGCGCAACGGTGGCCCGACATGGCGGCGTTGGTGGCCGCCCTGCAGCGTGCGCGTCGTCTGCCGCGCGCGCTCGTCGTCACCGCGGTGCTCGGCGTGGCCGCGCTGGCGCTCGGCGTGCGAGCGGAGGCCACCGCACCTGCGCCGTCGATGGTCGCGGTCGATTGCGCGGCGGCGGGTCATCACCTCGATGCAGTCTGGAGCGTCGATCGTCGCGCCACGATCGCCGCCATGGTGGCGCGTGCCGAGGCGCCCGCGGTGCTCGAGGGGCTCGACGCGTGGGTCGATCGCTGGCGACGCCGGGCCGCGACCGCCTGCGCCGACACGCCGGCGCTGCTGGCCGCCGACGGCTGCCTCGCGACCGCGGTGGTCCAGCTCGACACCATGCTCGGCGTGCTCGAGCGCGCCGAGAGCCTCGATCACCACCTGCGCGCGGCGGTCCGCGATCTGCCGGCACCGGAGGCCTGCAGCGAGCACCCAACCGCGACGGTTGCGGTCGCCGACGCGGCCGCCGTGCGCGAGGCGATCGCCCAGGCGGCCGCGCTCGTGCAGGTGCACCGCTTCGACGGCGCGCGTTCGGTCGCGGCGCAGGCGGTGGCGCTCGCGGAGGCCAGCGACGAGGGCCTGTGGGCGGAGGCGCTGGCCGAACAGGCGCTGGTGCTGCATGCCGCGGGCGACTTCGTCGGCGAGGGGGTCGCGGCACAGCAGGCCTACCTGCACGCCGAGGCGGTCGGTCTCGATGCGCTCGCGGCCGCGGTCGCGACCCATCGGGTCTTCACCTGCGCCCAGGTCGAGAACCGCTACGACGACGCCGAGGCGTGGTCGCGGCACGCCGAGTCCGCGATCGCGCGGATGCCCGCTGCCTTGCGCCCGCTGCCGACCGCCCGACTCGCGCTCGCGCAGGCCCACATCGCGGCGGGGGCCGGGCGCATCGACGACGCGCTGGCCGCGGTGTCGCTGGCGATCGAACGCCTGGAGCCGCGCGGCGACGTGCCGGCCTCGGAACTCGCGGGCGCCTACAACGATCGCGGCACCTTGCTGGTCGAGCGCGATCCGGGTGCTGCGCTCGCCGCCTTCGAACAGGCGCTCGACCTCGTGCGATCGCACTACGGCGAGGACCACCCCCGCGTCGCGATGCTGATGAGCAACGTCGCGGGCGTGCACTACTACAGCGGCGAGGTGGCGCTCGCCGTCGAGGGCTTCGACGCGGCCGTCCATCGACTCGAGGCGGTGCTCGGTCAGGGGCACCACGATGTCGCCGGCGCCTACATCAACCTCTCGCTGGCCCAGGACAGCCTGGGTGACCACGTGGCCGCGGCGAGCTCGATGGCGCGGGGCCTCGAGATCCTCACGCGCACGCTCGGCGCCGAGCATCCCGACGTCGCGCTCGCGCAGATCGACCTGGGCGCGTTCGACCTCCGGGCAGGCGACATCGACACCGCCGAGCGGCGCTTCCGCGACGCGCTCGGCACCCTCGAGCGCACCGTGGGCCCGCACCACCTCTACTGCACCAACGCGCTCGAGGGCCTCGCGCGTGTCGCCGAGCTGCGCGGGTGGCCGGCGCAGGCGGTGCCGCTGCGCGAGCGCGCGCTGGCGATCGCGCTGCGCGAACAGCTCGGCCCGCCAGAGCTGACCGCCGCGCGGGTGTCGTTGGCGGATGCGCAGCTCGCCGCGGGCGACGGCGCGGGCGCGCGCCGGAGCATCGAACTCGCCCGTGCCGCGCTCGCCGAGGCCGCCGACACCCTCGACGACGCCACACGAGACGAACTCGAGGCGGTGCTGCGCGCGTGGCCCGACGACGAAGTCAACGCCCCGCGCGGAGGATCCGACTGAGCGTGATCGCCATCGCGCTCTCGATGCCGGCCAGCTCGCGCTCGAGCCCCTCGGCGTCGACCTGCAGTAGCTCACGCATGCGCGTGCGCACGGCGGTGACGAGCTCCGCACGCACCGCCGCGAGCTGGCGCCGCGCGGTCGAGCTGCTCACGCGGTAGATGCCGGCGATCTCGTCGATGCCGAGCTGGTGGACGAAGGCGTAGCGGAGCATGTTGCGCTCGCGGGGGCGCAGCGCGGCGGCGGCCGCCTCCAACGCGGTGCGGAACGCGTCGCGCGGGCCCTGGCGCAGCGCCGCCAGCTCGGGGTCGCCGTAGGCCGCGGCGATGCCCGCGTCATCGCCCTCGCCGGCGTCGCCGGTGGCCGCATCGGCGTCGGCATGCCGGTGGTGATCGAGGGCGATGCGGCGGGCAACCACGCTGATCCAACGCCCCAGCGGCCCGCGACCGGCGTAGTCGGCCAGTCGCGGCGGGCGATCGCCCTGCGCCACCAGCAGGTGTCGCAGGACCGCCTGCTCGAGCTCGTCGGCAGTGGCGGCGTCGGCGATGCGACCGAGACCGCGTCGGATGTCACCGCGGTGACGCTCGCGCAGGCGCGCGGGCGCGTGCGGGGCTCCGTTTACGCACGCGCACGCGAGCGCGAGGTCGTCGACCGCGATGCGCTCGATGAGCGCCCGCTCGGCATCGGTGGGCAAGCGCCGACCGACGTAGCTTGCGAAGCTCGCGGGGTCGAGCGCCGCCGGTGGCATCGCGGCGAGCGCCTCGCGGCAGCGCGCGAGCAGCTGCTCGCACAGCGCAGGATCGTCGCGCAGGGCCGCCGCGGCGGCCGGTGGCGCCGCGTCGACGAGCAGCTCTGCGCGCAGTGTCGCGTCCATCGCGTTCGAACCATCGTACCCGTGCGTGCCGGCGGCGGTGATGCCCTGCGTCGCGATCGCATGCGGCAGCTGCGCTTGGTCGCGGACGGAGTCACAGGGCGGTTCTGGAGCCCGTCTGCGACAGATTGCGCGATCGCGATGGGAGCCATCGCCGGTGCGCGCGTCGAGGGGACGAGGGCAGCTCGTCGGCCCGTGGATGTTGGATGACACCGTCGAAGTTCGGTCGAATCGCGCGCGCCATGCTCACGACCTCGCTCGCCGCCTGCGGGGTCGAAGCGCCGGGTGCGATCGCGAGCCTCGGGGGGGAGGCCGATGCTGGCATCGTGCCGGGCGACACCGACGGATCCGACACGAAGGGCAGCGGCGACGACGGCGAGGTCGAGGTGGTGTCGATCGAGATCGAGCCCGCCAACGCGGTGATCGAGATCGTGCAAGGCGTGCTGCCGCCGGCGCTGCCGTTCGCCGCCCATGGCGTCACCGCCGAGGGCGAGCGCGTGCCGCTGTCGGGCACGTGGGGGTTCGATCGCCCCGACCTCGCGACCTTCGACGGCGCGGGGTTGGCCGCGACGGGTCTGGCCGGCGGCACCGGCACCGTGCGCTTCGCGGCGTCCGCGGGTGAGGCCGAGACCCTCGCGAGCATCCGGCTGGTGCTGGTCGACGACCCCGAGGGCGTGGGCCCCGGCGTCGCGCAGGCGTTCGACGACGCGGTGCTGCCCGATCCCGCACTCGAGCTGGCGTATCCCTACGATCGCACCGTGTTCCCGCGGGGTCTCGCAGCCCCGCAGCTGATGTGGAACGGCGGCGGTGCGGGCGACGTGTACCGCGTGCGCCTGGTCGCCAATACCTTCGACTTCACCGGCTACGCCACCTCGCCGCCGCCGTCGCGCTACACCATGCCGAGCGTGCCGCAGGACGTATGGCGCACGCTGACCGACTCGGTGGTCGGCGACGTGACGCTCGAGCTGCAGCGGCACGACGGCACCCAGGCCTATCTGCCACGCGCGCAGACCTGGACGCTGTCGACCGCCAACCTCCGCGGCTCGATCTACTACTGGGCCGTCAACCTCGGCGACGTCGTGCGCATCCGACCCGGCGAGTCGGCGCCCAGCACCTTCCTGGAGAAGCAGCCGGGCCAGTGCGTCGCCTGCCACAGCGTCTCGCGCGACGGCAGCACCATCGTCGCGTCGCGTGACGGCGGCGCCAGCCCGTGGTCGGTGTTCGACGCGACCACCGGCCTGTCGCTGATGGGATCGTCGCAATCGTCGGGCTTCCAGGCGATCTCGCCCGAAGGCGACTACGTGCTGTGGCGACAGTGGCAGGACGAGACCTTCACGCCGACCTCGATGCTGCTGAGCTGGGCGGGCGACGACGTGCCGCTGGCAACGCTCGAGGCCCCCGGCGGCACGCCGGTGCACCCGGCGTGGGCCCCCGACGGCCACACCGTCGCGTTCGGCGTGCGCAGCGACGGCAACGGCCTCGACTTCACCCACTCGTCGCTGTGGCTGGCCGACGTCGACGTCGACACCCCGCAGTTCTCCAACCTGCGGCAGGTCGTCAGCGAGGACGCGACGCGGCCGACGATCACGTATCCGACGTTCTCGCCCGACTCGCAGTGGATCGCATTCGGTCGTGCGACCGCGTCGCGCACCCGCGGTGCCGACGGTGAGCTGTGGCTGGTCGACACCGCGGGCGAGACGGCGCTGTTGCTGGCGGCTGCCAACGGCGGCGACGCGGTGCCGGCCTCACAGCGTCACGCCAGCTACGAGCCAACCTTCTCGCCGGTCGCCGCGGGCGGTTACTTCTGGCTGGTGTTCGTCTCGGAGCGGGCCTACGGCAACCTGTTGGTCGACGAAGATCCGACCACCCGGCGCAAGCAGCTGTGGGTCACCGCGATCGATGCGAGCCCGACCGCCGGCGGTGACCCCAGCCACCCGGCGTTCTGGCTGCCCGGGCAATCGCCCGACGATCACAACATGCGCGGTAGCTGGGCGCTCAGCCCCTGCAAGGCGCTCGGCGCCTCGTGCGAGGCGGGCTACGAGTGCTGCGAGGGCTTCTGCATCTACGACGAGGCTTCGGGCGGCAACGTCTGCGGCGAGCCGCAGTCGTGCGCGCAGCAGGACGACGCGTGCGAGAGCGCGGCCGATTGCTGCGACGACGACGCGGTGTGTATCGGCGGCTTCTGCTCGCAGCCGTTCATCCCATGAGCCGCGGACGCGCCGCGATCTCCTCGATCCCCATCGTCCCCGAAGAGGGTTCATCCATGTCACCGTCGATCCTCCGTCGATCCTCCGCATGCATCGCGCTGGCGGCCGCGGCCCTGGCCCTGGCGCCGGCGCAGCTGTCGGCTGCGAAGGCCAAGCTGTTCGTGGTCTACGAGGCCGAGCACGATTGCGTGGTCTATCCCAACTATCCCAAGCCCGGCGTGAAGGGCCAGAAGCTGGGCTGGACCATCCCCAAGGGTGACACCGTCATCTGGCGCTACAACGTCAACGACACCTGGGCGGTGGTCAGCGATCCCTCGCGGTCGCGCAAGCGCTTTCCGTGGTGGGGCTTCACCCGCAAGAGCTGCATCGGCAGGTCGAAGACGCAGAAGGACTACCCCGCCGGCATCCCGGTACCGAGCCGCGTGCGGCAGGGACGGAGCCACGTCGCGTCGTCGGGGTGGCGCGAGGTCGACTACGATCAGGGGCCCACCGCGATCGTGCAGCACGGCGTGCGCCTGCGGAAGAACGGCACCCTGCGCGACCGTGCGAACTTCGTGGTCGGCAACGTGTTCGCCGAGTGGCACGTCGACGTCACCGGCATCACGCGCTCGGGCGGGCACTGGGTCTACGTGTACTCGCCGGCGGCGCGCAAGTGGGGCTACGTCGAGGCGGAGAAGCTCGATCGATGAAGGGGAACGGCATGACGATGCGATGCTCACTCGCTCTGCTCACGGCGCTGGTGGCCTGTCGCGCGAGCCCGGGCGCCAGCGAGGACGCCGCGTGCGGCGGCCTGCAGCCACTGTGCGTGCAGGACTGCGCCGACGCCACGATCGTCGACGCGGTGTGCGGCGTCGACGGGGCCTGGAGCTGCGGCGCCGCCCTGGTTGCGGACGACTGCGAGGTCGCGTGTCTCGACGCACCGACGGTGTGCGTGACCAGCTGCGACGAGGCCTATGGTCCCGATGGCGCACCGGCGGCCGGCTACGACGCCGAATGCGTCGACGGGGTCTGGAGCTGCGACGAGGGCACTGCGCGCGACGCCTGCGGCGTCTGCCCCGGCGTCGCGCCCGAGTGCGTGGTCGACTGCGAGGGTGGCCTCGCCGGCGGGCTCGCGCGCTGCGACGGCGCGTCGTGGGTCTGCGACGTCGGCGTGCTGGGCTCGAGCTGTGCGCCGTGCGAGGGTGCCGAGCCGCTCGAGTGCGTGGTCGCGTGTGACGAGGGTGAGATCTATCCCGCGACCTGCGTCGACGATGGCTGGGACTGCGGCGACGGCGTGCTGCTCGATGCCTGCAGTGGTGCCTGCGAGGGGGGCTCGATGGCCTGCGTCGAGGCCTGCGGCGGCGCGGCGATCGGTGAGGCCACCTGCGAGCAGGCGGTGTGGCACTGCGACGCCGGCATCGTGCACATCGATTGCGACCAGCCCTGCGGGCCCGACCCCGCGCCGTGCGTCGACACCTGCGAGAGCTTCGAGCTCTACGACGCGACCTGCGTGGGGCAGGCGTGGGACTGCGGCGACGGGGTCTTCGCGGCCGATTGCTAGCTCAGCCGTCGGCGACGAGCACGACGGTGACCTTCTGCGCACCGACTTCGTAGTCGATGCGCTGCACCTTTCCGGCGTCGCACACGTCGCGTGCAACTGCGGTGACGATCGCAATGCGATCGGCAGCGTCCGACACCGTGACGCTCGCGACCTCGGTCGCGAGCGCGCGCTTGGCCTCGGTCTTGGCGCGGCGGACCTCGCCGAGCACACCACCGGCCAGCTCGAGTGCGAGCGGGTCGCCGTCGCCGGCCGCTTCGCGCAGCGATGCCGCACTCGGCCACGCGGCGCGATGGATCGAGCCCTCGCGCCACCAGCTCCACACCTCCTCGGTGACGTAGGGCAGCACCGGCGCGAACAGCCGCAGCAGGGTGTCGAGCGCCAGCCGCAGCGTGAGCTTGGCGGAGTCGGCCGCGGCCTCGCCGTGGCCGCCGTAGGCGCGGTGCTTGACGAGCTCGAGATAGTCGTCGGTGAACGACCAGAACAGCGACTCGGTGCGCTCGAGGCTGCGTGCGTAGTCGAAGGCCTCGAACGCGGCCGTGGCCTCGTCGACCAGCGCCGCCAGCCGGGCCAGCAGTGCGGCGTCGAGCGGCTCGCAGACCTTCGCGCCCGCGGCCGGCTCGCCCAAGCCCAGCGCGAAGCGGCTGGCGTTCAGCAGCTTGATCGCGAGCTTGCGGCCGATCTTCATCTGGCCCTCGTCGAACGCGGTGTCGGTGCCGGGCCGCCCGCTCGCCGACCAGTAGCGCACCGCGTCGGATCCGTACTGCTCGAGCAGGTGCATCGGCGTGACGACGTTGCCCTTGCTCTTCGACATCTTCTTGCGATCGGGGTCGAGGATCCAACCCGACAGCGCGGCGTGCTTCCACGGCGGCGTGCCGTGCTCGTGGTGGCTGCGGACCATCGTCGCGAACAGCCACGTGCGGATGATGTCGTGGGCCTGCGGTCGCATGTCCATCGGGAACACGCGGCCGAAGAGGTCGTCGTCGGTGCCCCACTTGCCGGCGATCTGCGGCGTGAGCGAGGAGGTCGCCCAGGTGTCCATCACGTCGGGATCGCCGATGAAGCCGCCCGGCGCCCCGCGCTGCGCCTCGGTGAAGCCCGCGGGGCAATCGGTCGAGGGATCGATGGGCAGCCGCGACGCCTCGGGCACCAGCACCTGGTCGTGCAGCGTGTTGCCGGCGTCGTCGATGCGGTACCACACCGGGATCGGCACGCCGAAGTAGCGCTGGCGACTGATGAGCCAGTCGCCCGACAGCCCGCCGACCCAGTTGTCGTAGCGGTGCTGCATGTACGCCGGGTGCCACGTGAGCTCGCCGCCGCGCGCGACCAGGCGCTCGCGCAGCTGCTCGTCGCGGCCGCCGTTGCGGATGTACCACTGGCGGGTCGCGACGATCTCGAGCGGTCGCGACCCACGCTCGTAGAACTTCACCGGATGGCTGATCGGGCGCGGGTCACCGACCATCTCGCCCGACGCCTGCAGCAGCTCGACCACCTTCTTGGCGGCGGCCTTGGCCGCGAGTCCGGCCTGCTGGGCGTATGCGGCACGGCCGGCCTCGGACTCGATCCATGCCGGCGGCTCGGCGAGGAAGCGTCCGTCGAAGCCGATGAGTGCACGGGAGGGCAGCGCCAGCTCGCGCCACCAGGTGACGTCGGTCATGTCGCCGAAGGTGCAGATCATCGCGATGCCGGTGCCCTTCTCGGGGTCGGCCAGGCGGTGGGCGAGCACCGGCACCTGCACGCCGAACAGCGGCGTACGCACGGTCTTGCCGAACAGCGGCTGGTAGCGGGGATCGTCGGGGTGGGCGACGAGCGCCACGCACGATGGCAGCAGCTCGGGTCGGGTGGTGTCGATGCGGAGATCGCCGGCGCCGTCGTCACGGTGGAAGAGCAGCGTGTGATAGGCGCCTGGGACCTCGCGGTCCTCCATCTCGGCCTGTGCGACCGCGGTGCGCTCGTCGACGTCGTACAGCGTGGGCGCGTCCTGCTGATAGGCCTCGCCGCGGGCGAGGTTGCCCAGGAACGCGCGCTGGCTGACGCGTCGCGCGTCGGCGCCGATGGTGGTGTAGAGCAGGCCCCAGTCGAACGAGAGGCCCAGCTTGCGGAACAGCGCCTCGAAGGCCTGCTCGTCGAGCGCGGTGACCTCGAAGCACAGCTCGACGAAGTCGGGCCGGCTCACCGCGATCGCGCGGTGGTCCTTGGGCACGTCACCGCGAAACGGTGCCGTGAAGCTGGGGTCCTTCGGCAGCCGCGGATCGCAGCGCACACCGGTGAAGTTCTGCACGCGCCGCTCGGTCGCGAGGCCGTTGTCGTCCCAGCCGATGGGATAGAACACCGCCTTGCCGCGCATCCGCCAGTAGCGGGCGATGGTATCGGTGTGCGTGTAGCTGAAGACGTGGCCGACGTGCAGCGACCCCGACACGGTCGGCGGCGGGGTGTCGATCGCGAACACCTCGTCGCGGCTGTGCGCGCGATCGAAGCGATAGGTCGCGTCGGTCTCCCAGGTCTTGGCCCACTTGTCCTCGAGCCCGTCGAGGCTCGGCTTGTCGGGAACACGGCTCATGCGGGGGCGAAGCTACCTTGTGTCGGCCCGCCGCGGCCACTGCCCCGTGGTGTCGTGGGCTTTTTGGGGCCGTCCGCGGCTACCAGCCGACCACCGGCGGCAGCAGGTGCCGCGCGAACGCGACCGGTCGCGCGACGCCGTGGCCGGCGAGCGCGGCGTCGGCGGTCGCGATGATGTCGACGCCGAGCGCACCGCCCTCCAGCTCGCCGCGGCGGCGCAGCGCGGACGCGGCGTGCAGCGGCATGCCCTGCTCGACGAAGGCTCGCTCGGCCTGCGTGGTGGTCTGCAGCGCGCGGGCCGGCTCGCCGTCGGCCGCGTGCAGCGACGCGAACAGCGGCAGCGCCATCGCGCGGGCCCAGCGGGTCGACTCGTCCCACAGCCGCCGCGCGTCGGCGCGCGCGCGGTCCAGCGCGTCGCTGCGCGCCTTGCCGGTGCACGCCTGCGCGGCGGCCAGCGCCGCGCAGCCGCGGTCGTGCAGCATGAAGATCCGCAGCGGCTGCTTGGTGAGCATGAACGAGCGCTCGATCGCTCGCCAGCGCTCGTCGATGGCGACCAGCGCGGCCACGCCGTCGCCGGCGTAGCGCAGCAGTCGCGAGCGCGCGAGTGCGACCACGAAGGCGTAGGTCGCGGTCGACAGCGACACCGCCCAGTGCTGCGCCAGGCGCTCGATCTCCACCAAGCCCTCGTCGACGCGGTCGTCGGCGAGTCGCACCATGGTCTCGTTGGCGATGCGAAGCATCAAGAGCGCGTGCATGTCGTCGCGTTCGTCGGCGTCGCGCACCGCGTGTTCGACCACCTGCCGCAGTCGCGCCAGCTCGCCGGTGTAGAAAAGCGAGGTCGCGAGGAACGTGCGGACCATGCCGAGCTCCCAGTGCACGTTCACGCAGCGCTCGCGCAGGATCGTCTCGGCCTCCGAGAGTCGATCGCGGCCGGCCGCGAAGCGCCCGCGGTAGACCTCGGCGACGCCGGTCGCCATGCCGACCACGCCCTGGGCCTGCGGGTCGCCGACGCGACGGCACAGTCCCTCGACGCGCTCTCGCAGGGCGTCGTAGTGGGCCCCCGCGGCGGTCCCCGAGGTGCCGACGTAGAGCGTCTCGAGCCCGAGCGCGCGCGCGACTCGGCGTGGCTCACCACCCTGCAGCGCGAGTAGCAGGTGGCGCGACTGGAAGTACTGCCCGAGCAGCACCGACGACTGCAGCAAGCCGGTCGCGGCCGCCCAGGTGGCGTCGATGCGCAGCAGTTGCTCGCGATCGACCCGCGGCTCTGCGCGCTCCTCGAACTCGAGCCCGCGCAGGCGCAGCTGCGTCCGCGCGGCGACGAGGGCCGCGAGTGCGCGCTTGGGGCCGCGTGGCATCGCGACGCCGATGGTGGTGAGCAGCTCGCCGAGCAGCACGAGCCCGTCGTCGAGCCGGCCGCTGCGCAGCAGCTGCTCGGCGGCGGCGCGGCGCAGCTCCGGCACGTCCTGCGGTGGTGCGCTGGCGGCCGCGGTGACGTAGGCCGCGGCGGCCTCGGTGCCGCGACCGTCGCGGGCCAGCGTGTCGGCCAGCGCCCGCTCGACGCCGTGGCGCGCGGGGTCGTCGGTCGACAGCAGCGCCAGCGCGCGCCGGTACAGCCGCGTTGCGCGGTGGAACGCGAGCGTGGCGTCGGCGAGCGCTGCGGCGCGTCGCAGGTGGACGCACGCGCGCGCCGGCTCGCCGGCGGCCTCGAGGTGGAACGCGATGTCCTCGGGGTCGGCCGCGCAGCGCTCGAGCTGCAGCGCGAGCGCTGCATGACGCGCACGCGCGGTCGCGTCCGTCATCATGCCGCGGATGCCGGCGACGATGCGGTCGTGGTAGCACTCGAGCAGCGGCTCCTCGCGCTCGCCGGGCTCGGGCCCCGCCGGCTCGCGCGAGCCGTCGGCGGCACGGGCGTCGCCGCGGAGGAGCGAGGTGCTGGGGCGCGATCCGTCGCCGCGCGGCAGGCCATCGCCGCGCGGCAGGCCATCGCCGCGCGGCAGGCCATCGCCGCGCGGCAGGCCGCGGCTGCGCACGAAGCCCTGGCTGCGCAGCAGCGCCAGCGTCTCGAGGCCCTGCTCGTGGGCATCGGCGGCCGCCAGGAGCAGCGGGGGTGCCAGCGGTCTCGCGGCCACCGCGAGGGTCTCGAGCACGCGACGCGCGGGCGCCGGGAGGGTGGCCGCGCGGGCTCGGATCACCGCGTCGAGCTGTGGTCGCGGCGCACCCTCGCGGGGCCACGCGCTGTGACGCACGAGCTCCGCCACGAACAGCGGCGAGCCCTGGCACTCCTGCGCGATGCTGCGGGCCAGGCGTTCGCGCTCGGAGCTCGCGGGCAGCATCGCCAGCGCGACCGCGGTCGCGTCCTCGGGCGACATCGGCCCCAGCTGGACCTGCGCCAGACCGAGCACCTGGGCCATCGACTGCAAGCCCGTGACGAGCGACAGCATGGCGCCGGGCTGGGTCGCGTCGGAGCGGATGCACGCGACCACCAGCGCGGGCGGACGATGCCGCGGTCGCAGCAGCTCGAGCAGCATCGCGGCGGTGTCGTCGTCGCACCACTGCAGGTCGTCGAGCGCGAGCACCAGCGTGCGCGCGGTCGCGACCCGCAGCAGCAGCTCGCGCAGGCCGTCGATGGCCTGTCGCCGCAGCTCGAGGGGATCTTCGACGCGGGGCGTGGGGGCGTCGGCGATGCCGGGCACGTCGGCGAGCACGGGGAACAGCCGCCCGAGCGCACCAGCGCCGACGAACGGTGTGACGCCGCCGCGCGACAACAGGTGCTCTCGCAGCCCGTCGATCAGCTCGTCGAGTCCGTTGTAGGCCACCGACTCGCGCTCGTAGCAGCGGCCGCTCAGCACCACCACATCGGGCCCCGCGACGTCGGCGGTGAAGCGTCGCAGCAACGCGCTCTTGCCGGTGCCGGAGTCACCTTCGATGACCACCACCGTGGCGCTGGCAGTCTGCCGCACGCGACGCAGCGCGCGCTCGAGCGTGGCCAGCTCGTGCTCGCGCCCGACGAACACGTCGGGGCGGGCGCAGGGCAGCGCGCGCGCGTCGGCGGCGATGCGGGTCGGTCGGTCGAGGCGATCGAGCACCTCGGCGCCGGTCGGCCGCGCGGCCGCGTCGCGCGACAGCAACGCCTCGCACAGGCGATCGAGATCCGCGGGCACGGCACACACCGCCGACGGCGGTCCGGGATGACCGACCTGCTTGGCCATCAGCAGCTCGACCCCCCGCAGGCCGCGGTGCGGTCGCACGCCGGTGAGGGCCTCGTAGAGCATCACGCCCACGCCGTACCAGTCGCTGGCGGCGGTGAGCTCGAGGTTCGCGGCCTGCTCGGGGGACATGTACGCCGGCGTGCCGGCGACGCCGCTGTCGTCATCGCTGGCGATCGCCCGCGCGAGCCCGAAGTCTGCGACGCGCACCTGCCCATCGGCGCGCACCAACACGTTGGAGGGCTTGAGGTCGCGGTGCAGGATGCCGTGGGCGTGCAGCGCGACCAGGGCGCGCGCGAGCTGCAGCAGCGCGTCGCGCAGGCGCAGCTCGTCGACCCCGCCGCCGGGCTGATCGTCGTCGCGCACCCACGAGAGGAAGTCGATGCCGTCGACGAGCTCCATGGTGAGCCAGGCCTGGCCGGCCTCCACGAACAGCTCGTGCAGGGTGACGAGGTTGGGGTGGACCACACCGCCGACGATGCGGAACTCTCGCTTGAATCGCACCAGCTCCTCGGGGTCGACCCGCAGCAGGCTCTTGAGCGCGAGCACGCGGGCGTGACCGTGGTCGAAGACCTCCCACACCGCACCGTGGGCGCCGGTGCCGAGCAGGCGACGCACCGCGAAGCGATCGCCCAGCTGCGGTGGCAGCAGCTCACCGTCGACGTGGAGGTCGTCGTCGGCGTCGGCTCCGCCCACGGTGGTGGGCTCGTCGTCGCGCTGCGTCGTGCTCATGTCGATCCGTCGCGGGGAGGGCGTAGCGTCGAGGGATGTTCGCACGGGCGCGCGCGGGCTCGCCAGATGCGGCGCTGCGCCAGATGCGGCCGTGCGCCGGCGCGGTGGCCATGCGCGCGCAGGTGATCCGGTCCGGAGCGACGCACGCGACCGGACCGGACCACCTGTGTCGTCCGTTGGGGGGCACGAACATGGCCATCGCCGTGGCCATCGCCGGACTCACGGGTTGGGGAGGATCGAGCCGATCTGCCAAGGCGAGCTCGAGGTGTCGACGACCAGCAGGCGGAAGCCGGCCTCGGTCGACTCCGGCAGCAGATCACCGGCGGCCACCACGAACGCGCGCGCACCGGAGCCGGCCGGCACGTGGAAGTCGACCAGCGGATGGATCGGCGTGGGCGTGCCAGCGGCGGCGAAGCCGATCTGGTAGGTCAGCGGCTGCACCATCAGCTCTGCGCTGGTCGCCGGCCACTTGAGATCGGGCGAGATGAGGTTGCCGTTCTCGATCACCTCGCCGGTCACGATGCCGACGTCGACCTCGGGCGCCGAGGCGGCGTGGACCAGCTGCAGCGCCGCCATCGCTGGCTGGTCGAGCGCGAAGCGATCGGCGTACGCCTGCAGCTGCAGCGGCGGCTCGCCCATCACCGGCGCGAGCTCACCGGTTGCGACCACGAGGTAGCGCTCGCCGGCCACGAGCCCCTCGACCACGTCGCTCATCGCCGGGGTCCCGGCGCAGCCGCTCGGCGCGACGAAGGCGTCGATGGTGTAGTCGCCCGGCGGCACCTGGGCGGCCTGCATCTCGCCGAACTCGAGGTGCGTCGCGATGGCGTCGTTGCCGACGCACAGGTCGACCTCCGGGGCGTCGGGGCCGGCGTGCAGCGCGTAGACGGTCGGGTTCTGCTTGATGAACCCGATGGTGCCGGTGTCGTTGATCGCCAGCAGCCCGAAGCCCTGGGTCTCGCGGGGCAGCCGACCGAGCAGGCCGGTGGCGACGACCAGCACGTTGCCGCCGTCGGCGAGCGCGGGCAGCTCGAACGCGGTCACGCGTTCGCCATCGGCGGTGATGCCGAGCGACAGCGCGTCGCCGGCCGGCAGCAGCACTCCGGCCGCGCCGGTGTCACCGAAGCGTGCGAGGCCGTCGACCTCGATCACGCCGTCGTTGCCGACGTCGAGCCCGACCTCGGGCGCATCGCTGCCGGCGTGCACGACCCGCACGCGGGCCTTGCCCGGGTTGGCGGCGTCGAACGCCTCGACGATCGGGATCACGCGGAAGGCCGAGCCCGACGGCACCGGCGCGTCGGGTCCCGCCGGTAGCACGCCGGCCGCGAGTGCCGACACCATCGCGCCCTCGGGCAGCTCGAGATTGCCGGTGCTGTACGCCGGCGCATCGCTGGGCGCGGCCGCGGCCGCGCGGATGTCGAACGCGTAGGTCCCGGCGGGCACCTCGAGCCAGCTCGAGGTCTCGGTGTAGTCGAGCCCCGCGATCACCGGCGAGGCCTCGCCGGCGATGTACACGTCGACCGCGGGCGCGCCGGGCGAGCCGTGGATGACGCGGATCTTCACCATGCCGGGGGCCGGCGGGTCGACGTCGCCGTCGCTGGTGCTGCCGTCGTCGCTGCCGCCGTCGTCGCCGGCGCCGTCGTCGGTCTCGGTCGGCGCGCCACCGTCGTCGCTGCTCGAGCCGTCGTCGTCCATCAGACGCGAGCCGTCGTTCTGGTAGCAGCCGCTCGCCAGCGCCGCGCAGGTGCCGAGGATGAACCGGAGGGAGTAGGGGAGGTGGTGGGTCGTCGTCATGGCCTGTCTCGCTTTCTTGGGGGCCGGTCGCCGGCCGCTTCGAGACCTGATACGGACCTTGCGTAGGGTTGGATCGGGCGTGCGCAATGTTTCTGCGGAAAGTTTTTAAATATATGTAATTTAACAGTTTTGATGTATGCGCGTGGGTCGCCATGGACTTTGCACAACCCTGCGAGTAGACTTTGCGGAGGCCATGACCGACGATTCCACCTCCGTGCTGGCGCGCAGCGGTCGCTACCGCATCCAGACCGTCGCAGAGCTCACCGGTGTCCCTGCCTCGACGCTGCGCGCGTGGGAGCACCGCTATGGCTTCCCGGCGCCCGAGCGCACCGCGTCGGCCTATCGTCTCTACAGTGATGCCGATGTGGCCCGCATCGTGCGGGTGCGTGCGCTGTGCGATGGCGGTGTCGCTGCGGCGGAGGCGGTCGCGGCAGTGCTGGCCGAGGCCGACGACGCGGTGGCGAGCGCAGCGTCGGTGCGCCCGCCTGGGATCGCACCGCCGTCGGCGACCGCGCTCGCGACCGTGCGGGGCGAGAGCTTCGACGCGCTCGAGCGCTTCGAGCAGCGCCTGCGCGGTGCGCTGATGGTCGGCAGTCCCGCGGAGGCGATGGCGGCGGTCATCGAGCCGGCCTGGGCGCAGCTGCGCAACGACTGGATCGCGGGCGCCCGCGATCGCGGTGAGCACCGCATGTTCGGCGAGCTGCTCGCCCACGCGGTGCGCGACGTCGTGCGCATGGGCCAGCCGGCGCGCGCCGAGGCCCATGCGCTGGTCGGTGCGTTCGACGGCGACGACGAGCTGGTGCCGGTCGGCCAGCTCGCGCTCGCGGCCCAGGCTGCGGGCCTGCGCGTGGTATGGCTCGGCGCCAGGGTGGCGCCGGGCGTGCTGCACGATGCCTGCACGCGTCACCCCGGCGTGGTGATCGGGCTCGGCTGCACGGAGTCGCTGGCGACCGTGCGTGCGCGCGAGCTGGTGGCGGCCTACGCCGAGGCCGTCGCGCCCCATCGCTGGATCGCGTTCGGTCCCGGCGCGCTGACGATCGCCGGGCTGCTGGCGCGAGCGGGGGCCGAGGTCGCGACCGATGCTGCGAAGCTGCGCGGCCTCTTCTGAAGCCCCGCGCGCGCGAACCCAGCGCGACCAAGCGAGCCGGGACGCGCGGCCCCCATCGCTGCGCTCCTTGCCGTCGTCGTGGGTGAACGCTTCGCGTTCGTCGACGACTCAGATCACCACGGCCATGCGGGTCTGACCCACGCTGAACTCGTCGTTCTCGCCGAGCTCGACCGGGTGCGAGATGGGGTGGTCGTTGACCCGCACGAGGCCGCCCTCGCCCAGCGGGCGCAGGTGCGGTCGGTTGGGCACGCCGCTCCACTCGAGCACGGCGTGGATGTGCGGCACGCGATCGTCGCGCAGCTTGATCTCGCAGCGCGCGCCCGAGCCGATGCGATACGAGCCCGGCAGGAACAGCCGGTCGTCGAGGCTGTCGTCGGGGTGCAGCACCCGCAGCGTGGCCGCGACCGGGATGCCCATGTCGCGGTGAAGGACCAGGCCGAGGATGTTGGCCAGCGCACCGGCGTTGGGCGGGCGGCGGTGGGGATCCTTGTCGAGCGCGCGCTCGATGCCGCGGACCAGCGCCTCGGGCAGGTCCTCGCAGCCGGGCTGGCGATCGAGCGGCACGGCTTGGGTGCCCATGTGCGCCCGCAGCCACGCGGCGGGCTCGTTGCGCAGGTCGTGCTTGACCTCGGCGAGGCTGCGATCGTCCCAGAACGGCGCGCGCGCGCTGAGCAGCTCGTAGAGGATCATCGCCAGGCTGTACACATCGGACGCGGGGCTGAGCACACGGGTGCGAAGCTGCTCCGGCTGGCTGTAGTGCGGCGTGCCGACCACCAGGTGCGCCTCGCTGGCGTTGACCCCGACCACCGGCGTGCCGTCGAACGAGCGCGCGAGCCCGAAGTCCAGCATCTTGATCTGGCCGTCCCGCTCGACGAACACGTTCTCCGGCTTCACGTCGCGGTGCACGATGCCCATCGCGTGCGCCTCCGCGAGGCCGAGGCAGGCCTGGTGGACGATGGTCACCGCCTGCGCCGGATGCAGCGGCGCCTTGAAGTCGTGCCACACGTCGAGGCTCGAGCCCTCGAGCAGATCCATCAGCAGGTAGATGTGGCCGTCGGGGCGCAGGCCGCAGTCGAACGTCCGCACCACGTGCGGGTTGGTCAGCGTGCGCAGGATCGTGATCTCCCGCAGCGCGCGCTGGGCCTGATCACCGGCGGTCACGGGCTCGCGCGTCAGCTTGAGCGCGAGGCGTTGGTCGTGGCCCGGGACCTCGACCTCGTACACCCGCGCAAACGAGCCCACGCCGATCACCCGGACGATGCGAATGGTGCCCGCGTAGACATCACCGGGCTCGAGGTCGAGCGGCATGGCGCTATCGCACAAACTATCACGGTCGCGCCGTCACCGGGGTACCGATGGATCGTGCTATGGGCTTGCCACCTCGTGGACGACGCGGCTGCCCCGACGATGAGCGACCCCGAACCCTTGCGCAGCCTCGACGCGGACGCGCGGCGGCGGATCCTGGGTGGAGTCACGCTGCTGGCCACCGACGTCGACGGCACCCTGACCAAGGGTGACGGGCTCGATCCCGAGGTCGTCGCCGCGATTGCGCGCCTGGTGCAGGCCGGCATCGAGGTGATGCCCGTGAGCGGGCGGCCCAGCGGCGAGGTCCTCGGCCTGGTTCGCTACCTGCCGGGGGTGCGGCGCGGCATCGCCGAGAACGGCATGGTCGAGATCGTCCCCGACACGCCGCCCGTGCTGCTGGTGCCGGCGGTCGATCGCGACCGACTGCGCGCCCAGGCGCTGGATCTCGGCCGCGCGTCGGGGCTCACGCTGCGCTCGACCGCCGATGATCCGTTTCGCGTGGTCGACGTGGCCTTCGAACGCGAGCACCGCGAGGCCGAGGTGCTCGCCGAGCTCGCCGCGCGCGTCGCGGACGCAGGGCTGTTCGCGACCTGGTCGAGCGTGCACGTCCACGTCACCCACGTGCGACCCGACAAGGGCGCGGCGCTGCTGCGTGCCGCTGGTGTGCCGGGCGCTGCGATCGCGACCATCGGCGATGCACCCAACGACGC
This sequence comes from Deltaproteobacteria bacterium, assembly GCA_016709225.1. Classification (NCBI taxonomy): domain Bacteria; kingdom Pseudomonadati; phylum Myxococcota; class Myxococcia; species Deltaproteobacteria bacterium. Next base: position 2,155,420 of record JADJEE010000001.1, on the reverse strand, counting down.
CGGCTTGTTCGTCGCCGGTCGCTTCGGTGTCACGGTCGGCACCGCCGACGTGTTGCGGCAGGCCGCGTTCATGCCGGCGATGCCGCGCTGGGTGTGCGCGCAGGCCGAGTCCGCGGGTTTCCTCGAGCTCGCGGGCGCGCTGCTGGCCGCGCGCTGACGCGCTGGGGCGTGCGCAGCGGCGGTGCCACCCGTCCGTGCGCAGGCTCAAGGCGACCGACGCCGCGGGCGACCCGCGGTGCCCTGCCGCGCGGTGGGCCGAAGCGGTATCGTCCGCGCGTCGAACCGACGCCCTCACTGCCGAGGTCGTCGGCCACGAGCTCCACCGCACCTCGAACCGTGCGGCCCCAACCAACAGCGAGTCGTCCCACCATGCGCATCGGCGTTCCCAAGGAGATCAAGACCCACGAGTACCGCGTCGGCTGCAGCCCCGCCGGTGCGCAAGCCTTCACGGCCGGTGGTCACACCGTGCTGGTCGAGCAGGGTGCAGGCCTGTCGTCGGGCTTCACCGACGAGATGTACAACAACGCCGGCGCGACCATCGTGCCCGCCGCGGCCGACGTCTGGGCCAGCGCCGACATGGTCATCAAGGTGAAGGAGCCGCTGCCGAGCGAGTTCGCGTACTTCCGCGAGAACCTCACCCTCTACACGTACCTCCACCTGGCCGCGTTCCCCGAGCTCACCCGCGAGCTGTTGGCCAAGAAGGTCACCGGCGTCGCCTACGAGACCATCACCGACGATCACGGCGGGCTGCCGCTGCTGCGTCCGATGAGCGAGATCGCCGGCCGCATGGCCTCGCAGGTCGGCGCGTCGTGCCTCGAGCGCGAGAAGGGCGGCAAGGGCCTGCTGCTCGGCGGCATCCCGGGCACCCGTCGCGGCCAGGTCGTCATCCTCGGCGGTGGTGTGGTCGGCACCGCGGCCGCGCGCATCGCCATCGGCCTCGGCGCGCGCGTGACCGTGCTCGACGTCAACGCCGAGCGCATGCTGTACCTCGAGGACGTCTTCGGCAACGCGATCGAGACCCTCTACAGCAACCCCGAGAACATCATGCGCGAGGTGACGCAGGCCGACATGGTCGTCGGCGCGGTGCTGTTGCCCGGCGGCGCTGCGCCGACGCTGGTGACCCGCGAGCACCTGCGCGCGATGGAGGACGGCAGCGTGGTCGTCGACGTCGCCGTCGATCAGGGTGGCTGCATCGAGACCTGCCGCCCGACCACCCACGAGAACCCGACCTTCATCGAGGAGGGCATCGTGCACTACTGCGTGGCCAACATGCCGGGCGCCGTGCCGCGCACCTCGACCATCGCGCTCACCAACGCGACCCTGCAGCACGCGCTGCTGATCGCGAAGGAGGGTGTCGCGGGTGCGATCAAGAAGAGCCGCCACGTCGCCGCCGGACTCAACACGGTGGGTGGCAAGTGCGTCTACGAGGCGGTCGCGAAGGCCCACCGCCTCGAGTACACGCCGCTCGATCAGGCGATGTGATGGGGCGGGTCGGGGCGGCTCGCGCCAGGCGTGGGCCGCCCTCGCCGAGAAGGTGGTCCACGGCCGCGCGGGCGCCGTGCTAGGCTTCGTGCGTGTCGTCCTACCGGCGTACGAAGATCACTCGGCTGCGCGTCGCTGGGCTGCGCAGTCTGAGGGACGTCGAGCTGGTCGATCTGCCGGACCTCGTGGTCCTGCACGGGCCGAACGGCTCGGGTAAGTCGACGCTGGGGCGCGCGGTGGGCTTGGCGCTGAAGTGGTTGGCGGCCGTCGGCGACGGCGCGCCGTTGCGCCAACCGTACGCGCGGGCGCGCGAGCGATTCGATCTGGAACCCGACGACTTCACGCGAGGAGGGCCGGGCCGCATCGAGATCGCGGTGACGCTGTCCGTCGGCGAGTCGGCTGCTGAGTTGTTACGCATCCCTGGCCTCCGTGGTGCGAGGGTGACTCTCGGTGCGACTGCGGTCGACCTCGGCAGCGATCACGGCATCGAGATCGAACTTGCCCATGGAACGCTCGACCGCTTGGACCTGACCGCCGAGATCGAGGCGGCACAACAGGCCGTGGAGCGAGCCAAGGCGGCCCAGCAGGTCGAGTCGAAGCCATCGGCGTCTGCGGATCAGGCGGAAGTCCTCGTCAAGCTCCGCGAAGTCGCGCTCGAGAAGCTGCAGGCCGACGCGACACGTGATTTGCGGTCGAGCCCGACCGGACTTCATCTGACCGAGCTGTTCGAGTCGGTCGATGCGTTTCGACGCGTGCTTCGCGAAGTGATCCTCGGCCGGGGCGCCGCGGTCGAGCCCGAGATGCTCCAGACGCTGCTGCGTCGTGCCGCGCTGTCGAGCAATCCGCGGGAGTTCGCCTTCTTCGAGTCACTCCCGCGCTTGCTCGCGGATGCGGGCCTCTTCGCGGGCGAAGCCACGAGAGTCCGACCCAGCGAGCACGAGCTCTTCGGCGAGACGCGTTTCCTCGTCAGCACGCCGCACCACAAGGACATCCCGCTCACGCAGCTCGGCACCGGCGAGCAGCAGATCGTCGCGCTCATCACCCGGATGTGCCTGCGGGGCGCACCCATCGTGATGCTGCAGGAACCGGAAGCCCACCTGCACAGCTCGACCCAACTCGAGCTCGCACGCTTCCTCGAGCGCAGCGTCGAGGATGGTTCGGGCTCCGAGGGCCGTGCGCGTTTCGATCAACTCTGGATCGAGACCCACCAGCACAGCTTCGCGATCGCGCCAGAGTACTTCGACGTCTCCCTCGACGCCGAGGGCTACACGCGCATCGAGAAGAGGCCGAGGAGCCTCGCGCAGACGCACTTCTACGAGCCGGGCCCCGTGTTCGACGCACTGCGCCAGCTGGTCGACGAGACCCACGAGATCGGCCCCGAGCAGGTCGTGTTCCACGACGCGGACGGCAATCCGGTGTCGGCCGCCCAGCTTCGTGCCTCGCTCGACGGCGACCAGGCGCTCGCCCAGCAGTACGTCGCCCAAGTCACGCGCACGGTCGTGAACATGCTGGAGAAGGCGACTCGCAGGCCGAAGCCGTGACTGGCGACTTCGTGCTCGTGACGCTGGTCGGCGACGACGCGACCGAGGCCGCTGCACGCTTGGCCGAGCGACTTGCGGAGCGCGCACCGCCTCGCGTTCGTCTCACCAAAGATGATGTCACCTCGTTCGAGGATGGCATCGGGCGGACCGCGGTCATCTTCGGGCATGGCGGTCCGATGGGTCTGGGGCCTACGCGGGGTAGCGCACTACTCACCGCGGAATGGCTCGCGCAACGGTTCACCGGCGGGCGCGTGTTCGCGTTTGCCTGTGCGACGTTGCCGGTCGAGGACCGCCCGCAGAGCCTGGGCCAGCGCGCCGTCGACGGGTGCGTGCAGGAATTCGTCGGCTTCGACGGTACTGTGGCGTCGCCGAACGTTGCAGCGCTGAGCCCGGCGCAGCGCGAGGCGGTACACGATGCAGCGCTTGCGATGGTCGAGGCGTTCCTCACAGGCGAGGGGGACGAGAGGAGCCTCGAGAAGGTCGGGCGCGATGCGGTCGACAGCATCGAGGACTCGCTCCGGAACCTCTTCGAGCTCGGCACACTCCTGGACCGACTGCACCTTCGGGTCGCGGTCACCCGCAAGTGAGCGGCCGACCTGTGCGCGAGCGGTCGTGCGCTCGCGCCAGCTGCGCGAGCGTGCAGTGGAACTTCACGAAACTTCATCGAACGGCCGCAACCTCGGCGCGGGCGGCGGGGTCTAGTGCGGGGCGGCGCGGTACCATCTGGCCTCGAGCCGGCCTTCGGCGGAATCGGTGCTAGACGCTTCCGCGATTGCTCCGACAGGCCGGCTTCCCCCCTTGGTCCTCGTCATGCGCCCCTTCGTGTCCCCGCTCGCGATCTCCACGTTCGCGCTGTCCCTGCTGGTTGCCGGCTGCGGTGGCCCACCGGGCTCGCTCGCCGGTGATGCGAAGGCGGCCGACGCCGAGCCCGGCGAGCGCGCGGCCGCGGTGGTCGTGACCAAGGTCGTCGCCGGCCCGATCGACGCCGAGCTGACCGCGGCCTCGACGATCGAGGCCGAGCGCATGGTCACGGTGCACGCAGAGTCGACCGGGCGTCTGGTCGATCTCGCCTTCGAGGAGGGCGACGTCGTCACGGTCGGCAAGCTGCTCGGCCGCATCCGCTCGGACCTGCAGGCCAGCGGCCTCGATCGCGCCTCGACCTCGCTCGACAAGGCCAAGGCCGACCTCGAGACCGTCGAGGCCCTGTTCGCGCAGAAGGTGGCGAGCAAGCAGGAGCTCGATGCTGCCAAGCTGGCCTACCGCACCGCGCTCATCGACGTGTCCGATCGCAAGCGCGACGTTCGCAACACCAAGATCCTCGCGCCGCTCGGCGGCACCGTCACCCAGCGCAGCGTCAGCGAGGGTGGCTTCGTCACCTCGGGCGCCCAGATCGCGACCATCGTCGATTTCGACTCCTTGGTCGCGAGGGTCTACGTGCCCGAGCGCGAGCTCGACCGCATCGACGTGGGCCAGCCCGCGCAGATCGTCGGCAAGGCCGCGGTCGGTCGCCAGGGCCTGGGCAAGGTCGCCCGCATCGCGCCGGTGGTCGACGCGACCACCGGCACGGTCAAGGTGACCGTCGCGTTGCCGCGCGAGCTCGCCGGCAGCAAGGGCTTCTTGCCCGGCATGTACGCCGAGGTGAAGCTGACCACCGAGTCCAAGTCGCACGCGACGCTGGTGCCCAAGCAAGCGCTGGTGCGTGACGACGACGAGACCTACGTGTTCGTGATCGACGACGCCGACGACGGGCTCCGGGCCCGACGCACGCGCGTGGAGCTGGGCCTGGTCGACGGCCTGCGGGCCGAGATCACCCGTGGCGTCGAGGTCGGGGCCGAAATCGTGCTCAGCGGCCACGCCGGCCTCAAGGACGGCGCGCTGGTGCAGCGCGATGCCACCGAGGCCGCGAGGCCGGCGGCCACCGACGGCGGAAAGCTGCCATGAGCGAGCGGGCGCGCGAGGGCGCCACCTCGCCCACGCCCGCCGCCGGTGCCGAGCTGGCCGAGCTCGCGCGCAAGATGGACTTCTACCGCGTGACCACCTCGCGCCCGGTCGCGGTGCTGATGGTGTTCCTCGCGGTCATCGTGTTCGGTGGCTTCAGCGCGCGACTGCTGCCGCTGAACCTGATGCCGGACATCAGCTACCCCAAGCTGACCGTGCGCACCGAGTACCCCGGCGCCGCGCCGGCCGAGGTCGAAGACAACGTCTCGCGGCCGCTCGAGGAGCTGCTCGGCGTGGTCACGGGCTTGACCCGCATCGAGAGCATCTCGCGCGCGGGCACCAGCGACGTCGTGCTCGAGTTCGCGTGGAACACGGACATGGACGAGGCCTCGCAGGACGTGCTCGAGAAGCTCGACGTCGTGCGGCCGAATCTGCCCGACGGCGTCGAGCAGCCGCTCATCCTGCGCTACGACCCGACCCTCGATCCGGTCCTGACGCTGTCGCTCGCCGGCGAGGGCGACCGCTTCGAGGCCAACACCGGCGGTCGCCCGGAGGCCGCGCTCAAGCTGCTGCGGCGACTGGCCGATCGCGAGGTCCGGCGCCTGCTCGAGCCGGTCGAGGGCGTCGCGGCGGTCAAGATCAAGGGCGGCCTCGAGGAGCAGATCCACGTCGAACTCGACGAGGGCCAGCTGCGGCGCACCGGCATCGGTGTGAAGGCCATCACCGACCGCCTCGCCGCCGAGAACGTCAACCTCGCCGGCGGCACCATGCGCGACGGCCGGACGCGCTACCTGGTGCGTACGGTCAACGAGTTCCGCGACGAGCAGGACATCGGCGACATCGTGATCGTCCGACGCAACGACCGCGACGTGCGGCTGCGCGACCTCGCGACCATCCGCGCCGGCTTTCGCGACCGCGACGTCGTCACGCGGGTCGACGGCCGCGAGGCGGTCGAGATCGAGGTCTACAAGGAGGCCGAGGCCAACATCGTCGACATGGCCGCGCGCGTGCGCGAGCGCATCGACACCAAGCTGAAGCCGCGGCTGCTCGACGACTATGGCGTCGACATTGCGCTGGCGGCCGACCGCTCGCAGTTCATCGAGTCGAGCATCGACGAGGTCCGCAGCACCGCGGTGACCGGCGGCGCGCTCGCGGTGCTCATCCTCTTCCTGTTCCTGCGGGACCTGCGGAGCACCGTCATCGTCGGCATCTCGATCCCGGTGTCGGTGCTGGTCACGTTCGCGCCGCTGCAGCTGTTCGGGGTCTCGCTGAACATCATGTCGCTCGGCGGGCTGGCGCTCGGGATCGGCATGCTGGTCGACAACTCGATCGTGGTGCTCGAGTCGATCGATCGCTGCCGGCAGGAGGGCGACGATCTGGTCCGCTCGACCGTGCGCGGCACCGCCGAGGTCGGCGGTGCAGTGGTGGCCTCGACGCTCACCACGGTGGCGGTGTTCTTCCCGATGGTGTTCGTCGAGGGCATCGCCGGGCAGATGTTTGGCGACCTCGGGCTCGCGGTGGTGTTCAGCCTGCTGGCGTCGCTGGCGGTGGCGCTGTGCTTGATCCCGATGCTGGCGTCGCGGCGGCGGATCACCGAGCTGGGCGCGGGCCTGCGCGAGCAGGGCGGGGTTGCGGCGGGCCTGCGACAGATCGCCGTGCGATGGAGCAGCTTCACCGAGTTGGTCGCGTCGCTGGTCGCGATTCGGCGCGGCGTCTGGCGACTGCTGCTGCTGCCGTACACGCTGCTGCGCTTCGTGCTGCAGCTGGTGTTCGAGCTGATCGGCAAGCTGTTGCTGCTCGCGATGGTGCTGGTGGGCCTGGTGCTGGCCGCGGTCGTGTGGGTGGCCGGGCGGGTGTTCATGCTGCTCGCGCGGCCGATCCTGGCGCTGTTCGGCGCCTTCATCTCGCTGTTCGAGCGCGGCTATCCCCACGTCATCCGCGCGTGTCTACGCAACCGCGTGATGGTCTACGTCGGCCTGGTCGGCGCGATGGGCTTCATGGCCTGGGGCCTGCAGCGACTCGACACCGAGCTGGTGCCGGAGCTGCACCAAGGCGAGTTCACCGTCGAGCTCGCGCGCCCGGTCGGCACGCCGCTGGCGCAGACCGACGAGGACATCTCGCCCATCGAGTCGCAGCTGCTGGCCGAGGTGCCGCACCTGCGACAGCTGACCGCGACCATCGGCAGCGAGCGCGATGCCACCGACGCCGGCGAGCGCGGCGAACACACCGCGCGGCTTCGCCTCGATCTCGAGCGGCCGGCCGCGCCCTCGCTGGTCGAGGCGCTGCGGGGCGGCAGCGCGACCGCCCAGGCTGCGCGGCTCGAGGCCGAGGCGCGCGAGGCCGTGCGTCGCGCGACCGACGACGTGCCCGACCTGCGGGTGAACCTCACGCGCCCGGCGTTGTTCTCCTTCAAGGCGCCGGTCGAGGTCGAGGTCCGCGGCCTCGAGCTCGACGATCTGGCGCGCGCAACCGAGGCGGTCGCCGAGCGCATGCGCGGCATCGAGGGCCTGCACGACGTCGAGGCCTCGATCCACCCCGGCAGCCCCGAGGTCCACATCATCTACGACCGCGACAAACTCGCGCGCGCCGGGCTCGACATCCGCACCGTCGCCGAACTCGTGCGCGACAAGGTCCAGGGCAACGACGCCAGCTCGCTGCGCCGCCGCGATCGCAAGGTGCCGATCTTCGTGCGCCTGGCGGGGATCCGCGACGCCTCGGTGGAGGAGCTGCGCACGCTGGTGGTGAACCCCGGCGGTGCCCACCCGATCCCACTGTCGGCGGTCGCGGAGATCGAGCTCGGCCGTGGCCCCAACGAGATCCGTCGCGTCGGACAGCAGCGGGTCGGGCTCGTCACGGCCAACGTCGAGGGCGTCGGGCTGGGTTCCATCGCCGCACGCATCGGTGCCAGCGTCGACGCGCTCGCGCTGCCGGCGGGGGTCACCACCGCGATCACGGGGCAGAGCGAGGAGTGGGAGACCTCGCAGGACTCGCTGTGGCTGGCGCTGGGCCTGTCGGTGTTCCTGGTCTACGTGATCATGGCCGCGCAGTTCGAGAGCCTGATCTACCCGTTCATCATCCTCTTCACGATCCCGCTGGCGCTGGTCGGCGTCGTCGGGGCGCTGCTGCTGCTGCACATGCCGCTGTCGATCGTGGTGTTCCTCGGCGCGATCCTGCTGGCGGGCATCGTGGTCAACAACGCGATCGTGCTGGTGGACTACGTCGGGCAGCTCAAGGCCCGCGGCATGCCCACCGACGAGGCGCTCGCGGTCGCGGGGCAGGTGCGCCTGCGGCCGATCCTGATGACCACGCTGACCACCGTGCTGGGGCTGGTGCCGATGGCGATGGGCCTGGGCGACGGCGCGGAGATCCGCATGCCGATGGCGATCACCGTGATCGCCGGGCTGTCGCTGTCGACCCTGCTCACGCTGATCGTGATCCCGACGCTGTACGCCGGCGTCGATGGCCTCGCCAGCCGCCTGCGCCCGCGTAGTCCGGCGCTGCGACTGCGCGACGAACTCGCTGCGCTGCGACCCGAACAACTGCGCCCCGAGGACGACGACGACGCGACGCCCTGAGGGTGCTGCGCAGGACGATCACCATGCTGCCCGGGTTCGCCGACAACCACCTCGTACGCACCGCCCTGCGGCGACCGATCGCGGTCGTCATGGTCTTGCTGTCGGCGCTGGTGCTCGGCGTCATCGCGCTCGGCCGCATGCCGCTCGAGCTGATCCCCTCGGGCTTCTCCGCGCCGTTCTTGTCGGTGTCGGTGACGTATCCCGACGCCACCGCGCGCGACGTCGAGGAGAAGATCACCAAGCCGCTCGAGGGCGCGGTCGCGACCACACCGGGCATCGACCGCATCATCAGCAACTCCAACTCGGGCTCCTCGCAGATCATGATCGTGTTTGCGGGTGAGGTCGACATGGACGTCGCCTACCGGCAGGTCCGCGATCGCATCAATCGCGTGCGCGGCGACCTGCCGACCGAGGTCAAGGAGATCCGCATCCGCAAGGAGTCGGGCGAGTCGCTGCCGGTCGCGTTCTACGGCGTGGTGTGGGACGAAGAACTCGCCGACCCGATGACGGTGATCGACGAGCACCTGGTGCGGCCGATCGAGCGCATCGACGGCGTCGGCCTGGTCAACATGTGGGGCCGCGTCGATCCCCAGGTGCAGATCGACGTCGATCGGCCGGCGTCGGAGGCCGCCGGCATCAACATGGTGAACCTGGTCGGCGCGCTGGTGCGGGCCAACTTCACCCTCGCCAGCGGCCAGATCCGCGAGGGCGGTGACACGCTGCTGCTGCGATCGCAGGCCGCGTTCACCTCGCCCGAGGAAATCGGCGAGATCATGATTCGCGCCGACGGACTGCGGCTGCGCGACGTCGCGACCGTCACGCTCGGGCCGCCGCCGGTGACGCGATACGACCGCTACAACGGCAAGCCCGCGACGGTCATGTTCGTGATCAAGGAGTCGCAGGCGAACACCGTCGAGATCTGCGATCGCGTGAAGGCGGCGGTCGCCGAGGCGGTCGCCCACCCCGATCTGCAGGGTGTGCAGGTCGACGCCGTGTTCGTGCAGGGCGACATGATCCGCTACAGCCTCGACCAGGTGGTCGGCTCGGGCGTGCAGGGCGGCTGGCTGGCGCTGGCGGTGCTGCTGTTCTTCCTGCGGCGACTGCTCATCACGATCGTGATTGCGCTGTCGATCCCGCTGTCGCTGTTCCTGGCGCTGCCGGTCATGTACTTCACCGGCCAGAGCATCAACATGGTCTCGCTGGTGGGCCTGATGATCTGCGTGGGCCTAGTGGTCGACAACGCCGTGGTCGTGGCCGAGAACGTCGCGCGCTATCGCCGGCGCGGGCTGGGCCCCTACGCCGCCGCGCTGCAAGGCGCCGGCGAGGTCGCGCTGGCGATGACGTTGGCGACGCTCACCACGGTGATCGTGTTCCTGCCGGCGGCGCTGCTGTCGGAGGGGCCGACGCAGTTCTTCATGGTCCGCATGGTCACGCCGGTGTGCATCTCGCTGCTGGCGAGCCTCTTCGTCGCGCTGGTGCTGGTGCCGCTGGCGTCGGCCACGATGCTGGCCGACGACGGGGTCGCGACGCCCCGGGGCGGCACGTTCGCGCGGGTCGTCGCGACCATCGATCGCGGACTCGAGCGCGTGCTCGGGCGCATCTACGACGCCACGCTCGCGCCGCTCAACGACGCCTACGGCCGCCTGCTGCGGGTGGTGCTGCGACGGCGCATGGACGTCATCGCGGTCTCGTTGCTCGCACTCGCCTCGACCGCGATCCCGTTCATGAACGTGCAGTGTGCCTCGGGCCAGCAGTTCGGCTCGCGGCGCATCACGATCAACTACTCGATGCCCGCCGAGGTGACGCTCGACGAGGCCAACGCCTTCTTCCTCGGCATCGAGGAGCAGCTGCGCACCGAGGGTCGCGAGCTCCGCGTCGCCGGGCAGTACATCGGCTTCGACGAGAACACCGGCACCGTGCAGGTGTTCTTCGATCCGCCGAGCCCGGACGAGCCGCCGTTCGAGGAGTTCGCCAAGGCGCTGGCCGACACGCTGCCGACCAAGCCAGGCTGGCGCAAGACCTCGCAGTTCGGCGAGAGCGATGGCGCGCGCGACGACGCCTTCCGCGTCTCGATCTATGGCGACGACCACGACTTGCTGGCCGACACCCGTGACGCGCTGCAGGAGCGCCTGCTGCAGGTCGAGGGCGTGCTCGGCGTGCGCGGCAGCGAGGACACCCGTCGGCGTGACGAGCTGGCGTTGTCGGTCGACCGCGGCATGTCGGAGCGCTTCGGGGTCTCGGCCGACGCGCTCGCCAACACCGTGGCCTATGCGATCCGCGGCGCGCCGCTGCCCCGCTTCCACACCCCCGCCAAGGAACTCGAGGTGCGCGTGCGCTACCGCGAGGACGATCGCAAGAGCGTCGACGCGATCCTCGGCTGGGAGGTCCCGACCCGCGAGGGCGGCAGTGTGCCGATCTCGGTGCTGGCGGAGAAGACCACGGCGCGCGGCGAGGCCTCGCTGCAGCGGGTCAACAAGCGCGTGGGCACGGCGATCCGCCTCGAGCTCGCCAACGACGATCGCGCCGAGACCATCGCGCGGATCCGCCAGGTCATCGCCGAGTACCGCCTGCCCGAGGGCCTGAGCTTCGAGGCCGACGGCGAGGCGACGGCGATCAACGACATGGCCCGCGACCTCATCGGTGCGATGGGCCTGGGCACCATCTTCATCTTCCTGGTGATGGGCTTCCTGTTCGAGTCATTCGTGCTGCCGCTGGCGGTGCTGCCGGCGATTCCGCTGTCGTTCGTGGGCGTGTGGTGGTTCCTCTACGCCACCGGCGCGCACATCGATCCGCTGGCCGGCATCGGCATCGTGCTGCTGCTCGGCGTGGTGGTGAACAACGCGATCGTGCTGATCGACTTCGTCAACGTCGCGCGGAAGCAGGGCCTGTCGCGCGAGGAGGCGATCGTGCAGGCTGGGCGCCTGCGCTTCCGACCGATTCTCATGACCTCGCTGACGACGATCGGTGGCCTCTTGCCGCTGGCACTCACCGAGCCGACCGGCGAGGGCATCGCGTACCAGGCCTTCGGGCAGGCGCTGCTCGGCGGCATGACGACTGCCACGGTACTGACATTGGTGGTGGTGCCGGTGACGTACTGCTATTTGGATGACCTGCGCGATACGATGGCGCTGTGGTGGCGGCGGATCGTGGCGCTCGGGCGTCGGCGCTGATGCGGGCGTCGTTGCGGGCAAGATGGAGCGGGTGGCGGACGCGACGGGCAGAGTATCAGTAGCCGCGCCGTCGCGTTCGCTCGTCAGGCATCCACCTGTACCTTTGGGACAGGTTGTGGTGGGGCCGAGCGAGTGGTACGGCGAACCTGCAGGATCGCGACCTTCATCGGTTGCAGCATAAGTACGATGATTTTGGACGCTCCAATACTGAGAGGCCATTTGAATAGGAGGGGGTGCCTGAGTGAAGATTGGTTCAAAACAAATGGATGCCGTTCTGGCGCTTTCCGGTGCAATGCGCTTTCAGCACTTTGTCAAGGTCGTCGCAGATCAGGAGGAGGCTTGGGGGTTATACGACGGTGGCTGGGCTCTTGCGGCCACCGACGACGGCACGCCAGTATTTCCACTTTGGCCAGCAAAAGAGTATGCGGAGATCTGCGCCGGGAAGGAGTGGACTGGCTATGTTCCGCGCTCGATAACTCTAGTTGACCTCGTGGAGCTGCTGCTGCCTCGTCTAAGAGCCGATGGGGTGCTTCCTGGGGTCTTCTATACACCGTCGAGCAAGGGGGTCACGCCCTCGTGTGATGAGCTGCGGGCTGCGCTCGACGCGGAACTGGAGAAGTACTGACGCAGCGAAGGTGTTGCCCTGAAGCCACCGTTCCTCTGAACCCTCCTCGACCCTCCCGGCCGAGCCAATCCTGCCTCCGGCCTCGAATCCGAGAACCCCATGTCACGACCAACGCACGCCTTCCCCCTCGCCCTCCTGCTCGTCGCCGCATGTCGAGACCCTGCGGCCGCATCCGGCGACGCGTCCACGGGCGACGTCGCGCCGGAGTTCTTCGGCGACTGCGAAGAGCCGTACGATCTCGATGCGGTCTACATGCTTGCGATGCCGGCGAAGAGCCACCACCTCACGATGCTCTGGGATGTCGAGCGGCCCGAGGCGCCGTGTCTGTTCTACGACATGGCGGCGGACTATGGTGGGCCGGAGGCCCGGCGCGATGTGGCGATTCGGCTCGAGGACGGGGCGCTGCTGTTCTCCGACGAGTCGCGCGATGACGTGCTGCTGTACCGCGTGGCGACCGACGGCGTCGAGATCCGGGAGGATCGGTGGTGGCCCGGCGACGGTCAGGAAGACGAGTTCCTGCTCGAGCTCAGTCCGAAGGCGAGTGGACTGCTGCCGTGGCCCGCGACCGGTGAGATGTATGCATTCGGGAATGGCGTCTACCAGATCGAGCCCGAGTTGACGCTGGTCAACTACGTCTTGCCGGAGCAGTTCTTCGACGCGGACGACGACAATCGGAAGCGGAGCGCACGACGCGACGGCACCGTGCTCGTGACCGGGGGCCGTACGTATGGTGCGTTCGTGATCGAGTTCATCGCGCCGTACCCGGGTAATGTGTATCCGGATCCCGAGGTCACCCGGATCGAGCCGCCAGCGGAGGGCAGCTGGATTGTCGAGATGCGGGAGATCGATGACGTGACCGTCGTGGTGGTGGCCCAGCCGGTCGATCCGGCGGATACCCCGGGGCTGGGCGACGTGGTCTACCAGCGCTGGCGGCTGGAGGGGCTGACGCTCACGCAGGAGGGGGACTTCGCGTTCCAGCCGGGACCGCCCGCGACGTGGGCGTTGCTCGATGGTATCGGACGTCTGGTGCTGCAACGCGTGACGAGTGAAGAGATACCGCGGCGGATCGTGCAGCGAGCGAATGAGCAGACCGTCGAGGTTCTGTTCGACCGCCCGTACATCGACGACGAGTTCGACCTGCCCGCGAGCGGCGACGATGTGATGCTCGAGCGAGTTCTCAGTGGTCACACGTCGCAGCGGGCGCGGTAGTCGACGCTGACGTCGCTCCGCTCACTCGCCCGCTCGCGCGGCCGCGTCGAGCCAGCCGCGATCGCGGATCCGCGGGTCCGCCCGCGCGCGCTCGATCGCCAGCGGCCCGCTGGCGATCATCGCCGCGATCGCGGCCTCACGCGGGAACGGCTGAATCTCATGCGGCAACAACCTTGACATCTACCGACATGAGGTGATACAGAACGTCTGTCCTAAGAGTCCGCGGACGCCGTTGCGTATCATGCCACCCGCCGCCCCGACCAAGACCACCACGCTCCTCCGGCTCGCCCGGAAGGGCCCGGTGCGCGCCCGGGACCTGGATGAGGCTGGCATTCCGCGGGCCTACCTCAAGCGGCTCTGCGACCGTGGGCTGCTCGAGCAGATCGACCGCGGCCTCTACCGCCTCGTCGACGCACCGGTGACCGAGCTGAGCACCCTCGCAGAGGTGAGCAAGCGCATCCCGCACGCGGTCATCTGCCTGCTCAGCGCGCTGCAGGTCCACGGCATGACGACGGAGGCTCCGCACGCGGTGTGGGTACTTATCGACCGGCACGCGCGCATGCCGAAGATCACCACGCCGACGCTCGAGGTCGTCCGCGCGAGCGGTGGAGCCCTCGGGCATGGCGTCGAGACACGCGTCATCGACGGTGTGAAGGTGCGGCTCACCTCGCCCGCGAAGACCGTCGCCGACTGCTTCCGGTTCCGTCGGCACCTCGGGCTCGAGGTCGCGCTCGCGGCGCTGAAGGACTATCTGGGAAAGCGCAAGGGCAGCATCGACGCGCTCGTCGAGGCCTCCCGCGCCGATCGCATCTACGCATTCATGCGGCCGTACCTGGAAGCGCTCGCATGACGAAAGCGCCGCCCAAGGACATCGGCGCCTCGTTTCGCGCACGCCTGCTCCGCGTTGCCCGCGAGCGGGGCGAGGACTTTCAGCTCGTGCTCACGCGCTACGCGAACGAGCGTCTGCTCTTCCGGCTCGCGTCGTCGCAGCACGCGCAGCGGTTCGTGCTGAAGGGCGCGACGTTGTTCACGCTCTGGACCGGCAAGCCGCACCGAGCGACCCGCGACCTCGACCTGCTCGGCTTCGGCGACCCGGGCGTCGACCACGTGCGCGAGGTCTTCGCCGAGCTGCTCGCGCTCGACGTGACCGACGACGGCGTGCGGTTCGACCTCGGCTCACTCGCGGTCGGCCTCATCCGCGAGGAGCAGGAGTACGGCGGCGTGCGCATCGAGCTCGTCGCGCGCATCACGAACGCGCAGGTGCGGCTCCAGGTCGACGTCGGCTTCGGCGACGCGATCACGCCGGAGGCGAGCGTCGTCGAGTTCCCGCCGCTGCTCGACTTCCCGGCACCAAGGCTGCGGGCGTACCCGCGCGAGACCGTCGTCGCGGAGAAGCTCGAGGCGATGTTGCAGCTCGGCATGGCCAACAGCCGGATGAAGGACTTCTACGACATCGCCGTGCTGGCGCGGGACTTCGACTTCGACGGTGCGCTGCTCGCCCGCGCAATACTCGCGACTTTCGAGCGCCGGAAGACAGCGCTGCCGACGACCACGCCGGTCGCGCTCACCGAAGCATTCGCCGAGGACCCGATGAAGAAGACGCAGTGGTCCGGATTCGTGCGCAAGGCGGGCGTCGACGATGCCGGCACCCTCGCCGAGACGATCACGGCGGTACGAACCTTCGTCGAAGCGCCGCTCGCAGCTGCCGCGAATGGCACCCCCGCGCCTGGACCGTGGCGAGCGGGCGGGGCGTGGGGGTGACGGCGTCATGTGCCGACCGCACGCTCGGGGAATGTCGCGACGATCTGCTTCAGGTCGGAGTGGGCCGCTGGCAGGAACGAGCGGTCGGACTCGAAAGCGAAGGACAAGTCGGCCCCGAGTTCTCCCAGTTCGCGGGGCCTTCTGGTCACGGTAGCCCGACCTGCGCGATTGACTTCTACCCGGAAGTCGAGAGCTTCCTCCAACCCCCTCGAACACGTGCGGGTCGGCGTTGGATGCTGCCGAGGAGCTGCCTACGCTCGTGGCCAGGGAGTCGAATCTTGCCAAGGAGTTCCGTGACGCCCTGGTCGGGATGACGGAGCTGTTCCCCGAGCTTGCGTTGGCCCTCTAGCAGCCCGTGGTGAAACTCCGTGGCGCGAGAACGCCGTCATCGGACCCCGTGGCAAGACGCGAGGACGAAGGAATACCGGGCGTATTTCGAGCTCCGAGCAACGCCGCCAAGGGGTCCGAGGGCGGTGTTATCGCGTCGCGGAGTTTCACCACGGGCTGCTAGGCAATGACGGGCCGCGTCCGCGAACACTCCGGAGCAAGAGGGCTTCGCTCACTCGCCCGCTCGCGCGGCCGCGTCGAGCCAACCCCGATCGCGGATCCGCAGGTCCGCCCGCGCGCGCTCGATCGCCAGCGGCCCGCTGGCGATGATCGCCGCGATCGCGGTCTCACGCGGGAACGGCTCGTCGGGCGCGGGGCGCTGCTCGTTGGTGGCGGTGACGCGGCCGAGCACGGGCTCGGCCTGGCGATCGTCGCCGGCGCCGAGGTGGCGCTCCCACTCGACCCATGCGTCGACGAGACGCTGCACGCGGATGCGTACCGGCATCAGCTCGAGGAAGGACCAGCCGCGCTGGTTGGTCCACCGCCGGACCTCGCCGCGGGCATCGACGTAGGCGGTGTAGCCGAACAGCGGCAGCTCGGCGAGCAGGGCGGTGCAGCGCGGCTCGGGCAGCAGCGCGAGCGCACTGGCGAGCGCGCGCACGTAGGTCGAGGCCGGCGGTTGATCGAGGGCCAGCAGCGCATCCACGCCGGCGTCGGGCTCGACACCGCGTGCATGGGCGTCGCGCAGCAGCAGGTGCGCGGCGACCAATGAGCGGATCGCGTCGCGTCGGCGACCCTTCGCGAGCTGCGTTCGCAGCTCGGCCTGCGCCCACTGCAGCGCCGGCGCGGTGTCGCCGACGAGGCGCACCGCGAGGGCGATCGCGGCCGAGGTGTAGTGGTAGTAGTCGCTGTCGTCGCGATCGTAGTCGTAGGGTCGACGGCGTCGCGCGAGCTGGTAAGGGCCCGACAGGAAGTCGTCGAGCAACGCCACGCGCTCGTCGGCGTCGAAGCGCTGCATCGCCGCCAGCACCACGTCCAGCTCGAGGCGGCCGAGCGGGGCCTCGTGCAGCGCCCACCAGCAGGGCCGGGTGTCTTCGCCGATCGTCACGGTCGCGTCGAGCGGGCCGCGGGCCCGGCCGAGCAGGCGCGCGAGTCCGTCGGCGCGGCTCGGGAGCCCGGCGTCGAGCAGCGCCTCCCACAGCGGCAACAGACCCTGCGGCGGCGCGGTGTCGACGATGCACGCGAGGATCTCTCGCTGGCGATCGCCCAGCTCATGCGGCTGCCACAGGTGATCGATGTCGTGCACGCCGTCGCGCAGCGCCATGAAGAACGCGCGGCCGCTGTGTTGCGCGACGGCCTCGGCGTCGTCGCGCGCTCGGGCGTCGCGCAGCTCCGCGAGCACCTCGTCGAGGGTCTTGTTGGCCATGCGGATCCGCTCCGCGAAGCCGACCACGTCGCCGTGGTGCCACGGCCAGAAGCCATGCACCGCGCGGGCCTCGTCGCGTGCGCGCAGCAGCACCTCGCCGGCCTGGGGTGGCGCGGCGGGTCCCGCCTGGAGCACCAGCGCGATCGCGGCGCACGTGCGCAGCAGCGGCGCCGGAGCGTCGAGCCAGGGGCGCAGCACGTCGACGTACGCGTCGGTCTCGGCGTAGCGCGAGAGATAGCCCAGCGCCAGCAAGAGGCTCGCACGCGCGCGGCGATTGGGCTCGACCTCGAGCGCACGCCGCACCGCCGCGAGCGCGTCGGCGGGGCTGGGCTCGATGAACGACAGCACGAACGCCGCGGCGCTGCGCACCCGTGGGTCGCCGTCGCGCAGGCACGCCACGAAGCTCGGGCCACCGGCCAGCACCGCATCGAAAGCCTCGGAGCGCCAGCGCCGTGCACCGTGTACGACGCAGCCTGCAGGGTCGTGGACCGCGAGGCCACACAGCAGCTCGAGGATGCGATGGCGATCGCCCACGCGCGCGTCGGCGACGAGCGCGACCAGGAACGGCACCGCGGTCGTGCTCGCCGAGTACACCGAGCCCTGGTGATGGATCGACGCATCGAGTGCCTCGAGCCCCCACGCGCGATCGGCAGCATCCTCCGACGCGAGCGCCTCGATCATGCCCGGCACACCGTCGGCGCTGCCGTAGGCGTGCTCGAGCTCGCCCCATGCGACCTCGTGCAGGCCCGGCAGCACCACCTGCGGCGGCGCGCGGTGGCGTCGCTGCTGCGTGTACGGATCGGCGACCGGCGCATCGCCGATGTCGGTCGCGACCGGCGGATCGTCGCTCGCGGGCGCTGTGACTTCGGCATTGCGCACGACCACCGTTCGCCGCAGCGCGGCCGTGAGCCGCTGCAGGTCGCCTGTGCCCCACGGCCCCACCGCGGTGCCCCGCGGCACGTCGTCGAGGGCACCGGCGAGCTCGGCCGTCACCATGCGGGGGAAGTCGGGCAGGCGCCACACCTTTGCGATCGCGATCGCGGCGCGGGTGAGCGGCGCGGCGCCGCGGGCATCGGGGTCGAGCGGCAGACCCTGCATCGGTGGGCGCGTGGGTGGCTCGATGGACGCCCGCAGTCGTGCGGCCGCCAGCCGCATCGCCAGCTGCTCGATGCCTTCGGTCGCGTCGACGCGGGCCTGCAGCGACGGCAGCGAGCTCGCCGCGGTCTCGACGAGCATCGCGAGCAGGTACGAGGCATGGATGCGGACCTCGAGCGCGTCGTGGTCGAGCAGGGCGATGATGCTCGGTGCGGCGTCGCGCACCAGCTCGTAGGCATCGGTGCCGATGCCGTCGCCACCCTCGGCCTCGAGCTCGGTGCGCGCGGCCGCATCGCCGAGCCCGAGATCGATCAGCTCCTGCAGCACCGCGGCGCTGGCGGAGTGTGCGAGGGTGGCGAGGACGATGCGGGTACGATCGATGCGCGTGGTGGGGTCCATGGCGGCTCGTCGATGTTCGCGCACGCGCGCGTGGGGGGGGCCGTGCGCGAGGGGCTTGCGATGGAGGGAGGCGGGCGCCCTGCAGTTGTGACCGGCGGGAACCGATGCGCGGTCGCGGTGTCTCCCCGAGCATGCGCGTCGCGGCCGGCTTGCTGCTGTCGTGGGTGGCCTGCGGTGGCGCCGCGCCGCCCCGCGCCCCGGCGGCGACCCGCGAGCCCGAGCCCGCGGCGGGGATGCCCGCACCGGTCCGCGCCCCACCTGCGTGCGAGGGCGCGCAGGGCTTGGTGGTGGTGCAGTCGCGGCCGATCGAGGCGCGCTGGAACCGGCACCTGGTGGTGGGCGGCGAGGGCGATATCGAGGTCCACTGGTGCGGCGACGGGGCGATCGAGCTCCGCGAGCTCTCGCTCGAGTCCTCCCGCGGCGCGCGATGGATCCGCGCGTACGACCCGGGAATGATGCCAGTGCGCAGCGGCGGTGCGGTGACGCTGCGCGCCCGCGGCCTGCCGGGCGCCGGCGGTCAACCTGCGACGCTGGTGGCGATCGACGATGACGGACGCGAGCTGCGGGTCGAGTTCACGGTCGTCTCGATCGATGATCCCGCGCGTACCGCCGCGATCGCGGCGTGCGATGCCTGCCACGGCACCTGGGGCACCGTCGGCATGGCCGCCACCGAGACCTGCGATTGCCCGACCTCCGACGCCGGCCGCCGCTGCTCCGCCGCCGCCGACTGCGAGAGCTTCTGCATCGCGACCGGCTGGGAGCCGTCGGCGAGCGCCGACGATCCCGGCCGCTGCGCACCGGGGGAGCGCCGCGAACGACTCGTGGGCCGCTGCCACGGTCGCCAGCACGCGTTCGGCTGTCGTGCGCGGCTGACCGAGGTCCGTGAGCGCTGCGTCGGCGAAGGCGTGGCGCCGGCCGATCGCCTGCCGGTGGTCTGCGCGGACTGACGGGAGCCTGCGGTGGTGCCGAGCCCGCCCTCGATCAGCCCGTGGGCGCGCCGACCGAGCTGAGCGCGAAGCCGGTCATGTCGCTGTACGTGTACGCGCCGACCAGGCCGCCGACGGTGTCGACGGTGCCGGTCGCCGGGTCCACGCGGTACGCGTTGCTGCCCGCGAAGGCCACGCCCCACACGTAGCCCTCGAAGTCGATGCTCACGCCGTGCACGTACTCGGGGATCGGAATCTGCTGCACGATCTGTACGGTGGCGGTGTCGATGCCGACCAGCGACGCGTTGGGGTAGGGGCTGGTCCAGAGGATGCCGTTGGCGTCCTCCATGCAGCCACCCAGCGCGCTGCCGCCGTTGATCGGCGGCAGGTGCGTCCACGTCTGCGGCACCGGGTCGAAGCGCGAGGCGCCGCCCGATCCGCACAGCCACGCGCGGCCCATCTTGTCGACCGTGAGCCCGTAGTGGACCTGTCCGGTGACCGGCCAGGTGTCGTAGCTCATGTCGGCACGGTTCACGCGGATGAGCGTGCTGGCGCCGTCCCAGTTGTGATCGACGGTCCAGAAGTCGCCCTGGGGATCGACCGCACCGCCGTACAGCTGCGCCCAGCCGATCACGCCGGGGATCGTGACCATGTCCTCGACCACGCCGGTCTCACCGTCGAGCAACAGCACGTCGGCGCTGCCCTGGTTCATGCCGCCGGCGGTCCACAGCTTCTCGTTCTGGTAGGTGCAGAGCTGATCGTTCCACTCGCCCGCACCCCACGCGACCGGACGCTGCGTCGCGTAGTTGAAGGGCGTGTACCAGGCCACGCACTCCTCGACGCCCCACGCGAGGATGTCACCGGCGCCGCTCGAGGTCTGGATGCCGGGCATGCCGTTGCTCTCGGCGCACTCGTCGGTGTTCGCGTAGATCTTCACCACGCCGCCGGCACGGTTGGCGACCGCGACGTTGCCCGTCAGCGACACCGAGGTGCGCGAGGGGTTGCCCGCGGAATCCGGGCGCACGATGTAGCGACCCTCCTCGACGAGGGTCTGCGTGTTGATCTTCGACACCGTGCCCTGGCCGCTGTTGGCGATCCAGATGAACGAGTGCTCGACCGGTCCGCCGTCGCCGGTCGGACACGAGCTGCTCGCATCGGGCACGAGGATGTCGAACTTCATGCCGTCGGTCGCCGAGCCCACGGTCTCGTCGACGCCGCCCGAGCCGTCACCCGTGCTGCCGGTGCCCTGGCTCGCACTGCCCACGGTCGCGCTCGCACTGACGCTGTCGGTCGCGGTGCCCAGCGTCACCGAGATGCCGCTGCCGTCCTCGCCCGCCTCGCGCCCACTGCCCGAGCTGTCGCCGCCGCAGCTGCTCGCCAGCACCAACGTCACCACCATCGAACCCTTGCGTCGCATCGCGTCGACCCCCTTCGAAAAACCGTACTCGCCCCCCGGCCATCCCCGCCACGACCCATGGGGTGCGAGCCCGCAGGATCGCACGGGGATGCACGCCGCGGCAAATGGCAAGCGCGGCGGCAGATCTGCGCAAAGCAGCTGCGATATCCTGCGCGCCGTCGTCCTTCGTGGTGTCGGCGGGTCCGTGCACGTACGAGGGCTTCCCCCAACGAGAGCAGCTTGGCGCCGATGTCGTCCACGGATCGTGACCCCATCGCCGTGCCGTCCGCGGCCGCGGCCGCCGCCGGTGGTGGTGGTGGTGGTGGGCGATCCGGCGGGCCCGCGACGCCGACGGCGATCGATCGTCCCCGCGATCAGCTCGCGCTCGGCTCGGCCTACCTCGCCCAAGGGCTCGTGTACGGCTGGGGCGGCTATCTGTTGCTGCCGCGACTGGCCGAGGCCGAGAGCCTGGGGGCCCAGGCCGCGATCATGTCGCTCGCGGGGGTGCCGTGGGTGTTCAAGCTGCTGTGGGGGCCGTGGGTGGATGGCCCGCGCGCGCGCCGACGCGGGCCGCTGTGGCTGGTCGCGATCGCCAGCTTCGCGATCGCTGGCGCGCTGGCGGTGCTGGCATGGCGCGGCGAGCCGAGCGCGGTGAGCGGGCCGGTCGCCGTGGCGTGGCTGGCGGTCAACCTCGCGATGTCGCTGCAGGACGTCGCCGCCGATGCGTTCGCGCTCGACCGCCTGAGCCCGCGTGCGCGCGGGCGCGGCTTCGCGATCATGCTCGGCGCGCACCATGTCGGTGGCGATCTGCTGGTCGCGACTTGGCTCGCACCGTGGGCGGCGCTGCCCGGCGGCATGCCGGCCGTCACCGCGTGGATCGCTGCCGGCGTCGCCGCGATCGCGGCGGTGCTGCTCGGCTCGGCGCGCGCGCCCGTGGGCCGCCCGATGCTCGCAGCGCCACCGTCGTGGGCGCAGGGCCTGCGATCCTTCGCGGGACGGCGGCGGTTGTTGTTGTTGGCGAGCCTGGTGTTCGCGGCCGACGTCGTGACCTCGGCGGTGTCGTACGCGTGGTTGGTCGGGCACCTCGGCTGGACGCCAGCGCAGATGGCCGAGCGGCTGGGATGGTTGCTCGCGCCCGCGACGCTGCTGGGGTTCGCCTCGGCTGCGCTGGTGCTGTCGCGATTGGGCAACGCCCGCGCGGCGATCGTCAGCAGCGCCGTGCTCGGGCTGGCGTGGGTGGGCTTCGCCGCGGCCGCGGCCGCCTGGCACCGGCCGGTGTTCGTGCAGACCTTCGCGGCGTTGCAGGCGATCGTGATCGCGTGGCTGTACACGGCGACCCACGCCGTGCTCGCCGACGCGACCTGGCCGCGGCTGCGCGCGACCCAGTTCGCGGTGCTCACGGCCGCGACCAACCTGCCGCGGCTGTGGGCACCGGGGATCGGCGCGCTGCTGGTCGGTGGCTTCGGCTTCGCCGGTACCTTCGCCGCGTGCGGCCTGTGGCAGCTGGCGATCGCCGCCATGCTGCCGTGGGCGACCCGCATCACCGCGGCGGACCCGGGCGAACCGACCGCGGGCGCGCCGCCCTCGGCGCCAGCATGACGCGCGGGCTCCGGTGTCGGCCGGGGCTGCTAGGCTGCGGCGCAGCGACGCCGTGACGACCCCGCCCGAGCCCGCCATCGCGTTGTTGCTCGCGCTCGCCCGCGGCCTGCACGAGTCGGGCTTCGCCTCGCCCGAACTCGAGTCGGCGTTGACCCGCGTGGCGCAGCACCTCGGCATTGCCGCGCAGTTCTTCTCGACGCCGACGTCGATCTTCTCCGCATTCGGCCAGGGGGCCGAGCAGCACGTGCACCTCTTCCGCGTCGAGCCGGCCTCGGTCGATCTCGGCAAGCTGGTCGAGCTCGAGGCGCTGATCGACGCGGTGTGCGACGGCGAGGTCACGACCGAGGATGCACTCGTGCGTGTGAACACCATCGTGGCTGGGCGCCCGCCGTTCTCGCGGCCGGTGACGATCGGCGCCCACGCGCTGTCGTCGGGCGCATTCGCGCTGTTCCTGGGCGGCGGGCTGCACGAGACCGCCGCGGCCGGTCTCATCGGGCTCGTCACCGGTATCGTCGCGATCATCGGTCGACGCATCGCCGGGGTCGCGCGGGTGTTCGAACTCGTGACCGCCGCGCTGGCGGCTTTGCTCGCGATCGCGATGGCGCACCTGTGGCCGCCGCTGTCGGTGTTCACCGCGACGCTCGCGGGTCTCATCATCCTCATCCCCGGCTTCACGCTGACGATCGCGCTCACCGAGCTCGCCAGCCGTCACCTCGCGTCGGGCACCGCTCGTTTCGCGGGCGCGATGGTCACCTTCTTGACGATCGGCTTCGGGGTCGCGCTCGGCAGCCGCATCGGCGAGCTGGCGTTCGGCCCGGTGCCGACCGGCGGCATCGGGCCCACCGCGCCGTGGGCCGAAGCGGTCGCGCTGGTGGTCGCGCCGGTGGCGATGCTCGTGCTGTTGCGGGCGCCCGCCCGCGAGCTGCCGTGGCTGCTGGCGACCGGCGTGATCGGCTTCGCCGGCGGGCGCTGGGGCTCGCGCGCGCTGTCGCCCGAGCTGGGCATGTTCGTCGGTGCGCTGGCGCTTGGTGTCGCCTCCAACCTCTACGCGTGGTGGCGTCGGCAGCCGGCCAGCACCGTGCTCGTGCCGGGGATCCTGCTGCTGGTGCCGGGCTCCATGGGCTACCGCAGCCTCGCCGAGATCATGGCCCGCGAGGTGTTGCCGGGGCTGGCGACCGCGATCGAAATGATCCTCGTGGCTGTTTCGTTGGTCGCGGGACTGCTGGCCGCCAACGTCGCCACACCGCCGCGCCACGTCGCGCGTCGGATTCGCGATGCCTTCGGACGACCGCCGCCGCGCCGGCGGTGATTCACTCCACGACCGCAGGGAACCGAGCGCGGAACCTTCGCACCTACGAGTTGACCACACACCATGACGCGCGCTGCAAGCCTCGCTGGGTCCTTGTCCGTCGCACTGCTGGCGTGCGGCTGTGACGGCGCAGTCGCGAAGCTGCGTGAGATCGTCGGTGCCGACGCGTCGGCGGACGAGGACGCCGCCCAGGTCGCCAACGCGGGCGTGGTCGACGAGTCCGTCGAGGCCACCGGCGAGGCCGCGAGCGCCGACGCGAAGCTGCTCGCCGAGGCGGTGGTCGAGCTCGCGCCGGAGCTCGGCGCCGCCGCGTCCGAGCCCGCGAAGGCGGCGGTCCCCACTCCCGCCGCGCAGGGCCCCGACGAGCTCGAGGTCCACGACGTCACCGTCGAGTTCGCCGAGGGCGGCGGCTACTACGGCGGCTACGGCTACGGCGGCTATGGCGGCCCGGCCAAGGTGATGAAGGTCGAGGCCGCCGCACGCACCAAGGCCACGCCGTCGCGCAAGGGCGAGGTGATGGTGCGGGTGTCGTGTCAGGACGGTGGCGAGAGCTTCGCCGACGCAGCGGTCGCGTCGATCGACGGCGGCTACGCCAACGCCGTGCCGGGGCCGGGTGCGGAGTTCAAGCTCTCCGCACAGCTCTTCACCACCAACGTGCTCGGCGATCCCAGCGCGTGCCGGGTGAGCGTCACGCTGCGGGACAACGACCGCACGCCCCACCGCCGCGGTGGCCTCGAGCTGTGCTGGAGCTCGGGTCGCAAGGCCGCCGCGCCGTGCGAGACCGCGGCCGAGCCGACCCCCGAGGTGGCGTGGAGCGTTCGCGACGCGCAGTTCCTGCCGACCGCGGAGTTCGGCTTCGTGGTGGTCGCCGGCAGCGGGCCGCCACCCGATCGCCTCGGCCTGCGGGCGACCTGCCATGGCGGCGACAAGCACTTCGTGGAGTTCCAGTTCCTGAACGCGCGCTGGTACGGGCTCGAGCCCGGCGACGCGATGCTCCATCGGCAGATGCTCCAGAGCACCTGGGAGTTCATGCGCAGCGCCGAGTGCGACGTCGAGGTGCAGGACGTCTCGTACGACTTCGAGAAGTTCGCCGTGCGCGGCGTGAACACCATCGGCCGCCGCTGCGTGCGACCGGCCGGGGTGCGCGACGGCCGGTGCCGCGCCACCGTCACCGAGGTGCCCGCGGTCGATGCCAAGGGCACGCCCGCCCAGCTCGCGATCTTGAACGCCAACGCGTCGTCCTACGGCCGCTGGTACAGCGCGTACGCGCAGGCGGAGATCACCCTCGCGGCGCCGGTCAGCAAGGACGCCAAGCTGACCTTCGCGAGCGTGTGCGGCAAGAAGCGCGAGGAGATGCCCATCACGCTGGTGACCCCGCTCGAGATGGTCTACCCCGGTCAGAGCGTGCGCGTGCAGGCCGGCGTGTCGGGCGAGGGCCACCGCAAGGTCGCCAGCTGCCGCACCCACTTCGCGCTCGAGGACGTCGACTCGAGCGGCGCCAAGCAGACCTGGGTGCTCGGCGAGCAGTGCTACCGCGCCGACGGCACCACCACGCCGTGCCCGGGCACCACCGCGCCGCCGGCCTCGGCCTCGGCCTCGCCGGCGTTCTCGGGCAAGCACGGGCCCGGACGCAAGCCGTTTCGCTAGCGGGGTGCGGACGAACGCGAAGCGTTCTTCCGGGCACTGCTGGGCTCACTCCGCCGGCTCTTCGCTGATCTGCCAGCGATCGAACACCGCGGGCGCGTGGTCGATCTCGGTGAGGAAGCGGCTCGGTCGCATCAGCGTGGCCGGGCCGTCGCGACCGTGCTCGATGGTCGGGTAGCACAGGTAGAGCTCGTCGGCGGCGCGCGTGCACGCGACGTAGAACAGCCGCCGCTCCTCCTCGAGCTCGGCGACGACGCGCATCGACTGTGCAGTCGGGAAGCGCCCGTCGACCAGCCACAGCACGAACGCGATCGGCCACTCGAGGCCCTTGGCCTGATGGATCGTCGACAGCACCAACTTGTCGTCGGGTGCCTCGGCGCCCATGACATTCTCGGCCGCGAGGCCCTCGAACAGCGCCAGCTCGGCGAGGAACTCCTGCGCGCCGCCGTAGCGCTCGGCGTACGCGGCGAGGTGCTCGAGGTCCTCCTTGCGCACGTCGGCGTTGGTGAACGAGCGCTCGGCGTACTCGCCGTAGTGCGACTCGACCACGCGGCGGATCGCCGCGCCGACGTCGGTGTCGCCGACCGCGAGCAGCTCGAACAGCGTCGACAGCCGCGTCAGCGCCTCGGCCGCGCGTCCCCGTGCGGCCGCAGCCTGGCGCAGCAGCGCCGCCGGCAGCTCGCCGCGCTCGTGCACCGCCGCCAGTGCGGTGGCGTGTTGCTCGGCCGAGGCGGCGCCGATGCCCGGCCATTGCTTGAGCAGCCGCACCCACGCCACCTGATCGCGGGGGTTGTCGTGGGCGCGCAGGTACGCGACCACGTCCTTGATGTGGGCCTGCTCGAAGAACCGCAGACCGCTGCGGATCGCATACGGGATCTGGCGGCGCGTGAGCTCGACCTGCAGCTCGAGGCTGTGGCTGTGATTGCGGTACAGCACCGCCAGCTTCGACAGCGGCAGGTTCTGCTCGTGGTGCAGCTCGAGTACCCGCTGGGCCACGAACTCGGCCTGCTGGTAGACGTCGCGCAGCGGGATCACGGCCGGGCGCATGCCGCTGTGCTTGATCGCGACCAGCTCCTTGGCGTGACCGCTGCCGTTGCGGGCGATCGAGCGGTTCGACAGCGCCAGCACCTCGGGTGTGCTGCGGTAGTTGACCGTCAGCTTGAGCACGCGGGCGTCGGGGTGGCGGCGACGGAACGCACCGATCTGCTCGAAGTCCGCGCCGCGGAACGAGTAGATCGATTGCGCGTCGTCGCCGACGCAGGTCAGCGAGCCGCAGCGCGCGGCCATCTCCTCGCACAGCGTGCCCTGCAGGGCGCTGACGTCCTGGTACTCGTCGCACAGCACGTGGTCGTACTCGCCGCGCAGGGCCTCGGCGACGGCGGCATGCTCGGGCGCGGTCAGCAGCGTGTGCCAGTGGACCAGCAGGTCGTCGAAGTCGACGACGTTGAGCGCACGCTTGCGCTCGGCATAGCGCGCGCACACATCGAGGATCGCCGGCAGCTGCGGCACCAGGTTGGTCGCGCGTGCGGCCACCAGCTCGGGCAACGGCGTGCCGGTGCCCTGTGCGAGCCCGATCAGGCCGTGGAGCAGCTTGGGCTCGGGGAAGCGTCGGGCCGACAGCGCCTTGAGGCCGAGCTCGGCGATCACCGAGGCGAGGATGGCCCGTGCGTCCTCGCCGTCGACGATGCCGAAGTCGGTGCCCAGCCCGACCGCGTCGGCGTGGCGGCGCAGCAGCCGGTGGCCGATGTGGTGGAAGGTGCCGGCCCAGCAGCGCTGCATGTCGAGGCCCAGCAGCGCCTCGACCCGCGCGACCATCTCGCGCGCGGCGCGATTGGTGAACGTGCACAGCAAGATCCGATCGGGCGGGGTGCCGCGCGACACCAGCCGCGCCACGCGGTAGGTCAGCGTGCGGGTCTTGCCGGTGCCCGCACCCGCGATCACCAGCACCATGCCCGGCTCGGCCTCGACCGCCGCGCGTTGCTCGGGGTTCAGGTCGCGCTCGGCGTCGAACAGCGGCTTGCTGGGCCGCTCGCTCTTGATGACGTACTTCACGGCGCGCGCAGGGTGCGATCGAAGAACTCGCGGATGCGGTCCTCCATGTACACGCGATCGGCCTCGGCCCGCGGCATGTGCCGCTCGTTGGGGAACAACAGCAGCTCGTAGTGCTTGCGCGCCTTGACCAACGCGTCGATGAGTCGGGCGCTGTGGCGGAAGTGCACGTTCTCGTCGATGAGCCCGTGGACGATCATCAGCTCACCCTCGAGCGTGTCGACGTGGCTCATCACGCTGGAGTCGCGGTAGCCGTCGGGGTTGCCGGCGGGCGTGCCCATGTAGCGCTCGGTGTAGTGGGTGTCGTAGCCGTCCCAGCTCGACACCATCGCACCCGCGACCGCGGCCTTGAAGGTGCCCGGCGCCCGCATGAGCGCCATCGCGGCCATGTAGCCGCCGTAGCTCCAGCCGTAGATGCCGACGCGCTGGGGATCGGCGAGGCCCTGTTGCACGAGCCACTGCACGCCCTCGACCTGGTCCTTGACCTCGAGGTTGCCGAGGTCGTTCTTGATCGCGCCCTCGAACGCGAGCCCGCGGCGCGCGGAGCCGCGGTTGTCGAGCTCGAACACGAGGTAGCCGAGCCCGCGCAGGAACTGGGCCCGCATGTCGACGGTCTGCTCCCAGCTGTCGGTCACGCGCTGGGCGTGGGGTCCACCGTAGACGCTGACGATGGTGGGCCACGGCCCGCTGCCCTGCGCGGGGCGGTAGAGCGTGCCGTACAGCTCGGTGCCGTCGCTGGCGGTGAGCGTGACGATCTCCGGTGGCGGCAGCTCGAGCGCGGCCATGCGCGGATCGGGGGGCACGGCGACGCGGTGCACGAGGCTGCCGTCCTCGGCCTTGCGAATCGACACCGATGGCGGCGCGGACATCTGGCTGTGGCTGTCGACGAACACCGCGCGGGCGCGGTCCATCACGACGCTGTGCATGCCCGGCTCCTGCGTGATGCGGGTCGGCTCGCCGCCGCCCAGCGGCACGCGGTACAGCTGCATCTGCGTGGGGCCGTCCTTGCTGGCGGTGAAGTAGACCCAGCCGGACTTCTCGTCGACGCCGGCGAGCGCGTCGACCAGCCACTCGCCCTGGGTCAGCGGTCGGATCACGTGGCCGTCGGCGGCGACGAGATACAGGTGACGGAAGCCGGTGCGCTCCGAGCCCCACACGAACGCGCCCGCGAGCTCCCCTTGGCCCTCGCGCAGCGGCTCGAAGAGGTCGTGCAGGTTGATCCACACGTCGCTGCGCTCCTCGAGCACGAGCGTGCGTGCACCGGTGGCGAGGTCGAAGCGCACCAGCTGCAGGCGGGTCTGCGCACGGTTCTCGATCTCGGCCATCAGCGTGCCGTCCGGCAGCCAGTGCACGCGCGCGAGGTAGATCTCGGACTCGCCGTCCATGCCGAGATCCATCCACGTCGGCTCGCCGCCGTCGCGCCCGACGACGCCGAGCCGAACCTTGGCGTTGTCGGCCCCGGCGAAGGGATAGCGATGATCTTCCCAGCTCGGCGTCGCGTCGGCTTGATGCACGATGCGCCAGATCGGAATCGCGGTCTCGTCGACCGCCTCGAACGCCAGCTTGTCGGCGGCATGACTCCACCAGAAGCCATGGCTGCGCCCCATCTCCTCCTGCGCCGCGTACTCGGCCAGGCCGTGGGTGCGGCCGGTGCCCCGTGCACCCTGGGTGACCTGCCGTGGCGCGCCGCTGCCGTCGGCCGCGACCACGTAGAGCTCGTCGTCCTGCACGTACGCGACCCACTCGCCGTCGCGGCTGATCTGCGCGTCGATGCAGGGCTTGCCGTCGCCGCCGGCGAGCTTGCGCGGGCTGCCGTGCAGGCCGTCCTGCACCCAGACCTCGCCGCGCAGCGGCACCAGTACGCGGTTGGCCTCCTTGGCCCACGCGTAGCTGGTGACGCCGAGCCCACGCTCGCGCGCACGCTCGCGTCGCAGCTTCTCTTCGGGCGACAGGTTCTCCTCGGTCGCGCCGCCGCCCGCGGGGGCAAAGAGGATCTTGCGCTCGCCGCTGACGGGATCGTGCGCGTAGAGCTGGCGTGTGAGCGAGCCGTCCTCGCTCCACAGATAGGTGAGCATGCGGCCCGCGGGATCGGGGCGCACGGCGCTCGGCAGGAATGCCATGCCGGGCAGGGGGTAGCGTGCGACCTCTTCGATCGCGATCGTGCCGGTGGTGGTAACCATCGCTGTTTGCTCCGAGCCAGTGTCGGTGGCGCCGCGCGCACCATCGCGGTCGCGCGACGGCGTGCCGCACGATCCGAGCCCGAGCAGCGCCAGGAGGAGTGCGAGGCCGCGCATGGCCGGCATGATAGCCCCGATGCGCGGGTGCGCTGCGGTGGCCGTGCGAGCGCCGCAGCCGCGGGTGCGTCGGCGTGCCCACGGCCGACGGCTTGTCAGCGGCGGGGGAATCGGGCGAGCATCCCCGACCACAGGCATGACCACACTCGTCGAGAAGCTCACCGCACCCGCAGTCCGTCCCCAGGTCGTCTCCGCGTGCTGCGATCTGATCGATCGCGAGGTCGACGGCAAGTCGGGCCTCTCGGGCTTCGCGGTGAAGACCGGCTACAAGGTCGTGAAGGCGATCAAGCCCGGCTTCGTGACGCAGGTCGTCGAAGCGCTGCTGCCCGACTTCGCGGCCGCGATGGAGCCGATGCAGGCCAAGGCCGGCGGCGGCGGCGAGCCGTTCGCGAAGTACCTCGAGAGCCACCGCGACGAGGTCGCCGACGCGCTGCTGTCGGTGACCGACGCCAAGGCCCAGCGCTCGAGCAACGGCACCGTGCGCAAGACCTACGAGAAGCTCCGCGGGGGCGCGCGTGAGCACGTGATCGCGGCGGTGCCGAACCTGGTCGGCACCCTGCGCCCGTACCTGTAGCGGCGCCGCGTCAGGCGGTGCTGGCCGCGACGCCGACCGGACGGCGTCCGACCAGCTCGGCCAACATCGGCGCGACGATGTCGTGCCACGCGTCGGCGACGCTCTGCGCGAGCATGGCCGGGTCGAGGCGACCGTGGTGGCGCAACGCGCTGCGGGTCGCGCTCGACAGCAGCGGCGCGTCGCCGGGCTCGACCACCGGTGGGTGCTCGAGCATCGCCGCCAGTGCGGTGCGGACGTCGTTGCCGCCGTGGCCCAGCGCCCACGCGATCGTACGCCAGGCCAGCGCGGCGTGGCGCGACTCGTCTTCGATGATCACCCGCAGCGTCGCGCACACGGCCTCGTCGGTCGCGACCGCGAGCGAGCGCTCGGCCACCAGCGTCGCGACGGTCTCGCCCACGCAACCCTCGAGGAAGGTCTCGATCGCCAGCTGCGGCAGCGACTGCCCGCGCGGCGACAGCGAGGGCAGGGGCCCGGGGCCGACCGCCCGCCCGGCGTACGCGCTCGCGAGCGCGAAGCAACGGCGCGCGTGGTCGACCTCGTCGAGCCCCGACTGCATGCAGCCGGCGACCAGCTCGGGCGGCGCGGCCACGGCCATCAGCTCGAGCGCCGCGCGCGAGAACGACGCGACACTGGCGTGCTCGCGCAGCGCATCGTCGAGCCACGCGCGGGCGAGCGCGAGTCGGGCCTCGTCGGAGAGCTCCGCGACCTCGGGCGTGATGGCGTCGTCGACCCACGCGGTGCCGCTCTTCGGGGTCGCGACCACGCTGTCGCTGCCGTCGAGCAACGGACGTCCGCTGCAGTACTCGAACCAGTGGTAGCAGCACGCGTCGGCCTTGCCCTCGCTACGCATGCGCTGGGTGCGGCCCTCGTTGAACGCGCCCTGCATCTGTCGCTTGTTGGGCAGCCCGGCGTAGGCGGGCGCGTCGAGCGGGCTCGGATCGTGGGCGCCGGTGATGCGCGCCGGGCAGTCCATCTGCTTGGGCGTCGAGTCGCCGGTCGGGGTGATCTTCGCCGCGGTCTCGGCGGTGCCGCACCAGTTGCCCGAGGGACAGCTCTCCTCCTCGGGGTTGTAGCCGTCGACGTAGGGCGGGTCGCCGGGGATCGGCAGGTACTGCGCCGGCGTGCCGGGTGGCGGCGGAGCGCTCGGGGCGTGGTGGTGATCGTCGCCGTCGGGCGTGGCCACCTTCACCGGTGCGTCGTCGTCGTCGTCGATGCCGGGCCGCTCACCCTTGGCTGCTGTACGGGCCTTCTGCTCTTCACGCTTCTTGCGGAGCTCGGCGAGCTTGCCCTTGCCCTTGCCCTCGGCCTTCTCGGCCTTCTCGGCCTTGCCCGCGCCGTCGGCCTTCGCAGGCGGCTCGGCGCTCGAACAACCGAACGCGAGGGCGAGTGCCGGCACGCCGGCGAGACCGACGAGACGATGCCGAAGGACGAGGGCGTCGCGCATGCTCGGCACCGTAGCACCAAACCCGGGGCGCCTTGCAAGCGACGAGATGTTGCGGTCGGCCGTCGCGCCGCCTGCGATCGCGATCGGGCGAGCAGGCTCACGCGGGCCGCCGGCCACCGCTCACGCGCGGACGGGCAGGCGACGCACGCCGTCGTGCGCGGCGGCGGTCGGCGCCGCCGGCAGGCCGGTGCCCGCATGCGCGCGATCGTTGCGGCCCGTCAGCTCCGGGCGCGTCGCGCCGCAGGCGTGGGGCACCAGGCCCAGCTCGTCGAGCATGCGCAGGTCGTCGTCGACGCCGCGATTGGGCGTGGTGAGGAAATCGCCGATCATCATGCCCGACGCGCCCGCGCTGAACATCAGCGGCAGCAGCTGGCCCAGGTGCGTCCGACCGGCGGCGATGAAGATGTTCTGCCGCGGCAGGAACAGCCGGAAGGCGGCGATGATGCGCAGCATCTCGAGCGGAGGCAGCGGCTCGAATGGCTCGACCTGCGCCAGCGCCGTGCCCTCGATGCTGACCAGGAAGTTGATCGGCACCTCGTCGACGTCGAGCTCGCGCAGGGTCTGGGCCAGCTCGACGCGGTCGTCGGGGCCTTCGCCCATGCCGAAGATGCCGCCCACGCAGGTGCGCAGACCCTTGGCCTGCGCGCGGCGGATGGTCGCGATGCGCTCGTCGTAGCTGTGCGTCGAAACGATGCGCTCGAAGTACGCGCGGCCGCTCTCGAGGTTGTGGTTGAACTCGGTGAGGCCGGCCTCGATGAGGGTGTCGAAGCCGCGATCGGACACGAAGCCGAGCGACGCGTGGGCCTCGGTGTGGCCGGCCGCTCGGATCGCCCGCAGGCCCGCGGCGATGTGCGCGAGGCCGACCGAATCGTCCTCGAGCCCGCGCGTGGCGGTGACCAGCCCGAGCGCGCTCGCGTGGCGCGTCGCCGCGACCTCGCTGGCACGAACGATCTCGTCGACGCCGGCGAACTTGCCGGGCTTGACGTGGGTGGAGAAGTGCTTCGACTGCGCGCAGAAGCCACAGTCCTCGGGACAGCCGCCTTCCTTGGCGTTGATGATCGAGCACAGGTGCACGCGATTGCCGAAGCGGGCGCGCCGCACCCGGTCGGCGGCGGACATCACGTCCCAGACGTCGACCTCGCCGCCGAGGTACGCACGCAGCCCGGCGGGCTCGAGCGCATCGAGCCGCCCGGCGAGAATGGCGTCGGCGATGGTGGCGGGCGCGGGTGCAGGCACGGACATGCGCCGAACATACACCGGGTGCGACCGCGGGCAAGAACGGTGATAGCCTCCCGCTCCGCGTGCGCATGCCATCGCTGCGCCCCGGTCTCCCTCGAGCCTACGAACCACGCGCCCCACGCCTGCAAGGAGCAACCCCTTGAGCCGCGATACCGCCGCGCAGAAACAACCCAGCCCCGCGCCTGCATCGACGCAGGGCGGCGATCTCGCCCGATCGCGCCACCTCTATACGGAGATGCTCCGCATCCGCCGCTTCGAGGAAGCCGCCGCGCGCTCGTACACCCAGGGCAAGATCAGCGGCTTCCTGCACCTGTACATCGGGCAGGAGGCGATTGCGGTCGCGACCGCCGATCTGATGAAGCCCGGCGATCGCGTGGTCACGACCTACCGCGATCACGGCTTCGCGATCGCGCTCGGCTGCGAGCCCGGCGCGTGCATGGCCGAGCTGTACGGCAAGGCCACGGGCCTGGTCGGCGGCGTCGGTGGCTCGATGCACTTCTTCGCCCGCGACAAGGGGCTGTGGGGCGGCTACGCCATCGTCGGCAGCCACGTTCCCGTCGCAGCCGGTCACGCCTTCGCGAGCAAGTACACCGGCGACGGCGCGGTCACGATCTGCTTCCTGGGCGAAGGCGCCATGCACATCGGCGCGACGGCGGAGGGCATGAACCTCGCCGGCCTGTGGAAGCTGCCGATCGTGTTCGTCATCGAGAACAACCTCTACGCCATGGGCACGCCGCTGTCGCGACAGAGCCCGGTCGACGACCTCACCACCCGCGCGCCGGGCTGGGCGCTGGCCAGCGACCGCTTCGTGGTGCAGGACATCCACGAGACCCGCGAGCGACTGGGCGCCGCCATCGAGGCTGCGCGCACGCAACACCGGCCGGCGCTGCTCGAGCTGCTCACCTACCGCTTCCGCGGCCACAGCATGTCGGACCCGGGCAAGTACCGCACGAAGGAAGAGGTTGAGCAGTGGCGCAGCCGCGATCCGCTGCAGCGGCTCGAGGCGCAGCTGCGCGACGGCGGTCTCGACGAGGACGCCCTCACGGCGATCGACGACGGCGTGGTCGCCGAGATGGATGCCGCGATCGAGTTCGCCGACGGCTCGCCGCTGCCGGACCCAGAGCACCGCTTCCGCCACAACCTCGTGGAGGATGTCTGACCATGGCGACGCTACAGATCCGCGAGGCGCTGCGCGCTGCGATCGACGAGGAGATGGCCCGGGACGAGCGTGTGTTCGTGATGGGCGAGGAGGTCGGGCACTACGACGGCGCCTACAAGGTGACCGAGGGCCTGCTGGCCAAGTACGGCGAGCGTCGCGTGGTCGACACGCCGATCGCCGAGGCCGGGTTCGCCGGGGTCGGAGTCGGCGCGGCGATGGCCGGGCTGCGCCCGATCATCGAGTTCATGACCTTCAACTTCTCGGCGGTGGCGTTCGATCAGATCCTCAACAACGCCGCCAAGCTACGCCAGCTCACCGCCGGCCAGTTCACGCTGCCGATCGTGTTCCGCGGGCCCAACGGCGCCGCGCACATGTTGAGCTCGACCCACAGCCAGGCCTTCGAGAGCTTCTACTGCGGCTTCCCGGGCGTGAAGGTGGTCTCGGTCGCGACCGCGAAGGACGCCAAGGGCCTGCTCAAGGCCGCGATCCGCGACGACAACCCGGTGATCTTCTTCGAGAGCGAGGTCATGTACGCCAACCGCGGCGAGGTGCCCGACGAGGAGTACGTGATCCCGATCGGCGAAGCCGACATCAAGCGCCCCGGCAGCGGCATCACGGTGATCACGTGGGGGCAGGGGCTGCAGGTCGCGCTGACGGCCGCCGAGCAGGCCGCCGAAGAGGGCCTCGATTGCGAGGTCATCGACCTGCGGACCCTGCGGCCGCTCGACGACGCTTGCGTGCTCGCGAGCGTGCGCAAGACCAACCGCGTGGTGATGGTCTACCACGGCTGGCCCTACGGCGGCGTCGGAGCGGAGCTCTCCGATCGCATCCAGCGGCTGGCCTTCGATCACCTCGACGCGCCGATCCTGCGCGTGTGCTACGAGGACGTGAACATGCCGTACGCCGAGAACCTCGAGCAGCTGGTGCTGCCGAGCCCGGCGCGCGCGCTCGAGGCGATCCGCGAGGTCGCGTACCGCAAGGTCTGACGCATCGCCCGCGTCGCTCGCAACCCCATCGCAACATCCGCATCCGAGGAGACCGCAGCAATGGCAACCGTCGTGGCGCTACCCCGCCTGTCCGACACCATGGAAGAGGGCGTCATCGCCAAGTGGCACATCAAGCCCGGCGACAAGGTCAAGCGCGGTCAGATGATCGCGGAGATCGAGACCGACAAGGCGACGATGGAGTTCGAGTCCTTCGACGCCGGCGTCGTGCTCGAGCTGGTCGCGCCCGAGGGCAAGACGCTGCCGATCGGAGCGCCCATCGCGGTGTTCGGCCAGGCCGGCGAGGATCCGAAGGCGGCACTGTCGGGGGCCGCGAAGGCGCCGGCGAAGGCCGAGTCGAAGCCGGCGGCGAAGACGGACGCGGCGCCCGCGTCGAAGCACGCGGCGAAGCCGGACGCGGAGCCCGCGGCGAAGACGGACGCAGCGCCCGCGGCGAAGCCGGACGCGGCGCCCGCGTCGTCGACGGACGCGAGGCCCGATGCCAAGCCGGAGCCGCGCGACGACGGACGCATCGCCGCGTCGCCGCTGGCGCGTCGGCTCGCGCGCGAGCGTGGACTCGCGCTCGCCGACATCGAGGGCTCGGGCCCGCACGGCCGCGTGGTCAAGACCGACGTCGAGCGGGCTGCGAGCGCGCCGCGTGCCGCCGCAGCGGCTGCGCCGGCGTCCGCGGGCGACACCGTGCTCGAGCTGTCGATGATGCGCAAGACGATCGCCAAGCGCATGGCGCAGGCGAACGCCGAGATCCCGCACTTCTATCTGACGATCGTGGTCGACATGGACCGCGCCGCCGCC
Organism: Deltaproteobacteria bacterium; assembly: GCA_016709225.1. Lineage (NCBI taxonomy): Bacteria > Pseudomonadati > Myxococcota > Myxococcia > Deltaproteobacteria bacterium. Next base: position 2,119,443 of record JADJEE010000001.1, on the reverse strand, counting down.
GTGCGCGACGAGCTCGCCGCCGCCGAGGTCAAGGTCTCGTACAACGACCTCATCGTGCTCGCGTGCGCGAAGGCGCTGCGCATCCACCCCGAGGTCAACGCCTACTGGAACGGTCAGACCATCGTGCGGCGTGGTGACGTGCACGTGGGTATCGCGGTTGCAGTCGAAGACGGGTTGGTCGTACCGGTGCTACGTCACACCGACCGCATGTCGTTGTCGGAGATCGCGGCCAGCGCCCGTACGCTCGGTGGCAAGGCCCGCGAGCGTGCGCTCGAGCCCGCGCAGATGACCGGCTCGACCTTCAGCGTGTCGAACCTCGGCATGTTCGGCATCGAGGCCTTCGCAGCGGTCGTGAACCCCGGAGAAGGCGCGATCCTGGCGGTTGGCGGCATCGCCGACGAGGCGGTGGTGCGCGCGCCCGCAGCCGGCGGCGCGCCGACGCTCGCGGTCGGCAAGCGCATGCGTGTCACGCTGTCCTGCGATCACCGCGTGATGGACGGGGCGACCGGTGCCAAGTTCCTCGCGACCGTGCGCGGCTTGCTGGAGCAGCCGCTGCGGATGTTGGCCTGAACTCGGACGAAACCAGCTACGCTTCGCCCATGCGGCGCGTGGCGCTGGTGTCGTGGATCGCGGTCGCGGCGTGTTCGTCGGCGTCGCTGGGGAGCAACTCGGGCATCGACTCGGCCGCCAGCATCGGCGGCAGCGCCAGCGTCGGTGACACCGACGGCAGCGGCACCGAGTCGTCGGCGACCGCAAGCGCGAGCTCGACGACCGCCGGGCCGACGACCGACGACTCGGCCACCGCGACGGACCCCAGCGGTGGCAGCACCGAGGATCCCACGGTCGCCCAGAGCAGCAGCGACAGCGGCGGCGCCGACACCAGCGGCGGCTCGAGCAGCGACGGCGGCAGCAGCTCGGGTGGCCTCGATCCGCTGGCCTGCACCGACGCCGACCTGGGCTCGGCGACCGGCTTCGGCCTGCGCAGCGCCAGCACCACGGGGGCCACCGACGACGTCGCGATCTCGTGTGCGAGCGGTGGTGGCATCGACGACGTGCTGGTGTGGACCGCACCCGCGGCCGGCACCTACCACTTCAGCCTCGCCGGTTCGGGCTACGACACCGCCATCGCGGTGCTCGACGATGCATGCGACGGCGCCGAGCTGATCTGCAACGACGACGGCCCGCTCGAGGAGGGCGTCTCGCTGGCCTCGGTCGCGCTGGTGGCCAATCAGCGGGTGCTGCTGGTCATCGATGGCTACGCCGGCGACAACGGCAGCTACGTGCTGAGCATCAGCTCGGGTGCGGCGCCGAGCTTCGCCTGCGCCGACGGTGGCGACCTCGGTATCGCGACCGGCAACGCGGTCGCCACCGGCAGCACGGTGGGTGCGGCCAACGACTTCTCGCCGAGCTGTCAGGCCGGCGGCGCCGACGTGCTCTACACCTGGACGCCGCCGACGTCGGGTGCGTACACCTTCTCGCTGGCGGGATCGTCGTACGACACCGTGCTCGCGATCGCCTCGGGCGGCTGCGGCGGGGTCGAGCTCGTCTGCAACGACGACTCGGGCGGGCTGCAATCGCAGGCGTCGGCGAACCTCACCGCGGGGCAGACGGTGGTGATCGCGATCGACGGCTACAACGGCGCCACCGGGAGCTACTCGCTCGCGGTGAATTGAAGCGGGCCCTGCCCGTGGGGCCTACTAGAACCGGTTCCACAGGAACTGGTTGGTCACCTCGTGGTGGAACTGCACCTCGGCGCGCTTGATGAGCGAGCCCAGCGCCTTGGGGCAGCGCTCGGCGGAGGCCTGCTTGACCTCGGCGAAGCGGCTCACCACCGACTCGCCGAGCAGCTCGGTCATGGTGCGGCTGCCCTTGAACAGGCGCAGCGCGTCGTGGATGTTGTCGGGCAGGAACCGCGTGCGCGCGCGCTTGTTCGGATCGGGGTCTGAGCTCGGACCCTCGAGGCCCGTGCGCAGCAGCGCATAGACGGCCAGGTACGGGTTGGCGTCGGGGCCGACCGAGCGCACCTCGATGCGGGCGGAGCGCTCGTTGCCGATCGGGATGCGCACCATCGAGCCGCGATCGCTGGCGGATGCCTTGATCTGGTTGGGCGCCTCGTAGTGCGGGTCGAGCCGACGGTAGGCGTTGACGCTGCTGTTGAGCAGCAGACACAGATCGCCGGCGCTGTTGAGGATGCGGTCGATGAAGTCCCAGCCGGTCGCCGACAAGCCGCTGTCGCCGTCCTTGTCCCAGAAGAGGTTCTTGCCGCCGGTCTGCAGCGAGATGTTGGTGTGCATGCCGCTGCCGTTGACGCCGGTGACGGGCTTGGGCAAGAACGACGCCGTCATGCCGAGGTTCTGCGCGACCTGGCGGCACAGCAGCTTGTAGAGCAGGACCTGGTCCGCCGCGACGCAGGCCTCGGCGTAGCTGTAGTTCATCTCGAACTGCGACGGTGCGACCTCGGGGTGGTCCTTCTCGTTGGCGAAGCCCATCGCGCGCTGGGCCTCGGCGGCGGCGTCGATGAAGCGGCGCAGGTCGTCGCCCGGCAGCGAGTGGTAGTAGCCGCCGGTGGAGATGAACTCGAAGGCGTTGGTCTCGGGGTAGTGCTGCTCGGCGTCGCGGCCACGGAACAGGAAGCCCTCGATCTCCATCGCGACCTGGGCAACCAGGCCCTTGGTGTCGAAGAGCTCGCGGGTGTACTGCTTGAGGCGACCGCGGAGGTCGGCGGCATAGGGCGTACCGTCCTGGGCGAGCGCTTCGGCGAACACCAGCACCTTGCCGGGGCCGAACACGTCGGCCGGCATCCACCAGAACGCGGGCCAGTCGATCGACAGGCGCAGGTCCGACTCGTGCTGCGCCGAGAAGCCGCGGATCGACGAGCCGTCGAACGTGAGGTTGTCGGCCGAGCGCAGCAGGAACTTCTTGTCGTAGTCGAGCATGTGCAGCCGACCCTCGAGGTCGGCGAAGCACACGGTCACGGCCTTGATGCGCTTCTCGTCGGTCAGGTACTTGATGCGCTGCTCCCGGACCTGGTCGACCGGCGTGCGCTCGAGCCGCTGGCGCTTGGCCTCCAGGTTCATCTCCTCGAGCTGCTCGTAGCGGATCTCGAGGAAGTCACGGAGGCTCGAACGCTCGGGGGTGCCATCAGTCGGGGCCATGCAACGCTCTCATGCGCCAAACTTATGCTTAGGGCAAGCGGATTTAATCTAAACCGGCGCCGGAAAAGCCTACGGGACCTCACGCGCGCCCGGCACCTGGGAGATCACTCGGCCGTGCGCGGCTCGAGGCGGGCCACCGCACGACGGGCCTCGGCGCGGATGTCCGGGTACGGGCCGCCCGCCGCGATCGCGCGAAGCAGTGCGCGTGCCTCGGGCCGGGCGTCGTCGCGGAGCAGCCGGACCGCCAGGCGTGCGCCGGCGTTGGTGTCGACGATCGCGGTGAGCTCCGACATCGCCGCGACCCCGAGGCGGGCCAGCAGCACGCGCGCCGCCTCGCGACGCACGCGGAGATCCTCGTCACGATCGCGCAGCACCTGGCGCGCCGGCAGCAGGTCGTCGACGTCGCCGTGCTCGATCAGCACGCGCCACGCCGCCGCGCGCACGCGTGGGTCTCGATCGGCGCGGCGCGTGCGGCACTCGGCGCGTAGCGCCGCCAGCTCGGCACCGTCGCCGAACACGCCAGCGGCGGCGTCGAGCACCGCGAGGGTCTCGCCGACCGCGCCGAGGTGGGTCTGCTCCGCCAGTAGCTCGCGCAGCAGGGGTGCGAAGCGGGGCGCAGGCAGCGACCAGCCGGCGATCAGCTGCAGCCACGCGGCCAGGGTGGGGTCGTCGATGCGGCTGCGCGCGAGGGACTCGAGGCGAGTGGCCGCCCACTCGTCGCCGAAGCCGTCGACGCCGGCGGCGGCGAGCCGCGCAAGCGTGGTTCGCTCGGCCGGCGTGTCGGCGAGCTCGCGCATCCACGCGGTGACGGCGGGCCCCAGGGCTGCGAGCGCGCCGGCGATGTCGTCGTGCAGCAGCGTGGTGGCGATCTGCGTGCGCAGCTCGTCGTCACCGGCCACGAACAGCTCGCGGGCCCGCGCGAGCGCGTCGGCGTCGGGGGCCAAGGCGACCAGTCGCAGCAGGAGCGGCGCGGCGGCGCCCGGGCGCCGCGGGTCGAGCTCGCGCAGTCGCTGCAACAGCAGCGCATGCACGGCTGGCCGCTGCAGCTCGCTGGCGACCACCGCCGGTGCGAAGCCGACCAGCTCGATGGCCAGCGATTGCACGAGCCCGGGGTCGTCGGCCTCGACGTCCTCGCGCTCGTGGGGATCGCGGCGCAGATCGAAGCGATGGCGTGCGCCGGTGCGGGGCTCGACGACGAGCTTGTCGTCGCCGCGCACGAGGCCGACCCGTGAGCCCTTGGCGTTCTCGAAGTAGTAGCTGCGCCGTGGGGGCTCGCGGAGGCCGACGAACCACGGCAGCAGCGAACGCCCGCGGTCGCCGGGCCGTGGTGGCCCGCCGAGCAGGTCGACCAGCGTCGGCACCAGATCGACCACGCCGACCGGTGACGCGAGCTCGCGGGGCGCGAGCCCGGGCACCGCGAACGCCAGCGGCACCCGCAGGTCCTCCTCGAAGAGGTTGGGCCCGTGCAGCACGGTGCCGTGATCGCCGAGGCCCTCGCCGTGATCGCCGACCACGATGACGATGGTGTCCTGCGCGTGGCCGAGCTGCGCGAGGCCGTCTTCGAGCGCGCCGAACTGCGTGTCGAGGTAGGCCAGCGAGCGGCGGTAGGCGTCGTCGCGGGTGCCCGCGCGCCGATCCAAGGGCGCACCGTCGAAGCCGGGCGCGTGCATCGTGAACAGATGCACGAACAGGAAGAAGCGATCGTCGGCGCCCGCGACCAGCTCGAGCGCGTGGGGGATCGCGGTGTCGCAGGCCGCGTTCTCGTAGGTGCGAACCTCGTCGAAGCCATCGAGCAGCGCCGCGATCGCCGGGTACTTCCCGGGCATGAAGTAGCTGTGCACGACCGCCATGGGGTGCAGGCCCAGGGCCTCGAGGCGGTTGCCCAGCGGCACGCCGAGCGCGAGCGGATCGTCGCTGGCCCACAGCGAGCGGAACATCGACGGCATCGCGCGGCGCGTCTCGGTCGCGGTGGTGTACGTGCGGGCGAAGCGGACCGCGCCGGCCAGCCACGCGTCGAGCCGCGGGGTCGAGCGCGGGGCGGCGAAGCGGGTGCCCTCGGGCGGTCGCAGCGGCGGGAGGGCGTCGGCACGCAGGGTGTCGATGACGACCAGCACGACGTTGGCCTGCGGGCGTCGCGGTGCCTCGAGGCCGGAGGTATCGTCGGGTCGCGGCAGCTCGCCGGCGCCGACGTCGAGCTGCGCGAGCGTGTCGTGCAGCAGCGTCGGCGGCGGTGCCGGCATGGCGTTGCGGATCCACTCGGCAGCGACATTGGATCGCAACAGCAGCGTCGCGCGCACGCGGGTGGGCATCGTGAACCACAGCAGCGGGGCCACCAGCGCCGCCGCAATCGCCAGACGCGGGCCCCAACGGCCGCGGCCGTCGTCGCCGTCGTCGAGCCACCAGCGCGCCGCGATGACCGTGGTCGCGGCCGCGAGCGCGTGCATGCCCATGTGCAGCGGTGGGTAGAGCCCGGGTTGGATCGTCACGTCGAGCCACGCCAACAGCGGTGCGATCGCGGCCATCGCGAGCAGTCCCGGCGTGGCCGGACGCGGCCGAGCCGCGAGCCGCAGCAGCGCCACGACGCCGATCGCCGCCAGCACGATCGGTGTCGCGTGGACCAGCGGCGCCCACGACTGCTCGGCGATCCACGGCCCCGACGCGAGCTCGTCGCCCGCCAGGTGGGCCGGGGTCGCAACCAGCAGGAACGTCGCGACCCGCTGGGCGCGTGCGGGCTCGCGGAAGCGGGCGCCGATGGCGGCCCCGAGTGCCGCGGTCGCGACCACGCACAGCGCCAGCGTCGCGTGCCCACCCCAGAGCGCCGCCAGCTCGGCGAACGAAAGCGCGTGCCCTCCGGGCACCACCGCACCGGCCATGCGCGCCTGCACGCGGTCGATCGCGAAGCCGATGGTCCCCGCCCACGCGACCGCCTGCAGCCACGCGGCCGCAGCGGCGAGCCATCGCGCCCGTGGGGTCATGCCCAGTAGAGGATCGCGCCCGTCACCAGGAGATACACGACGAAGTTCGCCATGAAGAGCGGATCGCGGAGCATCTCCTCGGTCGGGCTCTCGGCGTCGTGGCGCGTGGTCGCGAGGTGCGAGAACCGCAGGATGCCGACCACGCCGAACGGCACCGTCCACACCAGCGCGTCGGTGCCGAAGGTCGCCACGGTGTGTTCGCTGCGGGTGTACAGCGCGTAGGTCACCACCACCGCGGTCGCGACCACGTGCAGGATGATGCGCAGGCTCGACAGATCGTAGCCGCGCAGCGCCGCGCGCTGCTTGTCGGCGTCCGCGCTGGCGGCGAGCTCATGGGCGCGCTTGCCGAAGCCGAGGAAGGTCGCGAGCAGGAACGTGCACGCGAGCAGCCAGTGCGACGGCTCGACGTCGATCGCGAACGCGCCCGCGAGCACGCGCATGATGAAGAATGTCGCGATGCAGAAGACGTCGAGGTAGGCGATCTGCTTGAGCCGAAAGCTGTACGCGATGTTGAGCACGAAGTAGCCGCCGAGCACGGCGGCGTAGCGGGGCCCGAGCGCGATCGCGCCAGCCACGATGAGCGGCACCGCGATGAACAGGAACGTCTTGGCCACGCGCACCGGCAACGCGCCCGAGGCGATGGGGCGGTGGCGCTTCTGCAGGTGCAGGCGGTCTTGCGGCGCGTCGACGATGTCGTTGAGGACGTAGACGCAGCCCGAGATCAGACAGAAGAGCGCGACCGCGGCCAGCGATCGTGCCACTGCGGTGGCCTCGAACAGCCGCAGCGCGAAGAACAGCGGCACGGCGACGAACGAGTTCTTGACCCACTGGCGCGGCCGCAGGGTCTTGACGAGCGCTACGAGCACGGAAGACCCCTCGACTATGGCACGGCCGCGCGGGCGGTTCCATGGCTTTGGCCAGGATGCGGGGCGGACAGCGGCCATCGGCCCCGCGCCGGTCGTGGCAAGCGGCGCGCGCCGATCCGCCGTCGCAGCGAAGACGGCATCCCGGGCGGACCCCGCGCGATGGTCGGCGGCGCGTGCTGCCCCGTGTGCCGGCGCTGCTCGGCACGCGGCCCGTCCGCACCGGTGCGGTCCGCTCGAGCCCACGCGCGCGCCGGCAGCCACACCGCCGGCATCGAGGTGGCCGCCGCGCAATCACGATGGCACGGCGATCGGCTCGCCACGCGGGGTCGTTGTCGCGTATGCCTGTGGCACCGATGCCGGCCGCGTGGCGATGGGTGCACGCCGCACCACTCGAGGGTGAGGCGCTGCTGCGCCACGGGCTGCCGCGGTTGCAGCTCGGCGTCGGCAAGACCCGCGCGAGCTTCGAGCTCACGCGCGCGCTGGTGTCGGAGCCGGGCGCCGGCGTGGTGGTGGTCGGGGTGTGCGGGGCCTTCCGCGGCCGCGGGCTCGCGATCGGCGACATCTGCGTGGTCGCCCAGGACCGCGAGATCGACGAGGGGGTGCAGACGCCGGCGGGCTTCCTCGATCTGCAGGCGCTGGGCCTGACGGCGCCGTGCGAGGCCCGGGCCGACGAGGCCATGACCGCCCGCGCCGCAGCCACGCTGGCGTGCCCCGCGGTCGCGGGCGTGACGGTCTCGACCTGCAGCGGCACCGATGCGTTGGCGGCCGCGCGGGCGCGAAGCGGCGCGGCGATCGAGACCATGGAGGGCGCCGCAATCGCGTGGGTCTGCGCCGAGCTCGGCGTGCCGTGGATCGCCGTGCGAGCGGTCAGCAACTACACCGGCGATCGCGACCGCGCCGGGTGGGATCTGCGGCGCGCCATGGTGGCGCTGGGCGGCGCCGTCGATCGACTGGTCGCAGCGGGGGTCTGCACGTGAGCACGACGTTGAGCCTGGGCTTCTCGAGCTGTCCGAACGACACCTTCATGTTCGACGGCGTGGTCCACGGGCGCGTCGCCCTCGACGGCATCGTGCTGTCGCCTGTCATCGAGGACATCGAGGCGCTCAACGCCCGCGCCTGCGATCCCGACGCTGCGCGACTCGACCTCACCAAGCTGAGCGTCGGCGCGCTGCCCGAGGCGCTGGGTGAGTACGCGGTGCTCGGTGCCGGTGCGGCGCTCGGGCGCGGCGTGGGCCCGTTGGTGGTACGGCAGGCCGCGCGCGACGATCTCGGCGGCCTGGCCGCGCTCGGGCAGCACCGCGTGGCCATCCCCGGCGTGCGCACCACCGCGTGGCGCCTCCTGCAGGCCTTCGCGCCGCAGGTGGTGCCGGTGCCGATGCGCTTCGATCACGTGATGCCGGCGGTGGCCGCCGGCGAGGTCGATGCCGGGCTCGTCATCCACGAGGGCCGCTTCACCTACGGCGCCCACGGCCTGCACTGCATCGCGGACCTCGGGGTCTGCTGGGAGCAGGACACCGGACTGCCGGTGCCACTCGGGGTCATCACCGCCCGGCGCTCGCTGTCACGGTCGCTCGTCGCTCGCTTCGAGCACGCGCTGTCGGGCTCGATCGCGCTGGCGTTTCGCGAGCCCGCGGCGTCGCGCCCGTGGGTCGAGTCGCTCGCGCAAGAGCTGAGCGGCGACGTCATCGATCGCCACATCGCGCTGTACGTCAACGACGACAGCCGCCGTCTTTCGGACGAGGGACGGCGCGCCATCGAGACGCTGTTGCGCCGCTGCGGTGCGACCGGCTCGCCCTGGCCCGACGACGGCTGACTCAACCGGCGACGTCGGGCCGGTGCGCTCACTCGGTGGGGCGCTTGGGCAGCGCGCGACCGTCGGCGTCGACGATGGTCCAGAACGCAGGCCACTGCGGGATCTCGGCCAGCGTCGGCAGCACCTCGTCGAAGTTGTGCGGGTATGTGCGTCGCACGTAGCGGACCACGGCGTCGGCGCTGGGGGCTTCGACGAAGTGGGGCTCGAGCGGTGGGAACTCGTAGCGGTACTTCTTCACGGCTGCTCCACCGACGCGGGATCCCAGAGCACCTCGGGCTCCTGCCACGCGCGGGCGGCCGCACGCGAGAGCACGAACAGGTAGTCGCTCAGGCGGTTGACGTAGCGCAGCGCCTCGCCGCGCACGCGGTCGCCGTGGGCCAGCGCCACCAGCTCGCGCTCGGCTCGGCGGCACACCGTGCGCGCCACGTGACAGACCGCCGCGACCGCACCGCCGCCCGGCAGCACGAAGCTGCGCAGCGGCTCGAGCAGGGCGTTGTGGGCATCGATCTCGTGCTCGAGTCGCGCGACGTGACGGTCGTGCACCGCGAGCTTGGGCACCTCGTCGACCGCGCTCGGCGTGGCCAGCTCGGCGCCCAGGTTGAAGAGCTCGTGCTGGATGCGTGCGAGCTCGGCGTCGGCGGTCGCGACGAAGCCGGCATCCTTCGCTTCGTCGGCGCGCTGCAGCTCGATGCGCAGCACGCCGATCTGGGCGTTGAGCTCGTCGATGTCGCCGTAGCTGCGGATGCGCAGGTGGTCCTTCCCGATGCGCTCGCCGCTGGCGAGCATGGTGCCGCCGTCGTCACCGCTGCGTGTGTAGACCTTCGAGATGTAGACCATCGCCCGGCGGAGGCTAGCAGGCCGCGGTGGAACTTCGCGTCGCGAAGCGACCGCCGCGGGCCGGCACGACCGGCCGCTACTCGAGCGGTGCCGGCTCGCTGGGGATCTCGGCGGCGGGCTCGCTGCGCGCGACCACCTCGGGTGCGGCCGGTGCCGCACTCGGCAGCTTCGAGCGCGGCGCCGCCGGACCCTGCGACGACGCCGGCTCCGGGTCGGGCCGTGCGCGGGCGGGCTCCGCGGACGCGCCGGCGGCCTCGGCCGTGGGGGTGGCGCCCACGGGCTCGGCCGGCCCAGCTGCGGGGTTCGACGATGGCTCCGCAGTGCGTCGCGATCGCGGCACGCTGCGGGGGCGCTCGCCTGGCGTCGGGTCGTCGCCGGGCGGCACCGCCTCGATGCGCACAGGAGCTTCGCGCACGACCGGTTGGCCGAGCTCGGGCGTGTCGCCGCTCTCGGCGGCACGCACCTCGCTCACGCGACCACCGTGGCTGCGGGTCGCGGCGGCCTCGGCATCGGGGCGCAGCGTCAGCCACAGCGCGCCGCCACCGATGGCGAGCGCGACCACGACCGTCGCGGCCAGGCCCGCACCCGACGAGCGTCGCGGGCTCGCGGGCAGCGGGCGGCCGATCGCCAGCGGCTCGGTGTGATCGCCCGGCATCATGCGCTCGGTGACCTCGTGCTGCGCGACGTGCTGCGCCAGGTCGAGCGCGACCTCGACGGTGGGCGTCGGCGGCGGCATCGGTGCCGCCACGATCACGCGGTGCGGTCCGGTCTCGATCGCCTCGTCGAGGCGCATCACCATCGAGGTCTCCGAGCGCGGACGCGAGGGGCCGCGCAGCTCGATCGCGATCTGGGCGATCGCGGCGTCGGCCGATCGCTCGAGTCGCAGGGCAGTCAGTCGCTGATGCGGCTTGCGATGGCGTGCGAACAGCTGCTTGATCTCCCGCAGTCGCTCCCCCTCGAGGTTCTCGCTGCGCAGCACCACGAAGAGGCCGCGACTCGCATCACCGAGGGCCTCGACCAGCGGTTCGTCGTCGCGCTCGACGCCCGTCACCACCTCGGGCGACAGCCCGCGGCTGCGCGCCACGTCGACCCAACGGACCAGCTCGAGGTCGTCCTCCTCGGCGCACAACAAGACGAACGAGCTGGACGGCGCGGACACGGATCCCACCACATCATCCAAGCACCACACGTGCCAAGCTTCGGTGAGCTACCAAACCGTTGTCCGACTCACTCGCCTCGGCCGAACGATCACGTGCGGCCGAGGGCGGCCGGGGCTGGTCACCCTCGCTCGGGACAGCCCCAAACGACAGCGGCGGCCACCCACGTTGTGGGCAACCGCCGCCGGGGCAGGTGCGCGCGGCACACTGCGGCCGCACGCATCGACGCGCGCGAGCTCAGCTGCGGCCGAGCGCGCGCACCATGGTCTGACCGATGTCCGAGGGCGTCTCGGCAATGTGCACGCCGGCCTCGCGCATCGCGTCGAGCTTGGCACCCGCGGTGCCCTTGCCACCCGAGATGATCGCGCCGGCGTGGCCCATGCGCTTGCCCGGCGGCGCGGTGGTGCCGGCGATGAACCCGACCACGGGCTTGCGCACGTGCGCCTGGATGAACGCGGCGCCGTCCTCCTCGGCACTGCCCCCGATCTCGCCGATCATCACGATGCCCTCGGTGGCGCCGTCGTCGTTGAACAGCCGCAGGCAGTCGACGAAGTTGGTGCCGTTCACCGGATCGCCGCCGATGCCGATGGCGGTGGTCTGACCCAGGCCCAGCGTCGTCAGCTGGTGCACGGCCTCGTACGTCAGCGTGCCGGAGCGCGAGACCACGCCGATCTTGCCGGGCTTGTGGATGTAGCCGGGCATGATGCCGATGCGGCACTGCTCGGGCGTGATGATGCCGGGGCAGTTGGGCCCGATGAGTCGCACCGGGCGCTCGGCGATGGCGCGACGCACCGCGATCATGTCGGCGACCGGGATGCCCTCGGTGATGCACACGAGCAGCGGCACGCCAGCGTCGGCGGCCTCGAGGATCGCGTCGGCGGCGAGCGGCGGCGGCACGAAGATGACCGAGGCGTTGGCCCCGGTCTCGCGCACCGCGTCGGCGACGGTGTCGAACACCGGCACGCCCTTGCCACCGGCGGGGTTGTCCATCTCGGCGAGCACGCGCTCGCCACCCTTGCCGGGGGTGACCCCGGCCACGACCTTGGTGCCGTAGGCGAGCGACTGCGTGGCGTGGAAGAGGCCGGTCTTGCCGGTGATGCCCTGCACGAGCAGGCGGGTGTTGCGGTCGACCAGCACGCTCATTTCGTCATCTCCACGATCTTGGCCGCGGCGTCGCGCAGCGAGGATGCGGTCGTCACCTGCAGACCGCTGTTGTCGAGCAGCTCGCGGCCGAGCTCGACGTTGGTGCCCTCGAGGCGCACCACCAGCGGCACCTTGAGGCCGACCTCCTTGACCGCCGCGATCACGCCGTTGGCGATGGTGTCGCACTTCATGATGCCGCCGAAGATGTTCACCAGGATGCCCTTGCAGGCCTTGTCCTTGGTGATGATCTTGAACGCCGCGGTGACCTTCTCGGCGGTCGCGCCACCGCCGACGTCGAGGAAGTTCGCCGGCTCGGCACCGAAGAACTTGATGATGTCCATGGTCGCCATCGCCAGGCCGGCACCGTTGACCATGCAGCCGATGGTGCCGTCGAGCTTGATGTAGCTGAGGTCGAAGTTCTTGGCCTCGAGCTCGGAGGGGTCTTCCTCCGTGGGGTCGCGCAGGGCCTCGACGTCGGCGTGGCGGTACAGCGCGTTGTCGTCGAAGTTGACCTTGGCGTCGAGCGCCACGATGTCGCCGGACTTGGTCACCACCAGCGGGTTGACCTCGAGCAGCGAGCAGTCGAGCCGATCGTAGGCGGCGACCAGCTTGCGCAGGAACAGCGCCAGCTTCTTGGCGCCGTCGCTGCCGAGCCCGAGCCCGAACGCGAGCTTGCGGGCCTGGTAGTCGCGCAGACCCAGGGCCGGATCGATGGTCTCACGGAGAATCTTCTCCGGGTGCGTGGCCGCGACCTCTTCGATCTCCATGCCGCCCTCGGACGACGCCATCACGGTGTTGCGACCGGTCGCGCGATCGAGGGTGATCGCGAGGTAGAGCTCGCGCGCGATGTCCATGCCCTGCTCGACGAGCAATCGCTGCACGAGCTTGCCCTCGGGCCCGGTCTGGATCGTCACGAGCGTGCTGCCCAGCATCTTGGCGGCGACCTCGGCCGCCGCGTCGGCGCCACGGACCACCTTCACGCCGCCGAGGTCGGCGTGCTCGCGGAAGCGACCCTTGCCGCGTCCACCCGCATGGATCTGCGCCTTGACGACGACGACTTCGTTGCCGGTCTCGCCGATCAGGGCCGCGGCCGCGGTCGCGGCCTCGGCGGGCGAGAACGCCACCCGCGAAAGCGGCACCGGCACGCCGCCCTGACGCAGCAGCTCCTTGCCCTGGTACTCGTGGATTTTCATGATCTCACTTCTTTCCGTAGGGGAGGATCGCGACGACCTCGCGCACCGCCTTGGCGGAGACCTCGAGCATCTCCTTCTCCTTGGCGCCGAGCTTCATCTCGATGACCTTCTCGACACCCTTGCTGCCGAGCACGCAGGGCACGCCGATGTAGAGGTCCTTGTAGCCGTACTGCCCGTCGAGGTAGGCGGCACAGGGCAGCACGCGCTTCTTGTCGCGGACGATCGACTCGACCATCGCGATGCTGGCGGCCGCGGGCGCGTAGTAGCCCGAGTAGCCCAGCAGGCCGACGATCTCGCCGCCGCCGTTGCGGGTGCGCGCGATGATGGCGTCGATGGTGTCCTGCGGCAGCAGCTCGGTGAGCGGGATGCCGCCGACCGAGGTGTGGGTCGGCAGCGGCACCATGGTGTCGCCGTGGCCGCCGAGCACCATGCCGTGGATGTCCTCGACCGAGACGCCGAGCGCCTGCGCGATGAAGTACTTGTAGCGGGCGGTGTCGAGCACGCCGGCCATGCCGATCACGCGCTGCGACGGGAAGCCCGACTCGGCCAGCATCACGTGGCACATCGCGTCGAGTGGGTTGCTCACGCAGATGAGCACGGCCTCGGGCGAGCGCTGGGCGATCTGGCGGGTGACCTCGCCGACGATCTGGCGGTTGATCTCGACCAGCTCGTCGCGGCTGGTGAACTTGCCCGTGACGGGGTCCTTCTTGCGCGGCACGCCGGCGGTGATCACGACCACGTCGGAGCCGGCGGTCTTGTCGTAGTCGTTGACGCCGATGACGTCGCAGTCGAAGTCGAACACCGGCGAGGCCTCCGACAGATCGAGCGCCTTGCCCTGCGGCAGACCTTCCTTGATGTCGACCAGCACCACGTCACCGAGGTGCTTCTGCACTGCCCAGTGGGCGGCGGTGGCTCCGACGTTTCCAGCTCCGACGATCGTGATCTTGTTGCGGCGTGGCATGGTGTCTTGGGCTCTTCGCGACGACGGTCGCGGGCGCCCGTATAGCACGAAGGCGGCGCTCTCGGGGCTCCCCGAGGGCGCAGCGTGCGACGCTGCCGGCGCGCTCGCGAGTCCGATCACGTGCCCGCCGGCGTCGCGACCGGACGGGCGCGCCCGCGCGCGTGGGACCCCGCATCGCGCGACTGGCGGGCCAGGACCGGCACGCGTTGCGGGGTTTCGCCGCGGGCTGTTAGCGTTGCCGCTCGCTCCCGCCCGTGCTCTGCGATGCCACGCCCGATGACAGTGCCGCCGCGGCGGACCCCAGTCGACGTGCCGTCGCGCGTGCTGCTACCGCTGCTGCTCGCGCTGCAGGCGGGCTGTCGCGTCGGCACCTTCGCCTGTGAAGGCGCGGACGCGTGCGTCGACGGTGGCGCGGTCGGGACCTGTCAGCCCGACGGATGGTGCAGCTTCGACGACGCCACCTGCGGCAGCGGACAGCGCTACGGCGAGCATGCACCGGCCGCGCTCGCGGGCACCTGCGTCGACGCCGGCGGTTCGACCCACGTCGAGCTCGGCGAGGGCTCGTCGTCGGTCGCGTCGAGCCTGGCAACGCTCGGCACCAGCGAGAGCACCAGCGATGGCGGCTCGTCGTCGTCGAGCAGCGGCGCCGCGGGGGCGTGTGCGGCGACGGCAGCCTCGATCCCGGCGAGGCCTGCGATCCAGGCTTCGATGGCTTCGGCAACTGCACGCCCACGTGTCAGCCCAACGTGTACGACGACGGCTGGGTCGGACCCGACGAGGCCTGCGACGGCGGCGATGCCTGCGACGCCGCGTGCAGCTTGCGATGCGGCAACGGGGTGCTCGATCTCGGTGAGGCGTGCGATGTCAGTGCCGCCGATCCGGGCGTGCTCGACTGCCATGCGCTCGGCTTCGAGAGCGGCGTGGCGACCTGCCGCGCGTGCGTGCTCGACACCAGCGCGTGCGCACCGTGCTCCTCGCTGGGGTGCACGTGCGTGAACGGGGAGACCTGCGCGCGCGGACGCAGCTGCGTGGCCTCGCCGTTCACGGACGTCGGGCGCTGCCTGCTCGACTGCGAGATGGGCGAGGACTGCGAGGACGAGGCGCAGTGCGTGGCCTCGCACTGCGCGATCCCTTGCATGCCGTTGTCCGACGCGTGCCCGCGCGGCAGCGTCTGCACGAGCGTCGTACCGAACTACATATGTCTGTGAAGCACGACGACACCCGACCCCGCCTGGTGACCCACCTGCCCGCGTTCGCATGGGGCCTCGGTGGCGTCGCGGTGTTCCTGGGGCAGGGCATCACGCGCCTCGCCGGTCGCTCGCTCGAGGCCATCGACGCCGGTCTGACCACGACGCAGTGGATCGCGATGATCCTGTGGATCGCGTTCATGGCCCACGCCGAGGGCCTGCGTGGGTTCCACCGCCGCTTCTCGCCGCGCGTGGTCGCGCGGGCGATCGCGCTGGGTGAGCACGCCACGCCGCTGCGGATCGCACTCGCGCCGGCCTTCTGCATGTCCTATTTCCACGCCACGCGGCGGGGTCTCGTGGTCGCGTGGTCGGTGTCGCTCGGCATCATCGGGCTGGTGATGGTGGTCAGCCAGCTCTCACAGCCGTGGCGCGGCATCGTCGACGCCGGCGTCGTGGTCGGGCTGGCGATCGGTGAGGTGAGCCTGCTGTGGTACGCCCTGCGGGCGCTGCGGGGCCAACGGCCGCCGATGGACCCCAACCTCCCCGAGGAGGATCGGGATCCATCGGATGCGCGGGTCACTGCGGCGTCAGGCGGCTCCAGCTGAAGCCGCCGCAGCCGGCGTTGGCAGGGTCGGCGGGATCGGCCGGCGTCGCGGCGGCGGCCGCCTCGGCGCTGTCGAGCCCGAACGCGGCCTGGCAGTACCACAGCTCGTCGGGCAGCGTGGTCCAGTCTAAGCGCGACCAGGTGTCGTCGTCGTCGCTGTGCGCGACGAGGGTGTGCGCTGTGTTGTCGAAGCTGTCGATCGCGTAGGTGAAGACGTCGGCGCCGAAGGTCTGCACCCACTGCGTCTGCGTGATCTCGTGGGCGCCGCCGAAGTCGTCGACCCACTCGCCGACGATCGCCAGCGCCTCGCCGCCGTCGCTCGAGCCGCCGTCGCTCGAGCCGCCGTCGCTCGAGCCGCCGTCGCTCGAGCCGCCGTCGCTCGAGCCGCCGTCGCTCGAGCCGCCGTCGCTCGAGCCGCCGTCGCCGTGGGTGGAGGTGTCGCTGGCGTCGTCGCCGGTGCACGCGGGGACGAGGATGAACAGGGGCACCGACGCGCAGGCGCGGTGCAGGACCGAGAGGATTGCAGGACGGATCATGTGGTGGACTCCCGAAGCGATGTCGCGCGCATCGACGTTGGGTGTCCCCGGCCCACGACGGGGCCCTTGCTCCCCGGCGAGACCTCGGGTGGGTCCGTCGGGAATCGCCGGCCATCCGCGTGGTCCGGGGACGATTCGATCACGCCCTCGCGAAGGGCGTGTCCAACGGCAGGTCTTCGGGCTCGCAGGCTCTTGGGTGACCTACTGATCGCGCTTCCCAGTCGCCCCTCGTCGGGGGTCCCAGTGCGGGTGCGACGTTCGTTCCTGCATACCGCTGCGGGACAGCCGCGGAGTCTCACCGCGTTCCCTCTTGCCCCGTCGCCTTCGCGACGGACCGTCGGCGCGCGCACGATGCCACGGAGCGTCGCCCGTGCAAAGCCTCGCAGTCGCGCAGCGTGATTCAGGAGCTGGCGTTGAACTCGAAGCCGACCAGGCAGCGGATTTCTTTGACGTCGCCGGGCTTGAACCGCGGCGTCACCAGCGTGCGGTGCCGGTTGTGGAACGCGTGCTCGAGCGCGAGCACCTGGCTGTCGGTCAGCTTGGAGGCCGGGCACGAGGTGCCGCCCCAGCGGTACTCGTCGATCTTGCCATCGGACTTGCGCACGCCGATCGATCCCAGCGAGCCGGCGTCGTCGCTGCCCTGGGTGTTGAGCGCGAAGCGGACGATGCGACCCTGGGCGCCAGCCTCGTCGGCGGCGGCGGGCGTCGCGACGAGTCCGAACAGGAGGGCAAACGCGGGGGCGAACACGTGCTTGTCGAGCTTCACGTCGCCTGCGAGCTTCGCATCATTTCGGCAGCGTTGGGAGTCAGGAGGGCGCGCGAAGCCGGGCCCTCCTGGTGCATCCGGCCGTTCGATCCCACGCCGCCGCAGCGCTCCCTCGCCCCGGCCGGGCCTCGGGGCCGGCCGCTTCGGTCGGGTTTTTGGCGGGCTCGGACCAGGGTTGCTAGCCTGGTCCACCAGAGCATGGCGCAACCCGTAGCAGCGAATCGAGCCCGCGCGCGACCGCGACCCCGCAGTGCAGGGCCGATCGCGGGTTGGCTGGCGCTGGCGCTCGCGCTGCCCGGCTGTGCCCATGGCGCGGCCGCCAGCCGCACCGCCGCCGCCGCCCACGACCAAGCCGAGCTGGTCGACGCGCTGCGGCGCGACAACACCGCCATGCGTCGACGGCTCGCGGAGCTGGAGGATCGCGTGGTGCGGCTCGAGCACGACGCCGATGGCTACGGCCCCGAGGATCGAACGCTGCCGGTGGTGCGGCTGCAGCCCCGCGCGCGCGCCGAGGCCGAGCCGCCCCCTGACGAGGCACCGTCGCCGCGCAAGCGCGCCCCGACGCGCACGCTGGGTAACCTGCCCAACTCTGGTGCGCCCGACGACGATGCGTGGGAGGACCACGAGCCGCTCACCGCCGGCGAGGCCAGCGTCGGTCCCGACAAGGGCGCGAGCTATCGCCTGGTGGGCACGCGGCTGGTGCAGCTCACCAAGGACAACGCGCCCACGCGTCCCGACCGACCTCCGCGCGACGCCGCCGGCAACGCGGTGCTGACCGAGTACGAGACTGCGATGGCGCTGTACAAGGCCGGCGAGATCGGTGGCGCCGAGCGTGCCTTCGACATCTTCGCGCGCGACCACGCCAAGCACGACTACGCCGACAATGCGCTCTACTGGAAGGGCGAGGCGGCCTACGACCAAGGGCACTTCGACGACGCGCTCGCGGCGTTCACCGCGGTGGTCGAGCGCTACGGTGGTGGCAACAAGGCCGCCGACGCGCTGCTCAAGATCGGGCTGTGCTACGGCAAGCTCGGCGACGACGCCAACGCGCGCGACGTGCTGGTGGGCCTGGTCGATGCGTACCCCGACACCCGCGCCAGCGACATCGCCCGCGCGCGGCTGCGCGAGCTCGAAGGGTGATCACGATGCGACGCACGCTGCCGGCCTTCCTCTTGTCGCTGTGGCCGTTGACCGCCGCTGCCGCGCCCGCGGCCGACGACGACGGTGCGCTGGCACCCGGCACCGGCAGCTACTCGCCGCAGCCAGGGGTCGACGCCGCCAACACCCGTCGCGCCGCGGCCATCGATGCGGCCTTCGGCACGCCGCCCGCGGGCGGTCGCAACGACCCGAGCACCAGCGACGACCCCGGCTTCGGCGCGCGTGGAGCCGCGAAGTCTGCCGATCAGACCTACGGCTCGACGGCGCGCTCGTTCAACGCCGCCGGCGAGGTGGTCGACGGCCTCGAGCTGTACGACGAGCGCTTCGACGAGGATCCCGACTACGCCGACCAGGTGCCGGACGTGCACGTGGTCCAGCGCGGTGACACGCTGTGGGACATCTCGGGCTACTACCTGCGCGACCCCCATGCGTGGCCGCGGCTGTGGTCGTGGAACGAGCACATCACCAACGCGCACTGGATCTTCCCCGGTGACCGCGTGCGGCTGTACGACCCGCGCCGGGGTCCGGGCAACACCAACCAGCCCAACCTGCGCTTCAGCCAGACCCACGTGCCCGAGGGCGCGACGCCGCAGAGCTTCGTGCTCAACCAGACCGCGTTCGTCGACGCGGCGCAGTTCGACACCGCGATGAAGATCGTCGGCGGCGGCGAGGCCAACGTCATGATGTCGACGCTCGACACCGTGTACATGAGCTACGACCGCTCGCGGCCACCGATCCCCGGTGAACGCCTGGTGGTCTACGCGCCGCACGAGAAGGTCTACGATCTCAAGAACCGCAAGGTCATCGGCTACATCGTGCAGATCATGGGCGAGGTCGACGTGCAGACCATCGCGCGCAACACCGCCGAGGGCACCATCGCGGTGGCGGTGAACCCCGTCGAGCGGGGGTATCGCGTGGGCCCGCTGCGTCGCCAGTTCCGCCGCGTCGACGAGGTCCCGGCCGAGAAGTCGGCCGCCGGCCTGGTGGTCGCGACCATGAACGACACCAGTCCGATCCCGATCGCCAAGACCCGCAAGCGCAAGAGCCTGCTGGGCGATCACGTGTTGGTCGGCGAGACCCAGTTCGTGGTCATCAACCTCGGCAGCAAGCAGGGCCTCGAGAACGGCAACGTGCTCGAGGTCGTGCGCAAGGGCGATGAGTACACCAAGAAGCGCGTCTTCAAGATCCCCTACGAGGACGGCTGGCCGCGGCGCGTGATCGGGGCCCTGGTGGTGTTGCAGACCCAGCAGGACACGGCGTTGTGCGCCACGACCTACGCGCGCCGCGAGATCGAGCGCGGTGACCACGTCGAGCTGCGGGGTCCCGAGATCCTCGAACGCGAGCGCAAGCAGCAGGACGCCGCGACCCGTGGCAAGCCGGAGCTCGAGGCCAGTGGCCAGACCAAGTCGGGCAGGGGCTCGCGCAAGGCCGGCGGCAAGGTCAGCATCGGCGGCTGACGCGGTCGGCCGCGCGTGCACAGCTGCAACGGCCCGATTGCGCCGGCCGACGCACACCGGCGGTGAGTCGCCGGTCGATCGACGCCGCGCAGTTGGGCCTGGCCGGGGCGCCAAGGCGCTTCGAGCTGCATGGCGCGCTCCCGCCCTCGCCGCGGCTGGCGATCGTGGGCAGTCGCGCGATGCTGCACGCGCTCGCCCGCGAGGTCGAACAGGCGGTGCGCGTCGCCGCCGAGCACGGCCACGCGGTGGCCTCGGGCGGTGCGATCGGCATCGATGCCGCGGTGCACCGCGCCGCGCTCACCCACGGTGTGCCGCAGCTGGCGGTGCTGCCCTGCGGCAGCGATCGCCCCTATCCCGCGCAGCACCGCGGGTTGTTCGAGGCCATCGCGGCCGCACCCGGCAGCGGCGTGCTGTTCGCCCAGCCATCCGGCACGCCGCCGCGCCGGGCGATGTTCGTGAGCCGCAACGCGTTGTTGGTGGCGCTGTGCGACGCGTGCGTGGTGATGCAGGCCGAGGCCCGCTCGGGCAGCGAGACCACCGGCCGGCTCGCACTGCGCCGAGGCATCGCGGTGGCCGCGGTGGTGGGGACGCCAGGGTGCGCGGCGCTGGTCGCCGCCGGTGCGCGGGCGCTGCGGCCGGGCGACGGGCCCGAGGCGCTGGTGGCGTGGCTGCAGGGCCGCGTCGCGCCGGTCCACTGGCCGCAGGCGCTCGAGCCTTTGCGCGCGCGGCTGCAGCTCGCGGGTGCCCGCGGTGCGTCGCTCGATCGGCTCGGTGGCCCCGCGGTCGCGCTCGATCTGCTGCGCGCCGAGGCGCTGGGCCTGGCGCTGCAGATTGCACCCGGCGTGTGGGTGCCGGCGGGCTGACGCCCGCTGCGGCTGCTAGCCCTCGCCGAGCTCCGCGAGGAAGTCGGCGACCTCGCTCGACTCGGGCTCCTCGTGCTTGGCCTTGCGGGCCCACAGCACCGCGCGCTGACGATCGCCGCGGCGGTGGGCGATCTTCGCCTGCCGCAAGAACGCCGAGGTGCGACTGATCGGGCACTCGCCGTCGATCAGCGTGATGGTGCGCAGCACCTTCACCGCCAGGTCCCACTGCTCGAGCGCCTCCGCGAGGTCGGCGAGCTCGCCGGCGATCTGGCCGTTGTTCTTGTCGTGGCTGAACGCGGTCTGCAGCTCGGTCAGCTGCTCGTCGGTGGCCCCGCGGGCGCCAGCGGTCCGCGAGCGGCCGTGGTGCAGCAACGCGAGCTCGGCGGGCTTGCGCGGGCGCGCGTCGGCCATCGCCGCGTCGAGCAGGGCCTGCGCCGCTTCGACCTCGCCGAGCGACAGCTGGATGTCGGCGAGCAGCGCGGTCGCGCCGAGATCGCCGGGCAGCAGCTCGAGGATGGTCGTCACCAGCGGCAGCGCGGCCTCGGTGTCGCCCTGCGCCACGAACAGCGCCGCCGCCTGTTGGATCAGCTCGAGCCGAGCCTGCGGGTCCTCGGTGTCCTCGGCGGTCTGCGCCAGCAGGCGGGCGAGCTCGCGATCGGCTCCGATCTGCTCGTAGATGCGACGCAGCTCCTCACGGATCTCGATGTTGCCCGGCTGCTTGCGCCGCGCGTGCTCGAGCCCGGCGCGGGCCTCCTCGGGGCGGCCGAGCTGGCGGCAGGCGTAGGCCAGTCGCAGCGCGGCGGTGACCTGCGCCTCGCCTTGCTCGAGCGCGACCAGTCGCGCGCAGGCCTTCGCGACCGCGTCCCAGCGATCGTCGGCGGCATCGATCTCGATCAGGATCTGCAGCGCGCCGGTGTCCTTGCGCTCGCGCTCGAGCCACTCGGTCAGCACGTTGCGGGCGTCGTCGCGGCGCTCGAGCAGCTGGTACAGCTCGACCACGCGGACCAACGCAGCGCGCTCGACCGCGGTGTCGCCGTCGATGCGCGCGGTTGCCAGCCGTTGCTCGATCGCCTCGACCAGCGCGTGCGCGGCGTGGGCGGCATCGATCGCCGTCGCCGCCTCCAGATCCGCGATCGCGGCGTCGAGCCGATCGGCATCGTCGCCGCGTTGACGCAGCTGCGCGCGCGTGGTCAGCAGCGGCAGACGATCCTGCTCGTCGTCGGTCGCGTCGAGCACCTCGCCGAGCACCGTGATGGCACGTGCGAGCTCGCCGGCGTTGGCCAACGCGCTGGCGTACTCGAGCCCGAGCTCGGCGTCGGCGCGGCTGCTGGTCCAGGCCTGGGCGAGCACCTCGAGCGCGGCGTTCACGTCACCGAGCAGATCGCGGTGCAGCGCCGCCGACTGCCGGAGGATCGCGACGCGGGCGGTGGGATCCTGCTCGACCTGCGCGGCGGTGCGGAGCACCTCGGCGAGACCGCGCCAGTCGCCGCGGTTCTCGTAGGCACGCTCGAGCCGGCGGCGGACGTCGCCGTGGTCGGGCGCGCGACGGTGGGCGGCGACCAGAGCTGCGAGCTCGGCCTCGGTGTCGCCGCGCGCGGCGTGGCGATCGGCGAGGTCGATGGCGAGCGCCGTGCCGGTGTCGGGCGGCTCGATCTGGATCAGCGTCCCGAGCACCGCGACCAGCTCGTCGAAGGCGTCGTCGCCGAGCCACTTGGAGGCCGCGTAGAGCAGGCGGCGGTCGTTCGGCGCCCACTGCAGACCCGTGCGGATCGCCGACAGCGCGTCCTCGCGGTCATCGTCGGCGAGGCGCTGCGCCAGTGCCAGCGCGCTCGCGGCCACCGCGGCCGAATCGCCGCGCGCCTGATCTTCGACCAGCTGCTCGCGCATGAGGTCGGTGATCTCGCCGCCCCGACCGGTGCGCTCGAGCAGCTCGAGCAGCAGCGCGCGCGCCTGCGCGTGATCGGGTTGCTCGCGCAGGACCTCCTGCAGCACCGCCGAGGCCTCGTCGCGCGGGTCGCCGGCAGCCAACAGCGCCTGCACCAGCTCGAGTCGCATCGCGATGCGCTCGGCGGCGCCGGCCAGCGAGTCGAGTGTCTCGTCGACCAGACGATGCAGTCGGTCGGTGTCGCCGCCGCGGCGGTACAGCGCCGCCAACGGCTCCCAGGCCCCGCGCAGCGAGGGATCGCGCTCGAGCAGCGCCTCCCACACCCGCACCGCGCCGTCGTCACCGACCGCGTCGGCGAGGCGTTGCGCCAACGCCAGCAGCTCTGCGGGTGGGCACACACCCGCGGCCTCGACGAACCACTGCACGGCGCCGTCGTGTTCCTCGGTCGCGAGGTGGTCCTCGGCCAGTCCGATCATCGCCCACGCGGTGCGTGTGCCGGCGTCGAGCATCGCGCTGCCGAGCTCGACGGCGCGCAGCATCAGCGCGCGCGCGCGGGCCTGTTCGCCCCGACGACGCGCGAGTGTCGCGGCCTCTTGGACCTCGTCGGGGGTCGCCTCGGGCAGCGCCACGCGCCGCTCGAGCGCCTGCAGGATCGCGCCCTCGTCCTGACTCTTGCGGGCGACCTGCTCGAACAGCTGCAGCAGATCGGCGCGCGGGGCCTGACGCTCGGGGTCGGTCGCGCGCGCGAGGATGCGGGCGGCTCGCTCGTGGCGAGGGTTGGCCGCCAGCGCGCGCTGCAGGGTCTCGATGCCGTCGTCGATGGCGTCGGGATCGGCGAGCTGCACCTCGGCCATGCGATACAGCGCGTCGGCACGGGTCTCCGCGGCGGACTCGCCGAGCGTGGTGAGCCGCTCGAGGATGCGCATCTGTTCGGAGGTGTCGCCGCGCAGCGCCGCGACCCGGGCCGCGGCCCGCCACACGTCGACCTCGCGCACCGAGGTGCCCTCGGCCTGCGCGAGCAGATCGGCGGCGCGCTCGTAGTCGCCCCAGTCGCGCTCCATGACCTCGGCGAGCCGCAGCAGCAGCTCGCAACGCACGTGCACGTCGGAGGTGCGCCGGGCCTTCTCCAGCTGCTGCTCGAGCTCGTCGGCGTAGCGCTGCACGTGGCCGCTGCGGGCCGCGGCCTCGCGCGCCTCCTGGTTCAGCGCAGGGTTGCCGGGGTCGGCGGCGATCGCCAGCAGGTAGTGCTCGAAGGCCCGGTCGTGATCGTCGTCGGCGGCGTAGGCCCGCGCGAGGTCGGCGAGCACCTCGGCACGGCGTCGGCGATTGTCGACGCTGTGCAGGCGCAGCTCGAGCACGCGACGCAGCAGGGCCTTGTCGCCGCGCTGCT
This sequence comes from Deltaproteobacteria bacterium, assembly GCA_016709225.1. Lineage (NCBI taxonomy): Bacteria > Pseudomonadati > Myxococcota > Myxococcia > Deltaproteobacteria bacterium. The sequence goes on along the minus strand of JADJEE010000001.1, from coordinate 2,095,497 downwards.
GCAGGACCCGCTGCAGCGCGGGCGCCTCGGCATCGCTGTGGACGATGACCTCGAGCGCCGACTCGACGAGCTCCTGGGCCTGGGCCTGCTCGCCGCGCTCGCGCGCGATCGTGGCCAGTTCGTACAGCACCTGCGCGGCGCCGATGGGGGAGCGCGTGCGCTCCTCACCGTCGGGCGGTCGGCGCACGAGCATCAACAGGGCCCGGTACGACCGCTCGGCGCGATCGAGCTGGCCATCCTCGCGGGCGGTCTGCGCGAGCATGTGCATGATCGCCGGGTTGCTGGCATCCATGCCGGCGGCGAGCTCGAGCTGATCGAGCGCCTGGTCGCGCTCGCCGGCGGCGTGCAGGACCTTCGCGAGCAGCAAGTGGGCCGCGGCGCGCTCGGGCGAGCGCCGGCGGCCGTAGTCGGTGATCAGCGCCTCGAGCACGACGCGGGCCTCGTCGGTGCGGCCGGCGACCCGCAGGCCGTCGCCCAGGCGCGCCCGCAGCCCGCGATCGGCGTCGCCGAGCGCGATCGCCCGCATGAGCACCGGCACCGCCTGGTCGGGTTGATCGAGGCGGTCGCCATAGATCTCCGCGGCCTCGCGGGCGTAGCTCAGCACGGTCGCGTCGTCGGCGACCGCCTCGGAGGCGATGACGAGCGCGCGCGCCAACTTCTCCCAGTTCTCACGCGAGCGGTACAGCCGCAGCAAAAGCTTGCGGACCTCGCCGTTCTTGGGCGCCTCCTCGAACGCGGCCTCGAGTGTGGCGATGGCGTCGCGCTCGCGCTCGGCCTGCAGCAGCGCGCGGCCCAGTCGCAGCAGCACCGGCACGCGCGCGCCGGCCTCGGTGCTCTGCAGCCGTCGCTGCAGGCACGTGGCCGCCGCCGCGGGCTCGTTGCGCGCGAGGTGCAGGCGCGCGAGGGCATCGAGGGCGTCGTTGTCGGGGACCAGCCCGACCTGACGCGTCAGCGCTGCGATCGCGCGCGCGCTGTCGCCGAGCCGATCGCCGGCGATGCCGGCGGCCATCGACCACAGCTCGGCGGCACGCCGCGACTCGCCGGCGCGCTCGAGGATGTCGGCCTGGGCCTCGAGCACGTCGCACAGCTGGCCGTGCCGACCTTTGTCGTGCAGGATCGTCGCGAGCGCGTCGATGGAAGCGACGTGGCCGGGGTGCTCGGCGAGGTTGCGTTGCAGCGCGTCGACGCGGCCGCCGCGGCGCTCGAGCTCGCCGACCAGAGCCGAGAGCTCGAGTCGCAGCTGCAGCCGCCGCGCGAGCTCGTCGGTGAGGTCGAGCTCGCGGGTGCGCAGATGAACCAGCTCGAGCACCTGGGACTCCGCCTCGCACAGCGCGGCGAGCTCGGCCACCAGCCCACGGTCGTCGGGGCGCGCGGTCAGCAGGTGCCGGAGGATCTCGATCGCGCGACGGCGATCGCCGTGCTCGACGCACGCACGCGCGGCGCGATGCTCGAGCGCCTCGACCTGGGCGCGCGGCAGCGGCAGCGTCGCGGCCTGCAGCAACGCCTCGATGGCGGCGGCGCGATCGCCCTGCGCGAGCAGGCCGTCGACCCAACGCGCGAGCGATGCGGTGGTGGTGTCGACCAGCGCTTCGTCGGCGCGCGGACCGGCAGCCCGCAGCAGCCGCGCGGCCTTGTGGTGGAGGTTGGCGGCGAGTTCGCGGGTCGCCGGCGCTTCGGGGGCCGAGGCCGCCAGCAGCTCGACCGCCTCGCGCAGCGACACGAGCTGGTCGGGCTGCAGGCGATCGAGCGCGAGCAGGCTGTCGAGCAACCCGGGGTCGCCGAGCTCTCGCTGCAGTGCGACCAGCTGCGCGAGCGCGGTGACGTCGTCGGGGGTGCGCAGGTGGGCGCGCGCGGCCGCAGCAGCGGCGGCCGCGACATCGTGGCAGTGCTCGTGGGCCCAGCGCGCGGTGAGCAGCTCGAGCTGCCGCGCGATCGCGGGCGGCAACGCGGCGGCGGCGATCGCCGGCGGCATCGCGGCGACCAACTCGGTCCAGGCGTTGCGGGCCGCGGCCGCGGCCGTCAGCGCGTCGATCGAGCCGCTGTCGACCTCGCCGCGAAGGCGACAGATCGCGAGCGTGCCCGCGGTCGCGTCGGCGAAGCGACCCGCGCGTGCGGCTGCCCGCGCGACCGATCGCTGGATGTCGATCGACTCGGGGTCGTGCTCGCCGGCGGCCGCGTAGGCCCGCACGGCACCGTCGGGGTCCTCCAGCTCCCGCTCACGCACGCGGCCCTCGGCGGCGTGCAGGTGCGCGGCCCTTGCCGGGTGCGCGGCGACGGCGGTGGCGGTGCGGTAGGCGTCGGCGACGGTGTCCCAGCGCCCGGTCGCGGCGCCCAGACGCAGCAGGTCGTGCTCGAGCCCGGTGTCGGTGGGGTCGAGCGTGAACGCGTGCGCGATCGACTCGAGCGCTGCCGCGGCGTCACCGGCGTGCAGCTCGTGCAGCGTGGCGGCCTCGCGCAGCACCGCGATCGCACGGCGTGGCTCCTGGCTGCGACGTACGCGGGTCTCGACCAGCTCGAGCAGGCCGTCGGCGTCGCCGCGACGGCCGTAGGCGATCGCGAGTGCATCGGCGGCGGCGTGGCCCGCGGTGGCGTCGTCGAGCAGCGCCCGCAGGCCCGCACGTGCGTCTGCGTTGCCGGGATCGATCGCGAGCGCGTCGGTGTACGCGGCCACCGCCGCGGCGGCGTCGCCCAGCGAGACCCGCTGCACGTCGCCGAGCCGCACCGCCAGCGCGCACGCACGATCCCGCAGTGCATGGGAGGCCGCCTCGGCGACCCGCGCCCGCTCGTTGCTGCGCGACGATTGCTGGAGCAGGGCGTCGAGCGCGTCGATGGTCTCCGGCTCGTCGCCGAACTCGCTGCGGATCTCGATCCAGGTCGCGATCGCGTCGTCGATCGCGGCCAGCTCGGTGGCCTGCAGGCGTGCGCGCCACACCAGGTCGGCGCGTCGTTGCTGCGGCAGTGTGGCTGCGGCCGCGCGCTGCCCCAGCGCCGCGACCAGCTCGACGGTGCGGCCGTGGCGATGCAGCACCTCGATGCTGGCGTCGAGCGCGTCGCGGTCCCGCGGGTCGGCGGCGAGCCGGCGGGCGTAGGCCGACAGCGCGCGCTCGGGCTGTCCGAGCGCGTCGGCGAGCCGGCCGGCCTCGCCGAGCACGGCGCGGCGCAGCGAGGCCGAGTGCTCGAGCTCGGCGAGCTGCTCGAGCAGGCCCAGGCGCTGCTCGTCGCGGCCCGCGGTCGCGAGCAGCTCGCCCAGCTGATGGGCGGCCGACAGCGCGAGCGAGCGATCGGCCTCGCTGTCCTCGACCACGCGGGCGAGCAGCGACGCGGCCTGCTCGGGCGCACCCAGCCGCTGGGCGTGGATCTGCGCCGCCTCGTAGCGCAGCGACATGCGCAGGCTCGGCTCGGCGGTCTGCGCGGCGCCGACCAGGGCGTCGGCCAGCACCGCGTGCAGCTTGGCGCGATCGGCCAGCACCCGCAGCTGCTTGCGGGCGTCGGTGTCGGCGGGCTCGAGCTGCAGCAGGGTCGCGAAGTGGGCCATCGCCTCGGCGTCGCGGTCGGCGATCGCCAGCCGCGTGCCCGCCTCGCGATGCAGCGCGAGGCGCTCGCCGCCGTCGGCGAAGCCGAGCGCGCGCTCGATCGCACGGATGACCTCGGCGCCGCGACCGGTGGCGTCGTAGCTCTTGCGCAGCAGTGCGAGCGCGCCCAGGCGCACCGCGTCCGGGGCGCCTTCCTGCGCGAGGATCGACTCGAGCAACGTCAGCCCGCCCTCGTGATCGGGCGCGTCGCCGACCAGCACGCGCAGCTCCTCGAGTGCGGGGCCGGGCGCGTCGAGGTGGCGGATGAAGGCGTTCGCGATGCGCAGGCGCGTCGCGCGGGCCTCGAGCGTGGGCATGTCGAGCACGCGGCCCTGCCACATCTCGATGAGGTCCTCCCAGCGGCGCTGACGCTCGAGCAGGCGCTCGATGCCGGCGACGACGGCGAGGTTGTTGGGCTCGAACTCCAGCTGCAGCTGCAGGTAGTCGACCGCGCGGTTGGGGTCGGCCGCGAAGTCCTTGGCGATGTGTGCGGCCTCGTCGAGCAGCTGCTTGCGCCGCTGCGCGTTGGGGGCGTGGGCGAGTGCGCGGTCGTAGACGTCGAGCAATGCGTCCCACCGCTCGGCCACGGTCAGCACCACCACCAGCCGCTGCAGCGCCCAGTCGGCCTCCGGATCCAGCTCGACGATGCGCGTGAACAGCACGCTCATCGCATCGGCATCGTCGCCGAACCACTCCTCGTGGAAGCGTGCGGCCCGGCGCGCGAGCTCGGTGCGGACCGGACGCGAGAGCTGGCCCTCGAGCACCTCGCGGTAGACCGCCGCGAGATCGTCGGGCCGCTGCAGCGCATCGGCGAGCTCCTCGGCCTGCGCCCATGCGTCGGCCTGCTCGGGGGCCGCGCGGACCTGCTCGAGCACCGCCTGGAACGACTGATCGGGTGCTGCCGTGCCGCCGCCTCTGGATCCCTGCGCCATCGCTCGTCCTTCCGAGAAACTCCACATCCGTCCACCGTCGGGCGCACTGCGGAGGACGCCGACTATACCAGGGGCTCGCGCGGCTCGGCGGGCGTCGACGCGTGTGCGAGCATGAAATCGGCGACCGTGCGCGCCAGCTCGGCCATCACCTCGGCCGCGTCGCGACCCGAGCGACGCAGGACGTCGAAGCCGTGATCGGCGTGCTCGACCACGTGCAGCTGCGCGCTCGCGGGCAAGCAGGGCGCGAGCCGTGCGACCTCGCCGAGCTCGTCGCGCGTGCCCTGCAGCACCAGCAGCGGATGGGGCAGCTGGGCCAGATGATCCGCCCGGTGTGTGGCGGGCTGCCCACGCGGATGCAACGGGAAGCCGAATGCGACCAGGCCCACCACCGGCAGCGGCGACATCGAGGCCGCCAGGGTGGTCATGCGTCCACCCATCGACTTGCCGCCGGCGAAGCAGGCCAGCTCGGGCCAGTGGGTGGCGCAGGCCGCAGCGGCCGCGCGTACGCACGCCAGCAGCAGCGGCTGCGCATCGATGCGCCGGCGCTTCGCCTCGGTGTAGGGGAATTGATAGCGCAGCGTGGCCACGCCGCAGGTCGCGAGCGACTCCGCGAGCGCGACCATGAAGCGGTGGTGCATGTCGGCCCCGGCCCCGTGCGCCAGCGCGAGCGCGCCCACCGACGCGGTGCCCGGCGCGGCCTCGCTGGCGAGCGCCGAGACCTCGCCGCGCTCGCCGCTCGGGGCGCTGTAGGGGATGCGCAGTGGCGTGGTGTTCATTCGGTCAGCTCCAGCAGGCGCTGCAGGATGGCCGGCAGGTCGGGGCGCAGCGTGAGCACGTCGCGCATCGGATCTCCGACTGCGGCCAGCCGCGCGGGCACCGTGCGGAGGTTGAAGTCGTGGGTGTCGAGGTCGTCGCGCAGCTCGTGCCAGTGCAGCGGTGTCGACACCGGCGCGCGGGGCAGCGGCCGCAGCGACAGCGGCGCGACCAACAGGCGGCCGTGGCCGTTCTGCAGGAAGTCGATGTAGACGCGGCCCCGTCGCGAGGGCACGTGCCGCTCGATGGTCGCGATGTCGTGCAGCCGCCGCGCGACCACCTGGGCGAGGATCTCGCCCAGTGCGCGACACTGCTCGAACGTGCACTGACGGCCCAGCGGTAGCAGCACGTGCAGGCCGGTCGACCCGCTGGTCTTGAGGAACGCCGGCATCTCGATGTCGCGGCACAGCGCCTCGATCTCGCGGGCGATGCGGACCACGTGGACGAACGGTGCGCCCTTGGGGTCGAGATCGAGGATGCACCAGTCGGGGTGCTGCAGATCCTGCAGCCGACTGCCCCACACGTGCAGCGGGATGGTCGCGAGGTTCGCGACGTACGCGACCGCATCGACCTCGTCGCACACGAAGTACTCGATCTCGCGCTCGGCGTGCTCGCTCCACATGGTCTTGGTGCGCAACCACGACGGGATGTAGGGCGGCGCGTTCTTCTGGAAGAACGACTTGCCGGCGATGCCATCGGGGTAGCGGGTGAGCACGAGCGGCCGGTCGCGCAGGTAGGGCAGCAGCCACGGCCCGACCTCGCGGTAGAACCCCACCAGGTCCTGCTTGCGCAGACCGTCGTCGGGCCAGAACAGCTTGTCGGGATTCGACACCACCACGCGGTGCGGGCCGGCAGTCGGGGCCGCCGCGGCGGCCTCGCGATCGGCCAGCGCCAGTGCACCGTCGTCGTCGTCACCGTCGTCGTCGAGCGGCGTGGTGTCCGTCGGTGCGGATGCAGCCGCGGGCTCGCCGGGCGCGTCGGCGTGGCCGGTGGTCGGCATCGTGCAGTCGGCGGCCGGCTTGTCGGGCCGCGTGCGCAGGAACACCGGGTGTCGCAGCAGACCCTCGTCGGTGCGGTGCTTGAAGCGGACCTCGACGACCAGCTCGGGCGCCACCCACACGAACCCGTGGCCGCTCGGGATCGGCCCGGCACACGCCGGCGTGTCGCGGACGCGGCGATCGAGCGCGGCCCGCAGGCCCGCGAGCGCGGCCTCGTCGAAGCCGCTGCCGACGCGGCCGACGTAGATCAACGCGCCGTCCTCCCAGGCCGCCAGATGCAGCGCACGCAGGCCGGTGCGGGTGCCCTCGGGCAGCGTGAACCCGACCACCACGAAGTCGGCGGTGTGCTCCGTGCGCAGCTTGATCCACTGCGGGCTGCGGCCGCCGACGTAGGCCGCGTCGGCCCGCTTGGCGACCACGCCCTCGAGCCCCAGCGCCTCGATCTGTGCCCACAGCGCGAGGCCTTCGGTGGCGACGTGATCGGCGTAGCGGATCGCACCCGCGCGGGGAAGTAGCCGCTGCAGCAGCTGCTTGCGCAGCGACAGCGGCAGCGGTCGCAGATCGAAATCCTCGAAGCCCAGCAGATCGAAGGCATACAGCACCACCGGGTGCTCGCGCATGGCCCGGTCGACGTCGCGGGCGCGCAACAACAACGCGCGACGCTGCAGGCGCTGGAAGTTGGGCCGCGCGTCGTCGTCGAGCACCACGACCTCGCCGTCGAGCACCACGTGCTCGTAGGGCAGGGCGGCGAGCGTGCGGCTGATCTCGGGGAACGCGGCGGTGGCCTCGAAGCCGCTGCGGTAGCGCAGCTCGGGGCGGTGCTCGGTCGCGCCCGCAATCACGCGGTAGCCGTCGTACTTGAGCTCGAACCACCAGCCCTCGCGACGAAACGGGGCCTCACCGACCTGCGCCAGCATCGGCTCGACCGCCGCCACGACCACCCGGCGTCGTGGCGCGCCGGCCTCGAGCAGTGCCGCGCGCAGCTCGGCGGTGCGACCGAACCCCTCGCGCAGCTGCTCGATCGTGAGACCCGAGAGCACCGAGCTGTCGTCGGGCGGCTGGGCGCCGGCGCGCACCGAGCCGCCGTCGGGCTTCTTCATCAGCAGCCACTGCTTGCCGTCGCCGCCGGCAGTCCGCACCAGCGTCCAGACCCCGCGCAGTTTGTGGCCGTGCAGCTCGAACAGCAGCTTGCCGTCGCGGTAGCCCTCGTCCATGGGGATGTGCGCGGTGTAGATGCCGCGGTCCCACACGATCATCCCGCCCGCGCCGTAGTTGCCGTCGGGGATGATGCCCTCGAAGTCGACGTACTCGATCGGGTGGTCCTCGGTCTCGACCGCCATGCGCTTGTCGTCGGGGTCGAGCGAGGGCCCGCGGGGCACCGCCCACGAGCGCAGCACACCGTTCATCTCGAGCCGAAGGTCCCAGTGCATGCGCCGTGCGGCGTGCATCTGGATCACGAACAGCTTGGGGCCGCCGGGCGAGGTCGTGGGCACGCCGCCGAACGGCTCCGCCGTGCGATCGGCCGAGCGCTTCTCGCGGTAGCGCGTCAGTGTGCCGGCGTCGGCGGCGGGCGCGGGCGCTCCCGGGCGGGCCTTGCGGCGGCCGTATCGACTCGATCGCGCCAAGCGGGCCTCGGTCGGCGGGTGATCGCGCCGCCGCGCTCACGCCAGTGTGCCACGGTGCCGCACGGCCCGGGTAGTCCCCGCAGCAAGCGCTTTGCAATCGTCGCGGCGGCGTCGCAAGGTAGAGCGGTCATGGCCGCGCGTGCGATCTCGTCGGGCACCATCGCCTTCGGCTTGGTGTCGATCCCAGTGAAGCTGTTCACGTCGGTGTCACCCTCCGACGGCATCCACTTCAACAACCTCCACAAGGACTGCGGTACCCGGCTCAAGTACCAGTTCCACTGCCCCAAGCACGACGTCGTGGTCGGGCGCGACGAGACCGTGAAGGGCTTCGAGTTCGCCAAGGGGCAGTACGTCGTGTTCACCCCCGACGAGCTCGACGCGGTCGAGGAGCAGGCCACCGGCGGCATCGACATCGTCGAGTTCGTGCCCATCTCCGAGGTCGACCCGATCTACTACGACAAGGCCTACTACCTCGCGCCCGAGGAGGGCGCCGCGCGGGCCTACCAGCTGCTCGCCGAGGCGTTGCGCGCGACCTCGCTGGTCGCGCTGGCGAAGTACGCCGCGCGTGGCAAGCAGTACCTCGTGCTCCTGCGGCCGGTGAAGCTCGGGCTCATCATGCAGCAGCTCCACTATCCCGCCGAGGTGCGGCAGATGTCGGAGGTGGGCATCGAGCAGGCCGACCTGCGCGACGGCGAGCTCGACCTCGCGATCAAGCTGGTCGAGCAGGGCGCGCGCAAGAACTTCCGCCCCGAGCAGTACTCCGACGAGGTGCGTGCCCGCATCGAGGCGCTGATCCAGCGCAAGGTCGACGGACAGGACATCACCGCGGCGCCGCAGGCCAGCCCCAAGGCGCAGGTCATCGACCTGATGGCCGCGCTCAAGCAGAGCCTGGGCGCGGGAGAGCCGCCCGCGGTCGCCGCGGGCGACGGCACCACCGACGGCTGACCCGCGCCGCGCGTCGCGGTGATACGCTACGCCCAGGCACGGCGTGACGAACGACGACTTCGAGCTGTTGGAGAAGTGGCGTGGCGGCGACGCCAAGGCCGGCAATCAACTGTTCGATCGCTACTTCGATCCTCTGTACCGGTTCTTCCGCAACAAGGTGCAGGACGCCGCCGACGACCTGGTCCAGCAGACCTTCCTCGCGCTCGTGCAGGCCCGCGACCGCTTCCGCGGTGACGCCAGCTTCCGCACCTATCTGTTCACCGCCGCCCGCAGCAAGCTCTACAACCACCTCGAGCGACGCGGACGCGAGGGCATCATCGATCTCGGCGCGACCTCGTGCGAGGACCTCGGCATCTCGCCGACCGGTCTGCTCGCCAAGGACGAGCAGCAGCGCCACCTGCTGCTGGCCCTGCGCAAGCTGCCGATCGATCTGCAGGTCGCGCTCGAGCTGTACTACTTCGAGGGCGTGCGTGGCCCCGAGCTGGCCGAGATCCTAGAGGTGCCCGAGGGCACCATGCGCAGCCGCATCCGTCGCGGGTGCGAGCTGCTGCGCGATCGGTTGGTCGAGCTGACCCAATCGCCCGCCCTCGCCGAGTCGACCTCGTCGAACCTCGAGGCCTGGGCCGCGGCGGTTCGGGCCCGCCTCGATCGCTAGAAGAGGGTGCCCTCGGCCGGGCGCGCCGGTTGCCCCTCGCGTGACGCAGCGCCGGCCCCGTGGTGGGCCGCTCGTGCGCTGCTGCAGGTGTCCCTCGAACGCACCTGCACGCGCGGACCTGTAGAAATCGGTCCCGGCTCGGGCCGAAGCCCTGGCCCAAGGCTCCGCCACCGCGTTACGCTGGGATCGATTCCGATGCGTATTCTGGTCGTCGAAGACGATCCGCTGCAGCGTGAGGTGATGCGCCGCGAGCTTGCCGCGGTGGGTCATGAAGTGCTGGCCGTGGGCGACGCCGAGGTGGCGATGGTGGCCCACGCGCAGACGCCGTTCTCGCTGGTCGTCGCCGACTGGTTGCTGCCCGGCATCGACGGCCTGCGGCTGGTGCAGCGCATCCGCGCACAGCCCGGCGGCGAGGGCGTGTTCACGCTGGTCGTGACCGCCCGCGATCGCCCCGAGGATCTCCAGCGCGTGCTCGACTCCGGCGCCGACGACTACATGGCCAAGCCGGTCGACGCCGCGGTGCTGATGACCCGCGTGCGCATCGCCGAGCGCAGGCTCGCGCGGCAGCGCCTGCACGACGTCGACCGCGAGGCGCTGCTGCGCACGCAGGCCGAGTTCCGTCGCGTGATCGAGCGCTGCCCGCTGGGGGTCATCGCGCGCCACGGCTCGATCGTCCAGTACGCCAACGGGGCCGCCGCGCGCATCTTCGGCCTCTCGCGGCAGGAGCTGGTCGGTGCCAACGTCCAAGACTTCGTCGCGCCGGAGTTCCGCGAGGTGATGGAGCGTCGCTCGCAGCGCTTCGATCGATCGGGCGCACCGCCGCCGCCGATCGAGATCATCCTCGTACGGCCCGACGGGCGTCGCATCGTCGCCCGGCAGATACCCGTCACGCGCGCGAGCTTCGAGGGCATCGATGTCAGCTACGTGATGTTCGAGGACGTCACCGCCCGCACCAACGCCGAGCGACGGCTGCGGATGACGCAGTTCGCGGTCGACCGCGCGGGCGACCTCATCCTGTGGGTCGAGTCGGGCGGCACCATCACCTACGCCAACGCGGCCGCCAACGAGCTGCTGGGCTACGCGCCGTCGAGCCTCGACGGTCGCATGCTGGCCGAGCTCGACGCCGACCTCGACGTGCGGGGCTGGAACGAGTGGCTGGGGCGGCTGGTGGCGCTCGGGACCCTGCGCTACGACACCCGGCTGCGCGACCGCTCGGGGCGCATGGTCGCGGTCGAGGTCTCGGCCAGCGCGCTGCAGTTCGACGGCGAGACCTTCGCGGTGTTGTCGGCCCGCGACGTGCGCGAGCGCGAGTCGTTGCGCGCCAACCTCCAGCGCGCCGAGCGGCTGGCCTCGGTCGGCTCGCTCGCGGCCGGCGTGGCCCACGAGATCAACAACCCGCTGGCCTACGTGCTGGCGAACCTCGAGCTCGTGGTCGAGGCGCTCGCACGCACGGAGATGACCGACGACTCGCGCACGCGCATCAACGAGCTGGTCGACGGTTGCCTCGACGGCGCTGGGCGAGTGCGACGGATCGTCGGCGATCTGCGCTCGTTCGCACGCCAGCGCGACGAGGAGGCCGGGCCCTGCGACGTGCATCGCGTGCTCGACACCGCGATCGGCATCGCCGACAACCAGATCCGCCACCGGGCGCGGCTGGTGCGGGCCTACGGCGCGCCGGCGACGGTGACCGCCCACGAAGGCCGGCTGTCGCAGGTGTTCGTCAACCTGCTGGTGAACGCAGCGCAGGCGATTCCAGAGGCCGGCGGCGAGGAACACTCGATCACCGTCGTCACCGCGACCCCCGAGAACGGCTGGGTCTCGATCTCGATCACCGACACCGGCATCGGCATCGATCCACTGCTGCTCGAGCGCATCTTCGAGCCGTTCTTCACCACCAAGCCGCAGGGCGAAGGCACTGGGCTGGGGCTATCGGTGTGCCACGGCATCATCAGCTCGCTGGGCGGTCGCATCGAGGTCACCAGCCGGCCCGGCGAGGGCGCGACCTTCCGCGTGGTGTTGCCGACCGCGATCGGCGGTGTGAAGGCGCCTGCGAAGTCGTCGACGTCGGTGCCGTCGCCCGCGGGTCCCGGCATCCGCGTGCTGGTGGTCGACGACGAGCCGCTGATCGGCGAGAGCGTTCGCAAGGCACTTTCGGGGCACCAGATCACCGTGGTGCACAGCGGCGCCGAGGCCATCGCGGCCTGCGATCGCACCCGCTATGACCTCGTGCTGTGCGACATCATGATGCCGGGCGTCTCGGGCATCGACGTCTACGAGACCGTGCGCCTGCGTCAGCCCGAGCAGGCCGCGCGCTTCGTGTTCATGACCGGCGGCGCATTCACGCCCAAGGCCAAGGGCTTCCTCGATCGCTACAGCGGCGAGGCGCTGGCCAAGCCATTCACGCTGGCCGACCTCCGCGACCTGGTGGCGCGCTGGGCCAAGCGCTCGATGCCGCAGACCGGCTCGTAGCCGCCGCGCTCACGCCGACGCGGCGCCGAGATCGACGATCCACGCCGGCACCTGCGCGAGCGCCAGCGCGTACGAGACCAGATCGAACCACGCGCCGCAACGATCGAGCACGCCGGCGTCGGCGCTCGCGACCACGTCGTGGCCGCGGGCGAGCACGCCGTCGGGGTCGAACACCAGCTCCGCCCGCCACGGCAGTGCGCGCTCGGCCGCCACGCGCTCGAGCTCGCGGCCGAGCTCGGCGCTGCGCGACACCGGTCGATCGAGATACCACACCACCTCGGATGGACGCAGCGCCGCGAGGGCGTCGGCGAGCACGGCGAGCGCCGCGGTGGTGGACGCGACCTCGCGCCAGTTGCCGTGCACGCTCGCGATGTCCCGCAGGGCGCTGTCGCAGCCGCGGAAGATCGGCGCACCGGCGATCGCGGCCTCGGTGGTGATGAGGCAGTTGAAACCGTCGATCGCGAGCGCGTGCCCGTGCAGCATCGCGGCCGCGCACGCGCGGGCGGCACGGCCCGCGAGCGACGACGTGCCCGCGGCGCAGCGGCGGACCGCGTCGCGCTGGCGCTTGTCGAGGCCGTGGCGATCGCCGACCAATGCGGTCGCGCTGCGCTCGGCATAGCCGCGCGTCAGCAGCCACGACAGCTCGGCGGTCGCCGCCTGCAGGGCTGGCAGCGCTGCGGCCCCGAACAGGGCCGGATCCTCCGGATGCGCGCCGCGGGCCACCGCGCGCACGAGCGTAGCAAGTCGCGGTGCGCTACGCCCGGCCGTGGGGCGGCAGCCCCAGGCGTCGGTGCTCGGCCAGCGTGCAGCGATCCTGCACCACCGTGATGCCGGCGGTGCGCAGGCGGTCGGCGAACGCGTCGTTGCGGATGCCGAGCTGCAGCCACACCACCGCGGGCCGCGGCGTCATCGCGAGGATCTCGGCCTCGTGCGCGGGCAGCAGCTCGGCGCGGCGGAACACGTCGACCATGTCGACCGCCCAGGTGAGCTCGGCGAGCGAGCCCACGAACGGCGCCCCGAAGCCGCTGCGCCCCGCGCCGATCGGGTTCACCGGCAGCACGCGATAGCCCACGCTCGCGAGGTACTCCGGCACGTAGCACGCGGCGCGCTGCGGCTCCCAATGGGCGCCGAGCACGGCGATGGTGCGGGTCTGCTCGAGGATGGCGCGGAGGTCGGGCTCGGACATCGAGACCGGTGGTTAGCATCGCCGCCGCGCCCGGGGAATCACCTTCGTCGCGGTGGTCGCGGGGGACGGTTCTACTTCGAGCCTTCGAGCGCACCGAGCTGCTCGGCGGCGGTCGCCTCCGCGATGCCGCTCTCGGTGCTCATCACCGCCAGTGCATCGGCGTAGTCGAAACCGTCGCCGTCCCACCAGTGCTCCATGTACCAGTATGCCGCGTCACGGCCGTCCTCCAGCCACGCTTCGGTCTGCAGGTCGCAGCCGTCGGGGCAGGCCGCGAACTCCGTCCAGGACCCCGACGCGGCGCAACTCGAACGACGCACTAACGACCGCGTGGCTCCGAGGCTTGCGCCAGCGCATCGAAGCGGCCACGGTGCCACGGTGCGATCGATCATCGCGACCGCGCTGGCGGTGCCGCTGCTGTCGGGCACGCTCGGTGGGGTCGTGGGCTGCAGGCATGCGCAGCCCGAAGCGCTGGTCGAGGGCGAGCTGCGCGAGCGCGTCGGCCACGGCTTCGCGACCGAGCGCGGCGATGATGCCCCGCCGGCGCTGCCGGCCGAGGTGCGGCTGGACGATGGTGTGAGCGCCGACGAGGCGGTCGCGATCGCGCTGTGGAACAGCGCGACCTTTCGCATCGAGCTCACGCGTCTGCACGCGGCCGAGGCCGAGCTCGCAGCGGCCAAGCGACCGTCCAATCCGACCCTGCGACTGCTGTTCCCCGCGGGTCCGCAGCAGCTGAGCGTGCTGCTGACGTGGCCGATCGAGAACCTCGTCACGATGCCGCGACGCATCAAGGTGGCGCGGACGAACCTCGATGTCGTCGCGGCGCAGGTGGTGCAGATCGGTGTCGATCTCGCGCGTGACGTCAAGCTGGCGCACGCCGACTGGGCGCTGGCCCACGACCGCCTGGCGGTTCGCGGCTCGCTGGCCGCAGACTTCGCCGCGATCGCGACGATCGTGCGCGCGCGGGCCAACGGCGGCGACGTGCCGGTGACCGAGGCCGAGATCGCCGAGGCCGATGCCAGGCTCGCGAGCGACGAGGTCGCCCGTGCCCGCGACGAGGTCGCGATCGCGGGCTCTCGGCTCGAGGCGCGGCTGGGCGGCGTGTCCCTGCGTGCGGCAAACCCCAGCGCGATGGCGCCGGCGACGATCGCAGCGCACGCGTCGTCCGCCGGCGAAGCGTGGGCCGCGAGCGCTCGCGACACGCGTCCCGACCTGCGTGCCGCCCAGCTCGCGCTCGAGACCGCGGGTGCGCGCGTCGGCCTCGAGCGCGCCGCGGTGCTGAACCTCGCCGGCGTCGGGTACGGCGTCGGGCCGGCGTTCACGGGCGGCGTGCAAGGCGAGCTGCCGATCGCGTCGCAGAACCAGCTCGGCGTCGGCCGGCGCGCGCGCAGCTCGAGGCGGCGAGGTGGCGTGTCGTCGAGCTGCGCCAGCGCGTGGACGCGGAGGTCACCCAGGCACGGACGCAGCTGGACGGCGCGCTGCGGTCGTGGCGGCTCTACGACGACGAGGTGGTCGCGGCCCGCACGCGCGATCTCGCGGCCGCGACCGCGCAGTACGATCTGGGCGAGAGCGACTACGCGGCGGTGCTGCTGTCGGCGCAGCGGCTCGAGACCACGCGCCTGCGGATGATCGAGCTCGCCGCCGACGTGAGGCGTGCCCACGCCGAGCTCGAGCGCGCGGTCGGTCGCCGCCTCGGTGCGAGCCCGCCCTCGACCAAGGAGAGCCGATGACATCGTTGCGACGGTGGTGGATCGTGGGCCTGTTCGTGTGTGGCTGTCGCGACGCATCGTCGCCTGCGGCCGCGGTCGTCGCGGCGCCGCCGGCTGCGACCGTCCGGCACGGCGTGCACGAGGGCGAACTCGCCGTGGTCACGCTGTCGTCGGCGGCCGAGACGGCGCTCGGCATCGAGACCGCCACCGTGACCGCGGCCGCCTCCACGGCCACGCGCGCGTCGTTCGGGATCGTACTCGCGCCGCCCGGCACCACCATGACGGTCGCCGCGCCGGTCGCCGGCACATTGCGCGACGGCGACGTGCGTCTCGTCGCCGGCGGTGCGATCGATGCCGGTGCGACCGCGTTGCGGCTGGTGCCGCTCGCACCGGTCGATCGCGACGTCAAGGCGCAGGCCCGTCGCCAGAGCGCGACCACGCAGGCGCGCCTCGACGTCGCGCAGGCCCGTGCCACACGGCTCGAGTCGCTGATGAAGGATCGCGCCGCGAGTGCGCGCGCGCTCGAGGAGGCCCGCGGCGAGCTCGAAGCGGCGCAGGCCGAGCACGACGCGGCGCAGGCCCGCGAGCGTGCGCTGGGTCGCGCACCGCTGTCCGCCGACGTGACGCTGCGCGTGGTCACCCCGATCGCGGGCATCGTGCGTGCGCAGTGGGCCGCGCCGGGGCAGGTCGTCGCTGCGGGTGCGCCGTTGTTCGAGGTCGGCCCGAGTTCGTCGTTGTGGCTGCGCGTGCCGATGTCGGCGGCCGAGCGCGCGCGGCTCGGACGCCCGCGCGCAATCGAGGTCGCACGGCTCGACGACGGCGATCGCTGGCAGGCCGAGCCGGTTGCGGCGCCGCCGTCCGCGGATCCGAACAGCGGCGACGTCGATGTGGTCTACGCGCTGCCAGCCGCGGCCGCCGGACTCGCGCCGGGCGAACGATTGCAGGTGTGGCTGCCCGAGCAGGCCCGCGCGGCGACCAGCGTGCCCACGGGCGCGCTCGTGCGGGACTTCGATGGTGGCACGTGGGTCTACGCCTGCCTCGGCGAGCATCGCTATGCGCGGCGACGCGTCGAGGTGGCAGCGACCGACGGTGAGCGGCTTGCGTTGGTCCGCTCGCCCGAGCTCGGTACGTGCATCGTCACGGTCGGGGCCGCCGAGCTGCTGGGTACCGAGTTCGGGGTGGCCCACTGATGCGCGCGCTGCTGTCGTTGTGCCTGCGGCAGCGCGTGGTGGTGGCGGCGCTGGCGGTGTTGTTGATGCTGGTCGGCATCGATGCTGCTCGCACCGCGCGGATCGACGCGTTCCCCGAGTTCGCGCCGCCCAAGGTCGAGATCCAGACCGAAGCGCCGGGGCTGTCGAGCGTCGAGGTCGAGACGTTGGTGACGCGACCGCTCGAGGACGCACTCGGCGGGACGCCCCTGGTCGCCACGCTGCGCTCGAAATCGGTGCTGGGGCTGTCGTCGGTCTTGGTGCTGTTCGAGCCCGGCACCGATCTGTTCCGCGCGCGTCAGCTGGTCCAAGAGCGGGTCGCACTGGCGCAGCCGAACCTGCCCGCACATGCGCGCGCGCCGGTGGTGCTGTCGCCGACCAGCAGCACCTCGCGGGTGCTGAAGATCGGGCTGTCGTCGCCGACGCTCTCGCGTCTCGCTCTCTCGGACCTCGCGCGGTGGACCCTGCGGCCGCGCTTGATGGCGATCGCGGGCGTCGCCAACGTGGCGGTGTGGGGCGAGGCCCGGCGAGAGCTGCAGATCGAGGTCGCGCCGGAGCGCCTGCGATTGTTGGGCCTGCGACTCGCCGATGTCACCGCCGCAGCTACGGCGGCGGTCAATCCCGCCTCGGGTGGTTTCGTCGACGGGCCCAACCAGCGGCTCGCCGTGAGTCACCCTGCGGCAGTCGACGGCGTCGAGACGCTGGCCGATGCGCCGGTGCCGATCGCCGGCGGCGGGGTGCGTCGACTCGGCGAGGTCGCCGAGGTCGTCGAGGGCCACGCACCGCTGGTCGGTGACGCGGTGATCGACGCGGGGTCCGGGCTGTTGCTCATCGTCGAGAAGCAGCCGTGGGGCAACACGGTCGCGATCACCGACGCGATCGACGCGGCGCTGACCGAGTTGGCGCCCGCGCTCGGTGACGTCCGCGTGGATGCGACCATCTTCCGACCCGCGCGCTTCATCGAGCGCGCGGTCGACAACCTCGAGGTCGCGCTCGCCATCGGTTGTGCGTTGGTCGTGCTGGTGTTGATCCTCGCGTTGCTCGAGTGGCGGACTGCGCTCATCAGCGTGCTGGCGATTCCGCTGTCGCTGCTCGGTGCCCTCGCCGTGCTGCACCACGCCGGCTCGACGCTCGACACGATGGTGCTGGCGGGGCTGTCGATCGCGCTCGGCGAGGTGGTCGACGACGCGATCATCGATGTCGAGAACATCCATCGCCGCCTGCGCGAGAACGCCAGCGCCGCCACGCCCCGCTCCGCGTTCGCGGTGGTGCTGTCGGCCTCGATCGAGGTCCGCAGCGCGGTGGTCTTCGCGAGCGTGATCGTGGTGCTGGTGTTCTTGCCGGTGTACCTGCTGCCAGGCCTCGCGGGCGCGTTCTTCCGCCCGCTCGCGCTGGCGTATGTGCTCGCGGTCGGGTCGTCGCTGCTGGTCGCGCTCACGGTGACGCCAGCGCTCGCGCTGATGCTGTTGCCGCGCGCTCGCCTGCGGGCCCCGGCTCCGCGGGCGCGGTTCGAGGCACTGTGCGCCGCAATGCTGCGGCGCCGTCGCGGCATCCTGGCGGGGGCCCTCGTGGCGCTGGTGGCGGGTGGGTTCGGCATGGCCCGGCTCGGCAGCGGCTTCCTGCCCGACTTCCGCGAGCAGGACTTCTTGATGCACTGGATCGCGAAGCCGGGCACCTCGGTCGAGGCGCTGCGACGCACCACGATGCGCGTCATGCCCGAGCTCCTCGCGATCCCGGGCGTGCGCAACGCGGGTGCCCACCTCGGACGCGCCGAGGTGTCCGACGAGGTCGTGGGCCCGAACTTCGGTGAGATCTGGGTCAGCGTCGACGAGGGCGCCGATCATGCAACGACGACCGCGGCGATTGCCCGCACGCTGGCGCCGTATGCCGGCATCTACCACGACGTGCAGACCTATCTGCGCGAGCGCGTCGACGAGGTGCTGAGCGGCGGCCATGCGCAGCTGGTCGTGCGGGTCAGCGGCCCCGATCTCGCGGTGCTCGACGAGCGCGCCCATGCGATCGCGCGCGAGCTGCAGGCGTTGGCCGGCGTCGCCGAGGTCTCGGTCGAGGCGCTGACACCGGTGCCGCAGATCGAGGTCACGCCGCGGCAAGCTGCAGCAGGCCGTTTCGGCCTGACCCACGCCGACATCCGCATGCAGGTCGGCACCATGCTCGCCGGCGTGCGCGTCGGCGAGGTCTATCGATCGCTGCGCCCGGTCGCGGTGGTGGTGTGGGGCGAGCCGCTGCTGCGCACCGAGCCCACCGCGCTCGCCGATCTGCTGCTCGAGACCCCGACTGGCGCGCGCGTGCGCCTGGGCGAGGTCGCCGACGTCGCGGTGGTGGCGACGCCCGGCGCGATCAAGCACGAGGGCGGCGCGCGGCGCATCGACGTCGCCGTCCACCCCGACGGCACGCGTGCGCAGGGTGAGGTCGCGGCGTCGATCGAGGCCGTGCTGGCCGCGACGTCGTTCCCGACCGCCCATCACGCCGCGTTGCTCGGTGAGGCCGCGGCGCAGCGCGACGCGACGTGGGCGTTGTTCGTGGGTGGTGCGTTGGCGGTGCTCGGCATCGTGTTGGTGCTGTACGCCGACTTCGGTGCGCTGCGTCCGACGTTGCTGGTCGCAGCGACGTTGCCGTTCGCGACCGTCGGCGCGGTCGCGGGCTCGCACCTGCAGGGCGGTGTGCTGTCGCTGGGCTCGCTGGTAGGCTTCGTCACGGTGCTGGGCATCGCGGCCCGCAACGGCATCATGCTGGTGAGTCACTACCGCCACCTCGAGCTCCACGAGGGCCTCGCGTTCGGCAGCGCGCTCGTGATCCGCGGCACCGCCGAGCGGCTGTCGCCGATCCTCATGACCGCGTTCGCGACCGGGCTCGCCTTGGTGCCGCTGGTGGTGCTCGGCGACCGACCCGGGCAGGAGATCGAGCATCCGATGGCGGTGGTGATCCTCGGCGGGCTCGTGACCAGTACGCTGCTGAACCTCGTGGTGACGCCGGCGGCCTACCTCGGGTTTGGCCGCGGTGCGCGTGCCTTTGCGGAGCCGCAGCGGTGAACGTCGTCGTCATCGACGACGATCCGGAGCTTTGCACGCTGCTCGCGACGGCGCTGGGGCGCGAGGGCCACACGGTGCGCACGGCGGGGTCGTTGGCCACGGGGCGCGAGCAGCTCGAGGAGATCGGCATCGACGTGGTGGTGCTCGACCTCGGGCTGCCCGATGGCGATGGGCTGCAGCTGTGCCGCGAGCTGCGGGCCACGGGGCGCCCGATCGGCATCCTCGTGCTGAGCGCGGCCGGGGCCGTGACCGCGCGCGTCGACGGCCTCGATGCCGGCGCCGACGACTACCTCGTGAAGCCCTTCGCGGTCGCGGAGCTGCGCGCACGGGTGCGCGCGCTGTCACGCCGAGCGGTGCGAAGCGCGGCCGCACCACCATGTCGGCGTGCCGACGTCGAACTCGACTTCGCCAGCCGTCGGGCGCGACGTGCCGGCCTCGAGATCGCACTGACGGCGCGGGAGTGGTCGATCCTCGAGGCCATCGCTGCCGGGGAGGGTCGCGTGGTGGCGCGCGACGTGTTGCTGCGTCAGGTCTGGGGCGAGGTCAGCGACGCCGCGGCTGCGTCCTTCGGCGTGCTGCTGGTGCGGATCCGGCACAAACTCGGCCGCGACTTGATTCGCACCGTGCGGGGGCAGGGGCATGCGCTCGGCTGAGCCCACGCTGGCGCGGCGGCTGATGTGGACGCTCGCGCTGTCGGCCAGTGCGGCCGCTGCGATCGCTCTGATCGCGGTGTCGCTGTTGGCCGACGGACTCATCCGCCATCGCGTCGAGCAGGGCGTGGTGGCCGCGGCGGCGGTCCTGGTCGCGGAACTCGACGAGGAGCCGCAGTTGGCGGCAGAGATCGAGGAGGAGGCGCGCGAGCTGGGCATCGATGGCCGCGTCGCCCTCGCGCGGCAGGGGCAGCTCGAGTACGGCGACGCGAGCGTCGTCGCGCCGCCCCAGCGACCCTGCGGCGCAGCCGAGCAGATGCTGATCTGTGTGCAGGCGTCGACCCACGATCCGATGCTCGAGGTGCGCGTGGCCGTGCCGGCGTCGCGGGCGTTCGGGCATCGGCGGCCGCTCGCACTGGCGGCCGCGGCGGTGCTGGTCGTCGTGGTGTCGGGCGCGATCGCGTTCGGGGTGCTGCAGGCCCGACGCGCGATCGCACCGCTGACGCGGCTGCGTGTGGCGGTCGAGCAGATCGCGGTCGCGCGGCCCGAGCGATTGCAGCTGCCAGCGCGCGTGGGGTTGCAGGAAGTCGATGCGCTGCGCGATACCTTGGCCGACCTGCTCGCGCGGTTGTCGTTCGAGCTCACGCGCGCGCGGCAGTTCTCGGCCGACGCGGCTCACGAGCTGCGCACGCCGCTGACGAAGCTGAAGGCCGAGCTCGAGCTGGCCGCGGAGACCGTGCCCGTCGACGCGGCGATCGCCGAGGTCATCGCACGGCTGCGACGCACGACCGAGCAGCTCTCGTTGCTCACCGAGCGCTTGCTGCTGCTCGCGACGCCGGGTGAGGCGCTGTCGAGCAACGCCGGCACGTCGATCGCCGCGCTGGTGCTCGCGCTCGGTGATGCCGGCGGTGACGTGCGCCGTCCCGCGGCGGAACGCGAGCGATTGGTGCCGCGGGTCGACGAGGTCGACGCGCTGGTGCGCGGCGACGCCGTGCTGCTCGCGGCGATGCTCGACAACGCGGTCGACAACGCGCTGAAGTTCTCGTCGTCGTCGGTCGAGGTCGGTGTCACGGCGGTGTCGGACCACGTGATCCTCACGATCGATGATCGAGGCCCGGGGGTGCCCGACCGTGAGCGCGTGGTGTTGTTCGAGCCATTTCGCCGCGGCGCCGACGCCCGTGCGAAGCCGGGCCACGGCCTGGGTCTGGCGTTGGTTGCCCACATCGCCAGGGCCCACGGCGGCGACGCGGCCTTCTGCGATCGCGACGGTGGCGGCACGCGCCTGCGGATCACGCTGCCGCGCCATCGCGGCGCCTCCGCAATGGACGCCTGACGGACACCGCGGTCGGACTCAGCCGTCGAGCTGCACGCCGGTCAGCCGCGTGAACTCGCCGCTGCGGACCCACTCGTCGATGTGCTTGGCTCGCATGATCGGGAACGGGTGGGTGCGAAATGCGGTCAGCAGCACCTTGTACATCTTGTTCAGTGTCGACTCGTCGGCGTCTTCGTAGGCGCGGATCTGTCGCAGGAACTCCTGCTGGTTCATCTGCTCGTACATCGTGGTGCTGCCGCCGGCGAGCTTCATCAGCACGCGCATGGGCACGTCGGCATCCTGCACGCACAGCATGCCCGCGCGGTCGGCCGACAGCTCGGCCTTGCGGTACCAATCGAACAACGGCAGGGCGAGCCCGAAACCCAGCAGCTGGCCGAGCCCGAGCGTGGCCTTGCCGATGATCTCGAGGATGGTGACGATGTTGCGCGCCAGCACCGTGTAGAGCACGTGGCCGAAGCGAACGTGGCCGAGCTCGTGCCCGATCACGAACAACAGCTCCTCGTCGTCGAGCATGTCGACCAGCCCCGAGGTCAACACCACGAACGGCCGCGTGTGGCCGTAGGTGTACGCGTTGGGCACGGGGTCGGTATTGACGTAGAGCTCGGGCTCGGCGACCCCGAGGATCTTGCACGCCCACAGCAGCAGGCGATGCAGTCGCGGGAACATGTGCTCACCGACGCGGACGTTGTCGGCGACGTTCTCGAGGTAGAACACGCGCTCGAAGCCGTACTCCATCACCTTCTTCGTCAAGGTCTCGAGCCCGGGTACCTTCTGCAGCGTGCGCGTGGCCTGCACGTCCCACGGGTGCATCACGGTCGCGACGTCGAGCTCGGGGAAGGTCTTCAGCTTGCGGCGGGCCTTGGCGCCGCTGGCGGGTTCTCGATCGTTCATGGTGTCGCTCCGTCGGGCCCGGCGCGTCGGCTACGGGCGTGGTTTGGCCTTCGCGATCGCACGCACGCCGTCGTCGAGCGCGTCGTCGAGGTCGCGGTGGATCTCGGGGGTGATGACATGGCCGACGCCGGGGTAGGCGTGCAGCTCGATGGGCCAGCCGTGCTTGCGCAGCTCGTCGACCGCCCGCTCGGTGGGCTCGAACTTCACCGCGCCATCGTCGGTGCCGTGGAACGCGACGATGCGTGGCGCCTTCGCGGCGGCCGCGGTGGTGGGCCACAACGGCGGCGGCAGCCAGCCACCGATGGGCAGCGCGAGCGAGATCGACTCGGGGTGCCGTACCGCGATCGCGAAGCTCAGCATGCCGCCCTGGGAGAAGCCTGTGACGATCGGCTTGCCCGCGGTCGGGCGCGTGCGCGCGAGCGTGTCGATGGCGACCGCGAGGCGGTCGGCGGCCTGCGCGATGCCCTGCGCGAGCGCGGCAACGTCGGGATCGCGGGCCCGCAGCGGGAACCACGAGTAGCCGCCGGCCTCGCGCGACTCGAGGCCGCGGGGCAGGATCAGCCGCACCGGCGACGAGAACGACTCGAACAGGTGGCCGAAGTTGCGCGGGTCGTCGCCGAGGCCGTGGATCGCCACCACCATCGGCAGCGTGGCGTCGGCCGCTGCACCGCCGAGCACGAGCTCGACGTAGTGGACGTCGCCAGCCTTGGGATCGTCGACGACGGGCGCCGGCGGCTCGGCGGTGGGTGGCTCCGCGGCGGGATCGGGTGCCTGCGTCGAGGCCGGCGCCGGCGGGGGCCCACCGCTGCCACCGCGGGCGGCATACGGCTCACTGCACGCGAGCCCAAGCGAGATCCCGACCAGCGCGAGCAGGGCACGCATCGACGCGGAGAAGCTTGCATGCTGCGCGGCCGCGCTTCAAGCCCGCCGCGCGCTTCCGTGGCCGGCGCACGCGATCGTCGGGGTACGCGAAGGCGTGATCGAAGGCCGGGGCGTACACCGCCGACAGCACGCCGAGCAGGGCCAGGTAGCGCTTGTAGAGCGCGAAACCCTCGCTGACGCACAGGTTGTGGGCGACCTGCTGCGCGAAGCCTGGCCGTGGTGCCCACTGCCGCGGCAGCGCGGCGAAGCAGCGCCGCCAGATCGCCAGCGCGCGACGGCCCCGCGGGCTGTCGCGGCGCGCGTCGAGGTACACGATCACCGTCGGGAACGATGGTGGGCGGCTCATCGCGCGATCGATGCGCGCCAGCTCGATGCGATCGACGGCGCCGTCGGGGTCGTCGACGATGCGCGCGGCGGCCTCGGCGAAGCGCCCGAGCTGGCTCGGTGGCAGGTAGCCGTTGCAACGCAACACGCGTTGCAGCGGTCGCGGCAGCGCGACGAAGGGCGTGATGGCACCGGGCGCCACGCTGCGCAGCGCGGTCAGCATACCGCCGGCGAGGCGGTGCTCCGCGCAGGCGAACAGCGCGGTCGCATGCTCGATGCCGCGGAGGTTGACGCGTCGCGCGATGCAGTCGCGCCACGCCGTCAGGCACGCCTGCAACCGTTCGTCGTCGGGGGCCCGCGTCGCGACGATCTCGCTGCACGCCGCGAGCAGCCCGGCGTCGGCGCGGTTGAGCGGTGCCGTCGCCTCGGCGATCGCACGCACGCGGTCGGCCACCTCGTGTCGCCGCGGGATCAGCAGCTCGACGTAGTTGTTCGGGACCGGTGGATGGAACCCGGCCGCGAGCATGTCGGCCAGCCCGTCGGCCGCGAGACGCTGCCACGGCGACGACATGGCTTCAGGCCGCCAGCACCGCGCGGGCGCAGGGCTCGACCAGCTGCGCGAGCCCATCGCGCAGGATCGCGGCGACGCGGTGGTGCGGCAGCAGGCCGTGGGCGACGACGCCGACCCGTGGGCCGCGCGCGCCGTCGGCACGCGCGCGGGCGAAGGCCGAGCGGACCGCGTGCTCGACGGGGGCGCCGCCCGCCGCGAGCGCCCAACGCAGCGTCGCCCACGCCAGCTCCGCGTGGGCGGTCTCGTCGGCGGCGATCTTCGCCATCGCGTCGCGCACCTGCGGATCGCGGGCGTCGTGGTGGATCTCGTGGGCCAGCCACGCGGCCAGCGTCTCGCCGATGCAGCCCTCGACGACGGTGTTCACGGCCAGCTCCGCGAGGGTGCGGGCCACCGGCGCGGCGTCGGGGATCGGCAGGCCCGTGGGTCCCAGCGGCTCGCCGGCGTAGCGCGACGCGAGCGCGAAGCAGGCCTGGGCGTGCTCGAGCTCCTGCTGCGCAGCGCGGCCGGCCGCCGCAATCAGCGACGCGGGCGCGCCGTGTCGCAGCAGGTCGAGTGCGAAGCGGTGGAAGCCGGCGATCGAGGAGTGCTCCGAGAGCGCGGCCTCCGACCAGAACGCCACCAGCGCGGCGCGGTCGTCCGCGAGCAACTCGTCCAAGGCCGCCGATGCGCCGCGCGTGATCGACCAGCCGTCGGCCGGCGTGGCCGTGGCCAGGCAGACCTCGGCGTTCGCGACGAACGGCCGGCCATAGCAGCCGCCGCAGTCGAACTGCGAGTGGTCGATGCCACTCTCGGACCCGGCCTCGCCGCTGCTGCCGGACGACGTGTCGCCGGCGGAGCCGGTGCCCGTCGAGGTGCCGGAGTCGTCGAGGCCGCCGCCGCCGCTGCTGCCCGTGTCACCCGTCGCGCCACTCGAGCCACTCGAGCTGCCCGCGTAGCTCGAGCTGCCCGCGTCGCTCGAGCTGCCCGAGTCGGTGGCGGCGTGGGCCCGCGAGATCACGCGGCCGGAGGTGAAGGCGACGCCGGCGGCGACGAGCAGCCGCAGACGAACACGTTGGATGCGTCGATGGGTCATGGACGCGACGTTGGTGCCCCGCACCCGCCCGACGATCACCGCGCTCGTGAAATTGTGCAGCGGCGCGCGGCCGCGGGCGCCGCCTGCTGGGCCTCACACCGCGACGCGGCGGGTGCCGAGCGAGATGCGGCGCGAGAACAGATCGAGCAGCAGCAGCGGCAACAGCAGCGCGATGAGCACGTGGGGCCACAGCGGCAGCACCCGCAGTCGTCCATCGGGGTCGCCCTCGCGCTGCACGATGTCGTCGATCGCACCGTCGTGGGAGCCGACCGGCAGCTGCGCGAGCCACTGCGGCTGCCACTGCAGCTGCTCGGGCTGCAGCTCGGCGGGGTAGGGCACCGAGACCTGCGCGACCGCCTCGGCGACCAGGCGCGGTGGGTCGTCGCGATCGTCGAGCTTGGCGCGGATGACCCGCTGACCCGAGCGTACGTCGTGCAGCTCGGCCTCGTAGCGCCCTGGTGCGGTGAGCTCGAGGGCGATCGTGCGGGTGCGCGCAGGGTCGTCTTCGGGCAGCTCCGGATCGAGCACCTCGATCACGCCGTCGAGATCGTTGGCGAAGCCCTCCGGCGCGTCGACGTCGACCACCACGTCCCAGCGGCTCGGATCCTCCCCGGGGCTGATCGCGATCGTGGCGCCGCCGAGCAGGGTCGCGCCCTGGCGCATGCTGTCGCGCGCGATCTGGGCCCACAGCTTGGGGAAGCCGCTCCAGCCCAGCCACGACGCGGCCCAGCGGTTCTTGGCGTCGCTCGCGAACGCGACGGTCTGACCCAGCCCACGGCGGCCACGGACCAGCAGCGGCTCGCCATCTTGCGTGCGCAACAACAGCTCCGACAGCGGCTTGGGCTTGATCGGCACCAATCCGCGCAGGCCGGGCGCGCGACCGAAGTCGATGCCACGCAGGGCCTGCACGCTCTTGGCGACCTTCGCGAAGTGCAGCCGCTCGTCGACGGCGTTCTTGGTCGCCTCGCGGGTGTCGCGGCTGAAGATCCGCGGCACGTCGGTGCCGTCCTGGCTGAAGTAGAAGCGCCCGCGGCCGCGGCTCGCGACCCGCCGCAGGAAGTCCTTGCCCGCACCGGCGCCCACGCCGACCGCCGACACCGTGATGTCGGCGTCGCGCATGTCGCCGAGCAGCGCGTCGACCCCGGACTCCGGCGACTGCCCATCGGACAGCAGGATCACGTGCTTGACCAGGGCGTTGCTGCCCGACAGCTGCAGGTAGGCCTCGCGCAGCGCCGGCAGGGCATTGGTGCCACCGCCGGCGGCCAGTCGGCGGATGTCACCGGCGATGCGGATGCGGTTGCTCGACTTCTGCAGGCGCACGAGCACATGCGGCCGCGAGTCGAATGCGATCACGCCGAGCTGATCGGACGGCTCGAGGGTCGAGGCGGTCGCACGCGCGGCCTCCTTCACCAGGTCGAGCCGGTCCTCGGTGCTCATCGAGCCGCTCTTGTCGATCACGAGTACCAGTGCCAGCTTGGCCTGCTCGCGCTGTCGCTGGCCCTCGAATCGCACCGGCAACACCCGCTCGATCGGCGTGCCCGACCAGCCGCCGACGCCGAACGAGTTCTCGCCGCCGACCATGATGAAGCCGCCGCCCTGCTTCTCGACGTAGCCCTCGATCGCGAGCTGCGCCGCGGTCGGCACGGTGCGGCCGCCGACGTCCGAGACGATCACGAGGTCGTACGGCCGCAGCGCATCGACGGTCTGCGGCATGGCGCCGGGGCCGATGGTCTCGACGTCCAGGTGATCGGCCCGCAGGGCGCTGGCCAGCGCGCCACCGCCGTCGCTGGAGGCGAGCAGCACGCGCGGGCGCCCTTGGACGTCGCCGGCGACGGCGGCGCGGTCGTTGCCGTCGGTGCGGTTCTCACCGGCCGCGAGCGCGGCGGTGTCGAGCGTCGCCGCGAAGACCACCGCGCCCGGCTTCGACACCCGCGCGGGCATCTTCACCTGCGTGCGACCGACCCGCACCGTCACCACCTGCTCGGCGGCGAGTCCGTTGGGCGCGCCGTTCTGGTCGAGGCGCAGCGTGAGCTCGTGCTCGCGCGTCGACCACAGGTCGATCGCAACATCGAAGCTCTGTCCGACGCGCAGCTCCTTGGGCAGGTGCACCGCCTCGACCGCGACATCCTCGCGGGCGTCGGGCGCGAAGCTCCGCGTGTGGACCCCGAGGCCGGAGGCGGAGAGCTCGGTCAGCGCGCGGGCGAGGTCCTCGCGCTCGAGTGCGCTGCCGGTGGCATCGGTCACGAGCACGAGGCGCCCCTCGGTGCGCGGGTCGACCAGCGCCGCGCCCAGGCGCATCGCGCCGGCGTGATCGCTGCCGAGCGCGAGCTCGCCCTGCGCCGGCTGGAGCAGCGCGCCCACGTCGGTGTCGGCGTCGATGGGATGCACGTCGGCCCGCACCGCGTAGGTCACCAGGCCCAGGCGCGTGCGGTCCTCGCGATCGAGGTCGGCGGCGGCCTCGGCGACCAGCTGCGCCTGTGCCTGCTCGACCAGCGCGCGGGCCTTCGCGAGCTGCCCGGCGTCGACGCTGGCCGAGGTGTCCACGACGAACACGACGGTCTTGCCCGCGATCGGACTCTGGAGGCTCGGCATCGTCAGCGCCAACGCCACCGCACCGAGGGCACCCAGCCGCAGCAGCAGCTGGAGCGCCAGCTGCCAGCGCGGCGCGTCGACCAGCGAGCGACGCACCACCACCACCAGGAAGGGCAGCACGGCGATCGGGAACAGCCACAGCGCGGCGGGTCGCGCCAGGGTCACCAGATCCTCACCACCGCTCGAGAGGCGCTGCGCCAAACCGGCCGGAATCCGCACCGTCCACGCAGGGGTCGGCGGCCCCAGCATCGCGAGCGCGGCCGCGGCACCGACACCCACCGCCAGCGCGAGCGCACCGACGAGCCAAGGGCGTTCGCGGGCGGGCGTGTTCATGCGCACAGGGTCACGGGGGGTCGGCCAAGCCTA
This sequence comes from Deltaproteobacteria bacterium, assembly GCA_016709225.1. NCBI lineage: Bacteria > Pseudomonadati > Myxococcota > Myxococcia > Deltaproteobacteria bacterium. The sequence continues at coordinate 2,067,657 of JADJEE010000001.1, read as the reverse complement.
GCACTGGTCCTCGCAGAACTCGGGCGACGCGACCCGGGGCGGGGCCCCTCGCGCGACATCCCGCCCGCTGCTCACGCACGAGGCGTCAGCCGGGTTCCCCGGCGCGTCGCGTGCCGCCCGACCGAGCATCGCGCCGCGGGTTCGGGCGCGGGCCGCCGCGATGCCGCGTCGCGGCGGTCGGTGGCGGGCGAAGGGACCCGCGACGATCGACCTGGCGAAAAGATTCTGGGTCGTCGAAAAAAAATTGAAGTCCACGGCGAATCGGGTCGTAGGAGCTGGCGTAGCGCGGGCTTCGAGAGGTCGCGACGATCGTCGACGCGATCCCGTGGCGCGTGCGACGAGGTCACCACCTCACGGTTGGGCAAGCTGCTCAGCTTGGGCGGATTGCGTTGCCCAAGATGGGAAGTCGCGTCGGTGGGTTGGGATCGGCGATCGCAGGGGTGTGGGACAAGCCTCCGCGATCGCGAGAATTAATCGTCAGGCCCGTGTGTTGCGATGACCGACATCGACCATGGACCTCCAGCCCTGTGTGACTCCAGAGACCGTCGACGCCCCGGTTGTGACACTCGACATCACGTCGCTGTATCGCGATTGCCACCGCCGGGCCTATGCGATCGCTTGGGCCTACCTCAAGGACGAAGAGGAGGCGCACGACGCGGTGCAAGAGGCCTTCATCAAGGTCTACCGCGCGCAGGACACCTTCAACGGTCGCTCGAGCGCGCAGACATGGCTGTCGCGCATCGTCGTGAACGTGTGCCTCGACATGCGCCGGCACAAGAGCCGTCGCCCCGAGCTCCAGCTCGACGACGTCGAGGTCTGCGATCCGACGCCGCGCGCCAGTGACTGCCCCGAGCGCGGGCTCGAGCATCGCGAGCTGCGCGAGGTGATCACCGCCGGGCTCGATCGTCTCAACGCCGCGCACCGCGAGATCATCATCCTGCGCGAGATGACCGGCTTGAACTACGAGCAGATCGCCGAGCGCGAGGGCTGCCCCAAGGGCACCGTGATGAGCCGGCTGTTCCACGCCCGTCGCCTGCTCCGCAACGTGCTGGGGCGCAAGCTCGGCGGCTCGTACAAGGCCCTCGCCGCGTGTCCGCAGGGCCGCAATCGGAGCACCCGTGCGGTCACGCCGACTCCAGTCGTGCGAGCGCCCGCTCGACCTCGCGCGCCTCGGAGAAACGCCGGCACCGCGCCAGCAGCTGGCACAGCTCGGCGATGACGTCGCGCGCCCGCGTGCCACGGAGCTCGGCGGGGTCCATGGGTTGGCTGAGGATGAACGCGTCGCCGAGCAGCGCGACTGCGTCGTAGATGAGCTCGAGTCGCAGTGCGATCCGACCGGCCTCCCAGTAGGCGCGGAACAACAGATCGAGCTCTCGGCCGTGGGTGGCCGCGGCGATGGCGTGGCGATGGGATGCGAGCGCTGCCGGGGCGGCGTCGGTGCGATCGTGGGTCGCTGCTGCGGCGAGGTGAGCGAGCGCCGCGAGCCGCCACAGCTCTGCCGTCGACGCCCGCGCGGCGGCGCGGTCGAAGGCCTCGATGGCCAGCGCGGCCTGCCCGAACTCGACCAGGTACGCGCCGAGGACGAGCTCCATGTCGATCGCCTCGCGCACGCGATCGTGGGCAATGCAGAGATCGCGTGCGGCGGCTTGCTCGCTCACCGCGGTGGGGCCGTCCTCGCGTCGTTGCGCCAGCACGGCGCGCTTGAGGTGCAGTCGCAGCCGCGCGTCGACGCTCGCGGTCGGGGCATCGTTGGCGGCGGGCTCGACCGCTGCGGCCGCGGTGGGTCGCGGCTCGAGCTCGGCTGCGGCCACGGCCGGTGGTGCGTCGGTGGGCGCCGGCGCGGGCGATCGCAGCCACGGACGCGCGGGGGGACGCGCGGCCGCTGGCCAGGCGCCGGCCTTGCCCACGCCCATGCGCGACTCGGCGTCGATCTCGGCCGCGAGCTCGGCGATCGCGACGGCGCGCTCCACCGCGCAGACGTGATGCATGACGCCCGCCGCGATCTCGGGCGCGAGCGCGCCGTGCCACGCAGCCACGCCGGGGTCGCGCGGCAGCAGGACGATGGACTTCGCGGCCGCCAGGCGCGGACTGCCGAGCATGTCGCCCACCCGCCCCAGCCACGCCAGGTCGAACGCGGTCGGTGTCGGCAGCCACAGGTACAGCAGGCCTTGCGCCGGCGCGCGCACGGTGCCGAGGCACTGCAGCAGCTGCGCGGCCAGGCTCGCCGAGCCCTGCGATCGCAGCGGCCGCTCGGCGAGCGGTGCGAGCGGGGCACCGGCCTCGCGCAGCTGCTCGTGGGTCTGGCGCAGCATGTCGGTGGCCTGCTCCCAGTCGCCATCGAGATCTCGGCAGCCGGGCAGTCGCACCGGCACGAGCGGGCTGCGGTTGTCGGCGAGGTGTTCGGCCGCCATCGCGATCATCACGGCGCCTTCGCGCACGGCGGCGTCGACCTCCACGCACAGCAGGCGCAGCCCATCGCTGCGTACGAACCGCTGCGTCGCGTCGCCGAGCCGCTCGAGCGGCTGCGTCATCGAGGTCGGCGGCATGGCCAGCTCAGCCGTTCCCGTCCGGCGGATCGATGTCGAGCGTGCCGGTGCGGATCTGCGTGCGCGCGCCCTGCAGCACCAGCTGCTGACCGTTGACGAACAGCCCCTGCGGCGTGAGGCGCAGCTCGGTGGTGCCGCAGCGCAGCACCACGCCCTGCGGCACGTCGACCACGTAGCTGCCGCCGGCGAGGGTCGCGGAGCCGCCTGCCTGATCGCGCATCTGTGCCCGCGGCCCGCGGAGGCTGACGCCGTCGGCGTCGGCGCCCACGCTGCTCGGCCCCGAGCTCACCGCCGCGCCGCCGAGGCACTCGAGCAGCGCAGTCTTGCCCAGCGAGAGCGCACCGCCAGCGGCCGGCCCCGAGCCGCCACCGATGCCACCGACGCCGATGCTCACGCTGCTGGCGACCACCGTGAACGCGCCGCCGACTGCATACCGGCACGAGCCGCCGGTGACGCGCGTGCTGCGATCGCCGCTCATCACGTTCTCGCTCTTGCCGCCCTCGATCACGCTGGTGCTGCCGCCGTGGCAGGTCGTGCTGAGCCCGCCGGCGTAGCTGAGGCTGCTGCGGCCGCCGACGTCGAGCGCGAGGTTGCCCTTGACCGACAGCGAGTGGTTGCCGGTGACCTTCTCGTTGCGATCACGGCCGACCGACTGCGTGTAGTTGCCCGCGACCGTCTCGTCGAAGTCGTTGTCGACCTTGCGGCGCTCGTCGTGGACGATGTGGGTCTGGGAGTCATGGCCGATGTCTGCGCGCCAGTCGTAGGGCGCGTTGAAGAACATCATCTCCGCGCCGGCGGTGACGTCCATGCACAGCATGCTCTGGCGCGACTTGTCGCCGATGCTGGCGTGGTTCCAACCCAACCACGAGGCCGCGGTCGGCAAGGTCTGTGCACGCTCGGGCGGGCCCATGGTCGGCGGCGTGTTCTGCTTGTCGTAGAGCGAGCCCAAGATGATCGGCCGCTCGAGGTTGCCGCCGATGAACGACACCAGCACGCGGTCGCCGGCGCGCGGGATGTACTGCGTCCCGCCGTGGGTGCCAGCCATCGACTGCAGCACGCTCACGTAGGTGGTCGGGACCTCCTTCTGCTGCTGATCCCAAGCGAAGCGCAGGCGACAGCGCAGCAGCCCGTCGACGTCGACCGGGTCGTTCTCGATCGCCACGACGGTTGCGCGCACGATCGCGGGCACCTTCTCGTCGGGGGGCGCCGGCGCCCGGATCTGCACGGTCTCGCCGTTGTCGCCCTTGGTGGGCACCAGGGTGAGCGAGTTGCTGTAGTCGGCACCGGGCGCCGCGAACGAACGGCCACCCGCGCTGACCCCCATCACGATGAACTCGCGGCTGTCCCCGCGTTCGAGCTCGATGCGATAGCGTCGACCGGCGAGCGCGCCGGTGATGGTGGTGTTCACCTCCGAGCGGTTCTCTGCGGTGCCGGCGACCTCGCCGTGCAGCTGCGCGACGCGGGCGTGCTGCGCGTCGGGGTCCTCGCGCTCGTTGACGCGAAAGCCGTCGCTGACCTGGCGCTTGGCGGTGTGTCCACCGTTCTGCTTGGCGAGGCCTTTGACGGGCTCCATCGGCGTGCCGGCGACATCGAAGCCGAGGAACTCGACCTCGCTCGAGTCGAGCTGGGCGGCGCGCCGCGCCGAGAGGATCTGTTCTTCGCCGTCGGTTGCGTGCTCGAGCCAAACCGGGCGAAACGGCAGGTCCCGACGCTGGCGCTGGTTGCCGTCGAGGAAGCCCTCGTTGGTGTCGCACAGCACCAACGTCTCGACGTTGCCGTCGTGGCGGAAGTAGAAGTTGATGCCGGTGCGCGCGGCCAGCTTCTGCACGAACGCCAGCAGCGTCTCATCGGGTCGACGCACGATGAGATCGATCTCCGGGTAGTCGCGCGTGATGCGATCCTCGATCGTGCGGCCGTAGGTGGAGAGGCCCTTGCGCAGGACCTCGCGCATCACGTCGGCATAGCTGCGGTTGTGCCAGGTGCCGCCCTCGACGTGATGGGCCAGCAGCGCCATCGCGGGGACCAGCGTGAGCGCGAAGCTGTCGTCGGACTCCTCGGCGGTCGCGCGCTCGAGCGAGAGCAGCACGCCGACGATGCGGTTCTCCAGCACGAAGCCGTCGGGGAAGCGCCGGCGCATGAACAGCTCGACGTCCTTGAGTCGGCGGCTGGTGCACGCTGCACGACCGGACTCCTCGCGCGCAGCGGGGATGTTGCAGCGCACGCGCACGCTGTAGCACTGGTTCAGCGCGTCGGTGATCGCGACGTCCTGGACCAGGAACTCGCGCGGGTCTCCGCCGGCCATCGCGACCTGGTACTCGACGAGATAGTTGGTCTTGGTTCCTGCGTCGGCCATCGATCATCCTCGCTGGTTCAGCGCGTCCAGCCGGTCATCGCCCGTGGATCGAGCAGCACCAGCTCGTCGAGCAGGCGCTCGTCAGGGCCGAGGCCGAGCCCGAGACCCTGCTTGCACGCGAGGTATCCCCGCAGACACCCGGCCACCAGGCTGGGATCCCACTGCTCCACGGTCCACTTGCGCAGCTGACCTTCGAGCGCGCGGAACATCGGCAGCGCGAGCTTGGGCTCCGAGCTCGACAGGCACGCCTGCGCGAGCGCGAGGTTGCGCGCGAAGCGGTCGCGGCCGCTGCCGGCGGCTGCGATCCACGTCGATGCGCGGGTCATGGCGTCGTCGAACTTCTTGCCGCGCAGGGCGTCGACGATCTCGGTCGGCAGGGTCGTCTCTTGCTGGCCCGTGCTCGCGCCGACCTCGGCGGGGGCCGCAGCGGTCGCGGCGACGGGCGGTGGGGCGGCCGGTGTCGGCGCGGGCTCGGCCGCCGCCGCGGACGCGGTCGCGAGCTCGGGCGGGCGCGGCGTCAGCTCGCGCGCGAACCAGTCGCGGACGTCCTTGCTGGCCAGCCACTGACCCTTGCGATCGAACGACGACATCAGCGTCGGATGGCGCAGCGCCAGCGCGCAGAGCTCGGCGCGCAGTGCCCGAGCCGCGTCCTTGTCGATCACGTGCTCGGCGGCCATTGCCGAAAAGTAGGTGAGGTCGATCCACCACGGGAACTGCAACACCAACAGCTCGCAGTTGTGCAGCAGCTCCGACCAGCTCTCGCTGGCGGCCAGTGCCGCCAGCTCGCCTCGCTGCGCCGCCGTGCCGACCTCGCAGTCGAGCTTCTTGGCCGCGCCCGCCGCAGGCGGGACCATCCACAGCGCGAGCCGGCGCAGGCGCAGCGCGCTGCCGTCGGCGTGTCCGGCAGCCGAGCGACGGGTGGCCTCGTCGAGCAGGGTGCGCGCGAGGTCGTCGAGCCCCTCGGTGGCCGCGACAGCGCCGGCCGGGGCGCTCATGGGGGTCGCGGGCTTCGGCGCCGCGGTCGGGGTGGGCGCCCGCGCGACGGCCGGCTTGGCGCTCGGCTTGGTCTTGAGCCGCGACAGCGCCTCGTCGGCGATCGTGAGGCCGGAGGTGCCGTCGCACAGCGGATCGAACGCGGCCTTGCACGCCACGATCGACGCCCGCACGGCGGCCAGCTCATCGGCCGTGATGGCGGGTGGCTGCCGCACCAGCTCGGCCTGCAGCCGCTCGCCCAGCCACGTGAACGCGCCGGCGCGGGCCTTGGCGCGCCGCGGGTGCAGCTGTTCACCGAGGCCGGCGGCGTGCTGCAGCAGCGCAAAGCCATCGACCAGCCCCGCCGCGCCGTCTTGGTGGGTGCGCGCGAGCAACCAGTAGGTGATGCAGCGCAGGTCCTTGGCGCGCTCGGTGAGGATCTTCTGCGCGAGCGTGATGACCTTCGGCCACGCGGGCGGCTCGCCGGTGACGGCGCCGAGCTTCGCGATCTCGGCGCGCAGGCCCTCGAACTCGTCGCACAGCCACGGGTCGGCGCCGGTCGGATCGGCGCCCGCGATCGGGGCCAGCAGCGGATGCACGGGTGCCGTGCCGGTGTCGGCGACCGCCGCGGCGCCAGCGTTCGGAGCGACGTCGGCCGACGCAGGGTTCGCGGCCGCCGACGTCGCGGGATCGCTGCTCGTGGTGGGTTCGGACAGCACCGCCGCGAGCTCGGCCGGCAGCGCTGCGAAGGCGTGCTCGATGTGGCCCAGCGCCGGTCCGCGCTCGGGGAATCGACTGCGCGTCAGGTCGCGCAGCCGAAGGAATGCCCGCCACACCTCGCGGACGTCGTCGGCGCGGGTGCGCTGGAGCACCGCGACGAGGTCGCTGCGGAGGCGCTCGGCGAGCCACGACAACACCTCGGCCCGTGCGGCGAGCTTGTCGACCGGCGGGAACAGCTCGTCCCAGCGCCACGCGAGCAGGCCCGCCAGCAGATCGAAGCCGCGCTGCAGGCCGGCGGTGCCGTCTTGGCGGTACCACGCCAGCGCCAGCCAGGCGGCGACCTGCAGGTCCTTCGACTCGTCGACCAGCAGCAGCTCGGCGCGCGTGGTGACGAGCTTCCAGTCGATCTCCTCGGCGCCGCTGGGGCGCGCGAGCTTGACGATCTCGGCGTGGATGCGATCGAAGTGATCGCCCAGTCGGACCTCGCTGCCGCTGCGCGGCGCACCGGTGCTGCCGGTGGCCGCGGGCAGCGGCATGATCAATCGCGTGACGCGATCAGCGGGGGTGACGGCCGCGTTGTCCATGGTCGGAGCCCCGCTCTAGGTGTCGCGCGATCAACCCTTGTCGAGCTTGCCGACCAGCGACAGCGTGAAGTCGGCGCCCATGTACTTGAAGTGTGGCGTGACCTCGAGCTTGCAGCGGTACCAGCCGACCTCACCCGGGACCTCCTCGACCTCGAGGTTGGTCGCGCGGAACGGGCGCTGCGACATCGTGTGTTGGTCGAGCTTCGGGCCACTCGAGGTGTACTGCAGCAGCCACTTCTTGATCTCGTGCTTGAGATCCTGGGCGGTCTTCCACGAGCCGAGGTTCTCGCGCTGGATGACCTTGATGTAGTGGGCCAGCCGCGTGATGATGAAGATGTATGGTAGCTGGGTGCCGAGGCGGTAGTTGACCTCGTCCGCGTGGCCCTCGGGGGTGTCGGGGAACGACTTGGCGCGCTGCGCCGAGTTGGCCGAGAAGAACGCCGCGTTGTCGGAGCCCTTGCGGAACACCAGCCCGATGAAGCCCTCTTCGGCCATCTCGAACTCGCGCCGCTCGGTCAGCTGCACCTCGACCGGGAGCTTGGTCTGCAGCTCGCCCATCGCCTTGTACTGGTGGAGCGGAAGGTCCTCGACCGCGCCGCCGGCCTTGGGGCCGATGATGTTGGGGCTCCAGCGGTAGCGCGCGAACGAGTCGGCGGCGCGGGCGGCCAGCGCGAAGCTGGCGGGGCCCCAGAGGTAGTTCTCGTGCTTGTCGACCACGTCCTCGGCGAAGTCGAACTCCTTCACCGGCTTGTGATCGGCGTCGTACGGGACGCGCAGCATGAAGCGTGGCGCGCACAGGCCGATGTAGCGCGAGTCCTCGCTGTCACGGAACGAGCGCCAGCGGGCGTACTGCGGCGACTCGAACATCGCCTTCAGGTCGCGCAGACCCGGCAGCGCCTCGAAGGTGTCCTCGCCGAAGAACTTCGGCGACGCGTTCGCCAGCAGCGGCGCGTGGGCCATCGCGCTGACCGACGCCAGCTGCTGCAGCAGGCGGACGTCCTCGTGGCCGGCGTCGAACTGGAAGTCGGTGACCAGCGCGCCGTAGGGATGGCCGCCGAAGGTGCCGTACTCCGCGGCATAGACCACGCGGTAGAAGCCGGACTTCGGGATCTCGGGCGAGTCCTCGAAATCTGCGGCGAGGTCGTCCTTGGTGACGTCGAACAGCTCGACCTTGACGTTCTCGCGGAAGTCGCAGTGATCGACCAGGTACTTGATCGAGCGCCAGGTCGACTCGAGCTGCTGGAACTGCTGCTGGTGGAGGATGTCGTTGATCTGCGCCGTGATGCGGCTGTCGATCTCGGCGATCATCGAGTCCACGGCGCCGCGATCGATCTTGCCGTACTTGTCGCGCGAGCTCAGCAGCTCGCCCATGAACGCCTCGACGCCCTGGCGTGCGATGCGGTAGGCGTCGGCGTCGGAGCGCTCGACGCGGGCGTCGGTGAGCAGCTCGTCGAGCAGGGTGACGGGCGCGGTCTCGGCGGCTTTGGCGGTGTCGCTTTGGGTCTGCATGGTCACTTCTCCTCGACGCTCGGGGTCATGCCCAGCTCGGCCGACATGCGCTCGCGCGCGGTGTCATCGGTGAGGATCGCCTGGATGCGCTTGCGGAACTCGGGGCGGTTGCCGAGCGGCGACTTGAGGGCCGACAGCGCGTCGCGCAGCTCGAGCAGCTTGCGCAGCTCCGGCACCTGGTTGGCGATGCCTTGCGGCGTGAAGTCGGCCAGCGACTTGATGCGCAGCGACACCGGCAGCTCGTCCTGGCCCTCCTGCAGGCGGTTCGGCACGCCGAACTCGAGCGACAGATCGAGGCTCGCGAGCACGTCGGCGAAGTTGTCCTTGTCGACGTTGATGGGCTTGCGCTTCTCGACGTCGAGTGGGTTCTGTCGACCGGTCAGGTTGGACATCACCAGCATCTTGAACGGCAGCTCGATCTCTTCCTGACCGACGGTCTTGCTGCGGTAGACGATGTTGATGCGCTCTTTGGGAGCTACGGAACCTCGGGATTGCATGGGCTGGATCTCCTCGCGCTCGCGGCTGCGCTTGCAGTTCTGCGTTAATGGACGCCGTCCACCCACAGCCCATACAAGGAAAATGCAGGCCCACCGGGGGGCTACGCGGCGGGGCCGGCCGCAGACCCGCCGATCGCCTCGATCACGGCGCTGGCGGCCCGATCCGCGGGGTCTGCGAGCAGCTCGGCGAGCCCGGCGGGCAGCCGCTCGCGGGCGCCGCGACGGCTGTCGTCGTTGGCGGTGGTGGTGGCCCAGAGCCGCTGATAGTGCGCCTGCGCGCCCCACTGGCAGTGCAGCGCGTTGGCCTCGGGGGTCCCCAAGACCACGAGCACGCGCGCGGCCGAGACGTCCCACAGCACCGAGGGCACCCCGATCACGCCGGCGGTCGCGACCTCCACGCACGCCAGCCACAGCATCAGCTCGACGTCGCTGCCCACCGCGCGATCCAGCACCAATGGCGCCGTGACGGCGCGAGAGCGCCGCGCCGACTCGCAGGCCCGCAGCAGCAGGTCGATCGCGTAGCAGCGCGCGTCGACGTCGCCGAACAGGCCCTCGAGCACGGCAGCCGCGGGCGCGGCGTGCAGTCGCGCGCGCTCGGACGCGCACGCCTGCACGAGCGCGGCCGGGGCGGGCAACGCCACCGCGTCGAGCTTCGTGACGAGCTCGGCCTGGGTGTCGCGCCGGGCCCGATGCGCGATGCCGCCGAGCTGCTCGAGCACGGGTGCCAGCGCGACCGGCAGCGCCGGTGCCCACAGGCCGTCGCAGCGGCCCAGCTCGCAGAAGAGCGCCAGCGGGAATCGGCGCCCGACCTTGTCGACGCTGCCCGACAGCGTACCGACCAGCAGCGAGCTCGCTGCGTCGTCGCGGAACACGAAGCCGACCGGACCGGTGGGCGCGGTGCAGCTGGCCTCGGCGAGGCGATCGTTGGCAAGCTGCAGCCAGCGTTCGAACGCGCGACCGCAGGGGCTGCCGGTGCCGCGCGCCACGAAGTCACCGAAGCTGGGGATCTTGCCGAAGCAGCCCAGCGACAGCGTCGGCAGCGTCGCACTCACGGCTCACCGCGGGTGGCGCACGAGGCCCCCGACGCCACGATCGAGCGCGGCGCGAGCAGCTCCTTGCTGCGGAACATGTCCATGAAGCGACCGCCGCGGCGGTGGAAGAACGGCGCATCGGCACGCTTGGGGCGGAACTTCATCTGCACGAGCCCCGCCTTCTCGTCGCGGAAGTCCCACTGCACGGTGAAGCTGCGGCCATCTTCGCTGGCCCGCACGGTGCCCCGCTCCATCACGCGGAAGAGGCCCCAGTCGCCCTCCTGCTCGAGGTCGGCGTGCACGCCGAAGCCCTTGGCTTCGATGCGCATGCCCTTGTTGCCGTCACCGGGCCAGACCATGCTGGTCCACACCTCGGGGCCGTTGCGATAGCTGAGCGTCTGCCCGTCGATGGTCAGGATGATCTCCTTCACGGTCGGCGCGCCCTCGATCAGCACGTCGAACTCCACCAGCGGCTCGTCGCTGCCGGGGGGGAACAGCGCGTTGGTCAGCTCCATCGCGGCGTCGAGGTACGTGACGAGGCCCTGGCGGTAGGTCGTGGTCGAGGCCGCGCCGCGCTCGGTGGTCTGGAAGCGGACCCCACGCTGGGGCACGTCGTTCTTGAGCACCGACTCGTAGAACTTCCACAGGTCGCCGTTTTGCGGGTGGAAGAAGTCTGCGACCTCGCTGAGCGGCACGTCGCCGCCCTTGGGGTTGAAGGGGTAGCCGCGGGCGAGGCTGCGCTCGGACTGATCGACGACCTCGTTGCACCACTTGCCCGCGATGTCGTTGGCGACGCCCTTGCTCGCCAGCGACGACACCAGATCGATCGGCGGCCACAGCAGCTTCTCGAGCGTGGGCTGCCAGCCCGAGGTGTCCTGCGCGGCGAGCAGCGACTTGACCTTCGAGCGGGCGGCCTTCAGTCGGCTGATGAGCTTGTCCGACTCGGCGGGATCGTCGAGGCGCTCCTGCAGCGCGTCGCGCACGAACGCGACCTGCTCTTGGTAGTCGTCGAGCGGCACCGCCTCGGGTGGGGGCGGCGGCGCGGTCGGATCGGCTGGGGCGGGCTTGGGCTTTCGCGCGCCGAACTCGGCCAGGCCGAGGAACGCGTAGGTGACGTCGAGGTCGGTCAGCACGATGGTGCCGTTGGCGTCGTCGAGCACGCGCGCGGCGGCCGAGCGGGCGGCCATGCGACCCACGCGCTGGTTGACGCCGAGCCGGCCGAGTCGCGACTTCTGCCACGCCTTGCGGCCCGCGATGCGACCGACCTCGGAGACCAGCGCGTCGTCCGGATCCTCCTCTTCGACCGCGTCGAGATCGACCAGCTGGGTGTGGTACGCGACATGGCTGAAGAAGTCGCGGTAGGGCTCCGTGCGGGTGAGGTCACCGAGCAGCCCCAGCGCGTCGACGTAGTCGTCGGGGGCCTCGATGTAGGTCGAGTCGATGAACGCGCGCCACTCCGCGATGTAGCGGCGGAAGTACTCGGTCTGGATGGCCTCGACCTCCTCTGCGCGCAGGCTGTCGCCGTCCTCACCGCCACGTCCGAGCACCCACTGCTCGTCGAGTAGATCGTCGAGGTTGCCCTGCAGCCGCGGCTTGACCTGTTCCTCGTAGCCACGACGCGTGAAGGCCGGCCGGATGATGCGGTCCTGGTTGCGGATGGAGCTGACACCGACCATGTCGCGCAGGCGCAGGCTGGGCCCGTCGACCGCGTCGATGAGGGCCTGCGCCACCGCCTTGCTGCGATCCGAGCGCTTGAGGATCCGCTGTACGCGGTCGACCAGCTTGGTGTCGCGCTCGAACGCGAGATCGGGCTGCCGCGCCAGCAGATCGACGTAGGCGACCGCGACCGATTCGATCGCCGTGAGCGTCGCGGTATCGCCGGCCTCGCGCAGCGGCGTGGCCCAGAGGTCCACGACGTGGGCCGCGAGCCAGGCCCGCTCCTCGTCGTCGAGCCCGGGCTCGCCCGCGCCCGACGGTGAGCTGCACAGCATGTAGAACCGCAGGCGGTCGAAGGTCGTGCGGTACTCCTCCGCGGTGGCCTCGCGATCGGCCGCGGCATGCCGCCCGGTAAACCGCTCGAGCTCGGCGAGCTCGCGCTCGACGATCGGGAGCATCATTTCCTTGCGCACCGTGGCGGCGTAGAGATCGCGAAGCCGTGGGTAGATCACCCGGCCTTGGTACATGCCCATCCGCATGCCGATGGGCGGGCCCTCGTCCTCGTACGACGCGAGCGTCGCGACCACCGCGCGCAGCGGCTCGATGCGGTCGACGGCGATGACGTCGACCGAGTTCTGGGCGACGTGGGCCTCGACGTTGGCGACCGCACCGTCGGCCTCGCGGATGAAGCGGCGGTTCTGGTCGAACGAGCGCGCCGGTAGCCACATGATGGCGGTCGAGGCCAGCAACAGCGCCGCACCTGCGATGCCCGAGAGGATCTTGTGCTTGCGGACGCGCGTGCGGTTGGGCCGCGTCAGCTTGTAGTCGGGGAAGATGACACGCCGGAACAGCTCGCCGAGGAAGTAGCTCTTGGCCTCGACCGCGGGTGCGGCGGTGCGACCCAGCGCGGGCTGGATGCCGAAGGCCTCCGCCATCGCGTTCATGATGCGCCCGACCGGACGGCCCTCTTGCGTACCCGACGACAGGTACACGCCGCGGAGGATCGGCGTCTCGTGGTAGATGTTCTCGGCCATCATGCCGTGGATGAAGCGGCCGAGCGGCTCCCGCAGCGCTGCGAGGTACTGCGGCAGCTCGTAGATGCGCTCGCGGCCCTCGCCGCGTCGCTCCTCGGCCACACGCCGCAGCACTCGCTTCTCGAGCACGCCGGTGAGCTCGTCGTAATGATCGAAGAAGCGTCCGACCAGGTCCTGCTGGTCGAATGCCGGCAGCGTGAAGCCCCAGATCTGGTGGCGCTCGCTCTCCTTGAGGTCGGCGAACATCTCCACGAAGCCCGGCAACAGGTCGCACTTGGTGAACACCAGGTAGACCGGCACGACCACCCCGAGGCGGTCCTGCAGCTCGTCGGTGCGGGCACGGATCTCGCGGGCCAGCGCGGTGACCTCGTCGGGGTGGGCCTCGATCAGGTCGGCGACGCTGACCGCTGCGAGCACGCCGTTGATCGGCCGACGCACGCGGTACTTCTTCAGCAGGTCGAGGAACGCGAACCACTCGTCGCGATCGGAGTCCTCGGTGGTGTAGCGGCCGGCGGTGTCGAGGATGACGGCCTCGCTGGTCATCCACCACTCGCAGTTGCGGGTGCCGCCCACGCCCTTGACGCTGGCGCCGCCGCGAGCGGACTGGAACGGGAACTGCAGCCCCGAGTTGCGCAGCGCGGTGCTCTTGCCGACGCCGGGCGGCCCGACGATGACGTACCACGGCAGGGAGTACAGCGCCGAGGCGGCGCCGCGCGAGCCCAGTCGCGACGACTTGAGCGCACCGATCGCACGGTTGAACTCGCCCTGCAGGGCGCGGATGTCGGCCTCGAGGTCGGGGCGCGCGGCGCTGGCCTGCTTGTCGGCCTGGGCCTTGAGCGCGCGCTCGATCTCGCGGGAGGCCCGACGGGCGCGCACGCGCTTGACCACGATGATCGTGACGATGAGCGCGAGCGCCGCGACGCTGACGGCGATCGCGATCCACAGCGGCAGCTCGAACCACCACACCACCGCCCACACCGCGGCGACCAGCAGCACCGTGAAGATGTACTTCAGCATCAGCCTCGCTCCGCTTGGTCGGACTTGGCAAAGCTCTCGAGCACCTCGGTGCTGCGGTCGGTCAGGTCGTCACGCATGCGGTCCAGCGCGATGCGCAGCGCGACGATGAAGCACAGCGCGAACAACAACGCGAACAGGCCCAGCCACAGCGCGATGAAGTCCATCGAGCGCGAGTGCAGGCGTTCCTTCTTGGGGAGGTGCCGCCGCGAGACCGCCTCCGGCCGCAGCAGCGGGCCCAGGCCCTCGCGCACCCGTCGCTTCACGACCTCGAGCTCCGACTCGCCGCCGCGCACGGCGAAGCGTCCGAGGAAGCCCAGCTCCAGGCACAGGTGATACACCACCAGCGCCTCGATGCGCCGCGGATCCCGGACGATGCGCTCGAGTCGCTCGAAGAAGCCGTCGCCCGCGACGTTCTCGGCGAAGTAGTGCAGCTGCAGCGGGCGCTGGTGCCAGTGCGCTCGCACGGCGCCGGGCTTGCGCTGGGCGATCTCGTCGCCGAGGGCGACCAGCGCGTAGACCACGTCGCTGATGTCGGTCTCGGTCATGCCGGTCTGCTTGCCGCGCGCGATGACCTCGTCGACGTAGCCGCGCAGACGCTGGTAGAGGTGCTCCGGCCGGACGCTCGCGTCCTTGGGCAGGTTCCGCAGCTGGATCAGCGCGTTGAAGGCGTCCTTGGTGACTTCGTTGACGCGGTTCATGCTCGCTCACCTCGTCGCCGGCGGGACCGCCATCAGCTTGATCTTCGCGTGGCTGGGGTCGAACGGGGGCGGCAGGTAGATCGCGATGGTCTTCTCGTCGGTGATCTGCTCCCAGTACTCGTGGCGGGTGTCGATCTCGAAGTAGACCGAGCGCGGTCGGATTGGGATCTGCGGCGGCGGGCGGTGGGTCGCGACCAGCGGCGCGCCGGGGATCGCGGAGCGCACGATGCGGCTGATCTGCTTCCACGAGGCGATCTTCGACAGGCCCGGGAGGCGGTTGGCGACGTCCTGCTGGGTCGCGTCGGCCTCGACCGCGAGCACGAAGGTCGGGCACTCGAGCAGGCGGGCGTCCTTGAGCACGCCGATCCACATGCCGTCGCGGCGGGCCTCGAGCGGCACCTCGATGAAGTTCTCCTTCATCGCGAGCTCGAGCAGGGCGCGCAGCTTGGTGAACAGCTCGCCGAAGGTCGCGCGGAGGTCGGCGTGCGTGTACGTCGGCAGCTCCTCGGGCAGGATGTCGACCGAGAAGCTCGTGAGCTGGCCGGCCAGCTGCGAGAGGCTGGCGTAGAGTGAGAACGGCGTCGACTCGGGGCTCTCGCTCAGCTGCCGCACCATCGGCAGGTGCGAGTTGATCGCGCCCAGCTGCAGGTAGCGGGTCACGTCCTGGGCGGTGAACTCCACCCGCGAGGCGTCGACCTGGCGCAGCGACTCGACCAGCGCGCGGCGCTTGGTCAGCATGAGACCCAGCAGCTCCGACGACCACCGCCGCAGCACGCTCGCGCCCGACAGCCGCAGCACCGGCGGCACGTAGTCCGACGACAGCTCGAAGCCGCCGCCGTTGTCGCGGCGCAGCTCGGCGATCTTGATGGTCTCGAAGTCCGCGCGCGACTCGTTGCCGAACAGCAGCACCGGCCGCGGTCGCGCGAACACCACCTGGGCCTCGCTGCTGGCACGCACGAGGTCGACCACGTCGCGCGACCAGGTGTCGTAGCGGGGCAGGGCAGCACCGCCGCCGCCGTCGGTGCGGGCGTAGTTCTCGATGCCCTCTCGGGTGGTGCTGATGCCGAGGTGGACCTCGGCGACCGCTGCGGTGGCGGGAAAGTGATCGGCGATGCGCCGCAGCGCCGGCAGGCCCGGGTCGCCGTCGGCGAAGTCGAGCGGCACGCCGCTCGGCAGCAGCCCCTGGACCCCGCGCAGGCGGAAGTTGCCGGTCTTGATCTCGCCCGCGTCGATCTCGAGGCGCGTGAGGCCCCAGGCGTACGGGTTCGGCCACTGCGCGTGGGTCTGGACCAGCTGCTCGAAGTAGAGGTCCTGCTGCTGCAGATGCTGCGGGCACACCAGCATGCCCTCGCCCCACATGACCTTGTCGACGCGTCTCATGTCTGCCTCACGCTCCCGCGGCTGCCCGCTCGAGGTCGAACTTCCGCGACTGCACGCGGCCCTGCGGCCGCCGTGCCGTCAACATCACACCGTCGCCCAGGCGACCGCGACCGACGGTGCCGATCACGAACGGGGGATAGGCATCCTCGGTGACCAGCAGCTCGAGCTCGAAGCCGATGGGCTCGCCGCTCAGGCGCTCGGCCAGCTGTCGCACGCGGTCGAACTGCGCTCCGCCGGGCGAGAACTCGCGCGCGAGCGTGGGCGAAATGGGGCCGATCACGACCTTGGCGCGGTGGGCCGGGTGCAGCGCGCGGGTCCCGAGCACGAACGAGTCGCCGAGCTCGGAGTTGGCCTGACCGAGGGAGATGCGCTGGCTGGGCTCGAACGTGACCCAGCCGCCGGTGAATTGCTCGAGCCGCAGCGGCGCGCCCTCGAGGCGGTCCGACAGCATGTCGCCGAGCGCGTTCTCGAAGCTGCGCGCCGAGCCGCCGCCGAACGCCAGCAGGCTCGACAGCCGCAGGAGGTCGTCACGCCCGAGCGCGTCGGACTGCTCGGCCTGGGCGTCGACGCCCGCGAACGCGAGCGCACGGCGCGACATGATGTCCTGCGCGCCGGTCAGGAACTCCTGCGCCCAGTCGTACTTGTTGCGCGCGCGGTACATCAGCGCGGTGATGCGGTTGTGGAACAGATCGAGGAACAGCCGCATCGCCTGGCTGGCCTCGGAGTCGTGGATGAGGTCGGCCGCGTGGTACAGCGGCATCGGGCTGTCGGCGCCCGAGAGCCCCAGCAGGCAGGTGGTGATCTCGAAGCGCGAGTGCTTGCCGCGCAGTCGCTGCTCGGGCGCGCGCTCGCGCTCGACGTGGCGGATCGCGGTCAGCTCACCGGGGCGGAACGCGAACGAGGGGTCGTGGCGGAAGAACATCGCCTCCTCGTCGAAGGGGCCGTCCTCACCCAGTCGCGGGCGGTCGGCGAGCATGCGCTCGATCAGGCGGACCGCCGTGAAGAGATCGGTCCGCGGCGGGTGCTGGGTGAGCAGCTCGCCGAGTGCCGTCAGAGAATGGTCTTGTCCCCGTATCTCGGCACCCATGAGTACTCCGTGCGCGAGGGCGCGAGCTGGACGGTGAGCTGGTTGAACGAGTTGATGTGGACGCGTCGCGCGAACACCTCGTTGAGGATGTCGCCGAAGATCACGGCCTCGCCGGTGGCGGAGAAGTTGGCCTCGTCGAGCACGACGATGGTCTTGGTGCCGGTCACCGGCGCACCGCGCACGAGCCGCACGGCCTTGCGGGTCTGGACCTCGCGGATGGCGTCGATCCACTGGCCGTTGGCACGGCCCAGTGAAGGGTTCTGCCGCTCCGCGAAGTTGTACACCTCCA
Source organism: Deltaproteobacteria bacterium (assembly GCA_016709225.1). Lineage (NCBI taxonomy): Bacteria > Pseudomonadati > Myxococcota > Myxococcia > Deltaproteobacteria bacterium. Next base: position 2,050,284 of record JADJEE010000001.1, on the reverse strand, counting down.
GTAGACGCCGAAGGTTCGCCGGATCTTGAAGCCCCGCACGAGAAAGCCCGAGGTGGGCCCCGAGCCGCCACAACAGCTCGACGTTGTCGTTCGGGTACAACGGGGTCGAGACCGCCGTGATGTTCGTGAACGGCGCCATCGTCGGGGCCCCGCGGACCGGCCGCGAGATGTCGCCGAGCTTGAGCGCGGGCGCCAGCAGGCGGTTGGTGCACAGCAGCTCGGCCGAGAGGATCTCGGACTCCGCGATGGGGTGGGCATCGCGCGGTGACGCCAGCGAGAGGTACACGTCGGTGCCGGCGTCGGTCACCGACGGCACTCGCCGGCTCACGTAGTAGCGGGCGTTGGCGTCGTGACCGCTGCGGAACGCGGTGAAGCTCTGGTAGGGCGTGCGTTGGGCACCGTTCACGCCCATCACGCTGCGGATCTCGTAGACCTCGGCGTCGGTCGGGCCGTGCTCGGCCGGGCGCACGATGGCCTCGGGCTGCAGCGGTCGGAAACGTACCGGGTCCGCCGAGCAGGGGAACAGGTTGATCACCGGCACGCAGTGCAGGCGCAGATCCTGGCTGCCGGGCGCCCGCGGCAGCTTCGGCGGGCGATCGAAGGTGAGGTGCAGCTCGCAGCTGGGCGTCATCAGACTGCCGAGCGGGGGCAGATCGACGAACGCGAACTTCTGTGGGCACGCGAACAGCTCGGCGGCGTGTGTGAAGGCGTCGTGCTCGAGCGCGCGCTCGGGCAGCAGCCGGGTCTCGGCGTCGAAGCCGACCGCGGCGATGTCGGGCCGGACGGTGCCCCGCACGACGCCGTTCTCGACCACCGCGATCTCGGTGCAGTGGCGCAGGAACCACGCCCGCAGCGTCATCGCCGTGGGCGTCTCGCCGTGGCAGTGCAGGCGGATGCGGTGGGCTCCGACCACGGCGGCGGCGTGGTCGGGCGCGGCCAGGCGCAGGATCAGCTTCTCGGTGCGGCTGCTCGGTCGCTCGCTGCGGACCTCGAGCAGCGACAGCGGCAGCAGCTCGAGCGCGGCCGTGGTCTGGAACAGGCACCGCACGTCGCGCGCGCCGTTGCCGGCCACCTGCGAGCCCCGCGGCACCACCGCAGCGGTACGCAGCGCCCGGGTGTCGGGGTTGAACTGCAGGATCGCAACCGGCGGGATGAACCGCGTCAGCTGCGGGACCAGCACGCCGGCGAGCTGATGCGCGAGCTCGGGGATGCTGTCGTCGATGCGCTCGCGCACGCGCGAGCTGAGGAACGCGAAGCCCTCGAGCAGCCGCTCCACGTCGGGATCGTCGCTACGCTCGGCCAGCAGACCCGCGGTGGCGGGGTAGGCCCGGGCGAACTCGCGGCCCTGCTCGCGCAGGTAGGCCAGCTCGGCTTCGTAGTAGCGCGACTTCATGGTGGACCCCTCGAGTGGTGCCCACGGTCGCGCGGGCGTGACGGATGGCAGCGGCGGCGAGCTGGATCAGCGCACGCGCACGCCACCGCCACGCGAGAGCTCGGTCAGGAAGCGGATCTTCTCGTGCCCGGCCAGCTCGGCGACGATCTCCATCGAGACGCAAGAGACGATCGCGGTCGGGTTCAACGTTCGAACCCGGACGTTGCGAAGGCGCGGCTCGAAGCGCTCGATGGTGGCCGCCACCGCGCGCAGGACGTCGGATTCGGACGACGGCCAGCGCGCGAGTACGTCGAGGAAGTCGACGCCCATCTCGGGGCACGTGTGACCGTCCCCCTCGTGGGTGTTCAGGATGGCCTGGAGGTTGGCGATGATCGACTCGAGCACGCCGGTGCCCTTGTTCGGGTCTTCCGATGCAATTCGATGCAGGAGACCACGCATGGATCGATCATCGCCGCGTCGCAGCCCGCGTCACTCACGCGGACAGCGGCTCGCCCCAGTTGCCAGCCTCGGGGGTGCCCGGAGGGGGCAGGTGCTCGGGCTGCCGCGAGCCCAGGCTGCCACCCTTGATGGTGGACGAACCGGTCACGCAGTCGATCGAGTAGTCGCGCGTGCCGAGCGAGTCGTTCACGCTGGTGTTGCGGAACACGTGCACCTCGACCGTGATCGAGGACGCGCCGCGCGCGAGACGGGCGGTGGAGATGTAGCCCCAGACCGTGACCGTCTTCTTGTTTTCCCACACGCCCGCGCCGTTCTCGAGCTTCCACTCGCGGTAGACCGCGACGATCTCGATCCGACCTTGACGCCACTCGTCGATGAGGGCCTTGCCCGCCTCATCGCCGCCGTCCTCGATCTGGAACGTGACGAAGCCACGACCCATGCCGGCCTGGACGTTGCTGTCGTCCATGTCCTGGGACCCCAGGTAGGCGTTGGTGAAGTAGCCGCCCTGGTGATCCTTGAGGATCATGTACTCGCCGTCCGGTTGCCAGACTCGCGTCTGGTCGTTGTCGTTCGACGGGGTTGCCGTGTAGATGTGCAAAGACCGCTTCTTGTTGTCGTCTGCCACGAAGCCGTTTACGCCGCGCTCCGGGTGCGTATTCACGCGACTTCGTGCCGCGCCCACCTACCCGTGGCGGCGCCTTTGGGTCATGATTGCCGGCACCGATGCAGATCCGCGTGGCCATCACGAGCCCCGATGGCGAGGCCGAGCGCGCCCCCGAGTTCAGCAAGGCCGAGCTCTCGATCGGGCGCCTGCCGTCCAACGACGTGGTCCTGCCGGAAGCTGGGGTCTCGAGCAACCACGCGCGGGTGCTGGTGACAGGCGCGACCCTGACGATCCTCGATCTCGACTCCACCAACGGCACCTTCGTGAACGGCGAGGCGGTGCAGGGGCCGCGGGTGCTGGTCGACGACGACGAGGTGCAGATCGGTGACTTCGTGCTCCGATTCGCGCTGCTGGGACGCGCGCGCGAGGTCGATCTCGCGGGGCGGCCGGCCGCCTCGAACGGTCGCGCAAGTGCCCCCGCCGGCGGTGGTTGGGGTGGTGGCGCCGACGCGGGCGGGCTGCCTCCGCCGCCGCCGATGATGGACGAGCTCGACGAGCTACCCGAGCCGCACTTCGGACTCGGTGCCCGCGACGGCATCGGTGGCGACGATCTCGATGCCCCCGAGCTCGCGGTCCGCCGCGCGCCGACGGCCATGGTCGGTGGTGCGCGGCGGGCCGAGGTGCCGCGCTCGGAGCCGCCGCGACCGGCTGCGTTCCCACGCTTCGAGGCCGTCGTCGCGGCCCGCAGCGCCGGGCCGGTGGGCTTCGAGTTCACGCCCGCGAGCGCGCCGGAACTCATCGAGCAGGTCTTCACGGCGGTGTGGCAGCGCATCGCCGACGAGGTGCTCTTGGCCGTCGGCGGCGTGGCACAGACCGCCGCCGCGCTGCTCGACGAGGCGCTGCAGCGCGCGGGCGAGCCGCTGCGCGCCCAGGCGGCGGCGTTGCGGGCACGCATGCTCGACGAGATGGTCGGGCCCGGTCCGCTGCGGGCCGTGCTCGACGGCGAGCCCAACGAAGTCCTCGTGCATGGCATCGAGCGGGTGCGGGTGCAGCGGGCGGGGCAGGTCAGCGAGGGGCCGTCGGGCTTCACGTGCGCGGCCGCGCTGCGCTGCTTCGCATCGCGCTGCCTCGGGCTCCACTACGATCCGTCGGTGCCGCACGTGCGGGGGCAGTGGGGCCCGTGGGCCGTCGAGGCGATGTGGGGCGCCGGTGTGCCGTTGGTGATCTCGCTGCGCCGCAGCGTGCTGCAGGGCACCGCCACGCTCGAGGGCCTGCAGCACGCGGGCGTGATGTCGCCGGGCATGGCGGCGTTGCTGTCGACCTGCGCCGTGGCGCGCTACGGCATGCTGGTGGTGGCGGCCCCGGGCGCGAGCGCGCGACACGTGCTGGCGGCGGCGTTGGCCGCCGGCTCACCGCAGGAGCTGCAGGTGGTGGTGACCCATCGCGGCACCGAGCTCTCTGGCTTTCGCCCCGGGACGGTCGCGGTCGCGCGCAGTGGTCAGCACGACGCCATCGATGCCGCGCTGGCGCTGGCGCCCGACCGGCTCGCGATCGACGACCTGCAGTGGTCGGAGGCCCGCGGCGCGCTGGCGGTGATCGGGCGCGCCATCGGCGTGGTGGTGGGGATGCGCGGGCACTCGCCGGCCGCCGGGCTCGCGCGGCTGGGGCAGCTGCTGGGCGGCGAGCTTCCGGGGGTCGTGCTCGAGCCGCTGGTGGCACAGGCCTTCGATCTCGTGATCGGCGTACAGCTGTTCGCGGACGGTATCTCGCGCGTCACGCAGATCGCCGAGGCCTATGCGCACGAGGGTCGCGCAGTCGTGCAAGACATCTTCACGCTGGTCCCCGGCACCCGATCCTGGCAGGTTTCCGCCACTGCACCGCGCTGCCACGAGGAACTCGCGCGTCGCGGGTTCCGCCTCGATCCTGCGATCTTCACATGACGACTGCGCTGCCACCGATGTCGATCCGACGCGCGCTGCCCGGGCTGCTCGCGCTGCCCGGCCTGCTCGCGCTGGCCGCCTGCCGACCCAAGGAGCCCACGTGCGAGCCGGGCCAGGTCGAGTGGGGCGTGCAGCTGCTGGTCGAGGCCACCAGCAGCATCAACCCCGATCGCAGCGGGAACTCGCTGCCGACCGTGGTGCGGGTGTTCCAGGTCCGCGGCGAGCTGGTGATCGACGATCTCGACTTCGAGCGGCTGTGGGCGGCGCCCGACGCCAAGGCGCTCGGCGAGGGCTTCGCCAGCGTGCAGGAGCTGACCATCTATCCGGGTCAGCGCGATCGCCGGGTGCTGCCCGTCGAGCCCGATGCGACCCACGTGGTCGCGGCGGCGTGGTTTCGCGAGCCGGTCGGCAACACGTGGTTCGCCACCTACGAGATCCCGCGACGCCACCCCGAGGTCGTCTGCGATCGCGCGCCGGACAGCCACCTGTATCCGAATCCCTGCCTCTACGTGCTGCTCGATCGCAGCGCCACCAGCGGTGGTGCCACGCCGCCGCCGGGATTCCAGATCGTGCCGGGGGTGCAGTGCGCCCCGCTGGGCGTGCTGCCGGGCACCGCGAAGGCCGACGGCAAGAAGAAGAAAAAGAAGAAGAAGACCAAGCGCCCGCAGCTGCAGCTGCCCGACGGCGGTGGCGACCCCTCGGGCCTGCCGCAGCTGCCCGGCACGCCCGAGGCCCCGAGCGCGCCGTCGCTGCCGAGCGCGCCGTCGCTGCCGAGCGCACCGTCGCTGCCGAGCGCGCCGCAGCCCGCCGCACCGTCGCCGCGCGCGGCGCTGTCGGTGCTCGCGGGCGCGCGGCTCGGGGCCTGACGGCCGCCCCCGACGTCGGGCCTGCGTTATGCTGCGCACACCCTTGCGACCGGTTCGCATCCGTCTCGAGCATCGAGAAGCGGGCACCGTCACCGAGTACGAGTTCCACAGCTCGCCGGTTCGGATCGGTCGCAACCCGCTCAACGATCTCGCGCTCCCGTACTCGTTCGTTTCGGGCTGGCACGCAGTGATCCGTTTCGACGAGGCGGCGGCGCGCTTCTACGATCTCGGCTCGACCAACGGCACGCTGTTCGACGGCCGTCGCATCAGCGCCGGCGAGTCGGCATCGATCGACGCGCCGATCCGGCTGCAGATCGGCGATCTCGATCTCGTGCTCAGTCGCGATGGTGCCGCGACGATCGACGCGCCGGTCGCCAGCGCGCCCTCGCCGAGCGCCGGCGCGGCGCCGAAGCGGCGCTACATGAAGGCGTCGGGCACGGCGCCGGTGCGGGTCGGCTCGATCGATCCGGACGCCGGTGGCTCACCCGCGACCCCGCGGCCGAACCAGACCTCGCATGCGCCGATGAGCCTCGTGCACGGTGTGCTGTCGTCGCTGCGGCCCGCGTTCGAGGAGGCCAAGGGTGCCCGGGCCCGCTACGAACGCGAGCTGCGCGAGCGGCTGGCCGCGCTGCCGTCCCACCTGCGCGAGCAGGCCGAGGCGTTCATCCGCCGCGAGTTCGGTGACGTGGGTCCGTCCGGCGGCGGGGTCGCGGGTGCCGAGGAGGCGCTCGGCCGCTTCTGCGCCGAGCTGGTGCCCGAGCTACCGCCGCCCGCGATGGCCGACGAGGCCGAGGCCTTCCTCGCGCGCGTGCGCGACGTGCTGGAGGCGTGCGCCAAGGGCATCATCGAGCTGCAGAACGGGCAGGAGCAGTTCGGCAGCGAGATGGGCGTGCGCGCCGTCAAGGAGTTCACGGCGCTGCACACCGCGTCGTCGGCCAACAACGTGCTCGAGTACCTCCTCGACTGGCGGCACGGTGGGCCGCAGCGGGTGCAGGAGCTGGTCGGGATGTTCGCCGACATGATGATCCACCAGGTCGCGCTCATCGGTGGGGTGGTCGAGGGCGGCCGCGCGCTGCTCGGGCGGCTCGCGCCCGAGGAGATCGAGCGCGCCGCCGGCGGTCGCAGTGGCTTCGGTCGGCGCGCGCTGTGGGACGCCTTCGTCGCGCGGCACCGCGAGCTCGGTGACGACCGCACGCTGCTCGAGCTGTTGTTCGGCCCCGAGTTCGCGCGGGCCTACGCCGAGGTCGGCGGCGAGCAATCCCGAGGTCTCGATGCGCCGTGAGCTGCTGCTCGTGGGCGTCCTCGCGGCGCTGTCCAGCTGCCACCCCAAGCAGGACCGCACGGGGGTGTTGTGCAGCTTCGATGTCGCCACCGACGGCGAGCTCGCGCAGCAGACCCTGCCGCTGTCGACGTGGATGACGCTGGTGTCGCCCTCGGTCGATCGCCAGTCGCTGGTGCGCCAGGGACCATGGCGCGACAGCTGCAACCAGGTGTTGCAGCCCGCCGATCACGCGCAGTGCCCCGCGGCGATCACCACCGACACCGTCGTGCCCGGCGATCGCATCGAGCTGTCCGACCTCTTGCTCACGCCGGTCAGCGGCGATCGCTGGCTCGGCTGGGCCGCCACCGATGAACTCACCGATGGTCAGGCCCGCGGCACGCTCTCGCTGGTGCGCTGGCGCGAGGACGGCATCGCCGTCGTCGGCACCGGCATGGTCACGGGCTGGCGGCAGTCGGCGCGGGCGCGCATGCACCACGCCAGCGGCACCGAGGTGCTCGTGCTCGAGGGCGATCGCTGCGAGCGGGCCCGCAGCGCCGGCGCGACGCGGCCGTGCACGCGGGTGGGGCAGTTCGTGCCGCTGGTCGGCGGTCGCTTCCGTGACTTCGAGCTGCACGAGGCCGGTCGCGGCTGCGTCGGTCGGCCGCAGTTCGATCTCGATCGCTCGACCGAGATCCGCATCGACGACCGCACGCTGCGCAGCTTCCGGCTCACGCGCAGCATCGAGCTCGACGACGCCGGCGTGGTGCTGACCGACCTCGTGATCGTGGAGGACCGCGATCCGCGAGACGCCGCCGCTGCGCCGCGGCCGTTCCGCCGCGCGACCACACGGCGACCGCTGGTGGTGGTCGACGGCCACTTCGAGCTGCGCGACGAGGACCTGTGGGAGCGCGTGCTGCGGGACTTCGGCGGCGTGCAGCAGTGAACCCGGACGGCGGCTGCGCACGCCTCACGGCTTGACGTGGATCGACCAACGCACGTCGCGGCGGCCCAGGCGGGTCTTGGCGAACACGGCCTTGTCGCGGATGACCCCCGCCACGCACTGACCGAGGGGCGTGCTGCCGAACGGCGGCCGCGCGTCGCTCTGCTCGACGCGCCCCGAACTCTCGATGCTGAAGTCCACGTTCACCACCGTGCCTTCGACAGCGCCGTGGGTGCGGGCACAGGCGTCGAAGGCGGATTGCAGGCGCGCGAGCATGCGGCGCAGGTCGTTGTCCCCGATGGTCTCGGCGAGCTTCGCGACCTGGCGTGGCTTCTCGACCACGGCAACCTTCTCGGGCTCGAACGGCTCGAGCGGCGGGTGCTCCTCCACGATCTCGGGCGGCTTGGGCTTGTCGATCGTGGCGGTGCGCGGGCCCTCGTCGTCGAGCAGGAGCCACGCCGCGAAGATGCCACCCAGGATCGCCAGCAACGCGAACGCGACCACGAGCAGACCGAAGCGGCGACGCGCGCGGCGGTCGGCCTCGAGATCGAAGTGTCGCGCCTCGCGGACGTCCGCGGCGCTTGCCGTGCTCACCTGCGGATCTACGCCGCCTCGTCGCGGGCGATTCACGACGACCGACCCACGCCCCGGTCGCGGTCGCGGCGGCCCTTGGTGCGCTTGCGGATGTCCTTGCGGACCTCGAGGAACACGGTCTTGGGTCCGCGGCGGCGGACGTATCGGTAGACTTGGTTGGCCTCCGCGAGCGCGTGGAGGTTGCCGCGGCTCATGCGATGACGCCGCAGGGTGCAGCCGCGGAAGACCTTGGGTGCCTGGAAGCCCTCGCGCTCGGGCACGTGGAGCAGGCGGTAGCGACCGTCCTCGGTGCGCACGAAGCCATAGGCGCACGCTGCCTCCAGGCAGCCGCGATCGAAGGTGACCCACAGCAGCGGCACGCCGTTGAGCTCGGCCTCCTCGACGATCGCGCCATCGATCTGCGTCGACAGCACCCGCTCGTACTTCAGGCGATTGGTGCGCTGCCGGATCTCGCTGGAGACGGTGACCGTGCGGCTGGCGTCCTCGTCGTACACACTGACGAGGCGGTTGCTGGGGTACACGCGCAGGCGCCCCAGCGAGTCCTGCTCGCGGGCTTCCCGTAGCTCGGCGTCGCGGAGCTGATATCGTGCGGCGCAGGCCGATGATCCGACCAGCAGCGAGAGCCCGAGGCACGCCCGTGCGAGTGCGCGGTGCATGTTGCTGCGATACTCGACCGATCCCGGGCGGTCAATCGAGCGGCTGGCGCAAACCCCCGAGCGCGCCGTGGGGAGGCCGATGATCCGCATCGCGATCGCGGCGAGCGAGCACGCGCCGGCCCACGTCCGCACGAGCGCGGCCGCGGTGGTCGTCATCGGCCGTGACCCGCGCTGCGAGCTCGCGCTGTCGACCCCCGGCATCTCGGCGACGCACTGTCGGCTGTCGCCGATGTCCGGCGTCGCGGGTGCGTATGTGCTCGAGGATCTCGGCAGCTCGTACGGCACGTACGTGAACGGTACCAAGGTCGGGCGCCCGGTGGTCGTGTCGAGCCGCGACACCATCGTGCTCGGCACCCAGGCGCTGTGCATCGTCGAGGGCGACGACGAGGCCGCGGCCCTGGCTCGGCTGCAGCCCGCGCCCGCCGCGAGCACGCCGCCAGCGGCCACGGTCGCGCCCGCGCCGGCCCAGCGCTGGCAGGATCTCCATGCGCACTACGACGCGCTCGCACTGCGTTGGCACGAGGCCGGTCGCGGTCGCGTGGGATTGCTGCGGGGCCGCGCGCTGGCGCAGGCCGACGCGTGGCTGATCGCGGGCCGCGATCAGTCGCCGGCACCGCAGCCGCTGCACCGCGATTTCGTCGAGGCCTGCCACCGCGCAGGCCGGCGCCGCGGCGCGGTGTTCGGTGGCGTCGCGGCGGTCGCGGTCGCGGGCGCGACCGCGGGCCTGTGGTGGCACCAACGCGAGGACGCCCCCGTCGATGCGCCGGTGCAGGTCGATGCGCCGGTGGTGGACCCGAGCGCAGGACCCGAGCCGGACCCGCCGCGGCGCGACGAAGATCGTGCGGCCCTACTGGCGGCGGCGTCGGCCATCGACGAGCCCGAGTCGCGGCTCGCGGTGCTGGCCGAGCTCGCGCGACTACCGGGTCCGCTGCTCGGCGATGGCCGCTTCGGTGTGCTCGCCGCGGTGGTGCACGAGCTCGACGGCCGGCAGGTCGCGGCGCTGCCGACTGGCGACGCGACCGTGACTGCGTTGGCGTGGGGCCGAAGCGGCCGGTGGTTGGTGAGCGGTGACGACGGTGATGCGATCGCACTTTGGCACCTCGATGCGCCCGCACCCACGCTGCCGACCCGTCTGCTCGGCCACGTCGACACCATCACCGCGCTGGCGGTCGCCGCCGACGGGCGCTGGCTGCTGAGCGCGAGCGGTGACCGCACGTTGCGGCGGTGGGACCTCCGCGCCGCCGATCCGGGCGCGACCGCGGCGGTGTTGCGGGGACACGAGGCCGCGCCGCGCGTGCTGGCGATCGCACCCGATGGCCGCTTCGCCGTCAGCGGCGACGAGCTCGGAGCGCTGCGGGCGTGGGACCTCGAGGCCTCGCCGCCGGCATCGATCGCCGTGCGCACCGATGCCCATGCCGGCCCGCTCACCGATCTCCGCTTCGAAGGCGACGGCACGCTGCTGTCGGCCGGCGACGATCGACTCCTGCGCCGCTGGCAGCTCGACGCCGCGGGCGGCCTGCGGCCTTCGACGCGCTTCGAGGGGGCCAACAGCGGGCTCACGCGCATCGCGATCGACCGGGTTGGTCACCGCCTGCTGGCCGGTGCCGCCGACGGGTCGATCGCGCTGTGGGATCCGGCGCAGGGCCCGAGCAAGCCGCTCATCTTGCTGGGCCACGACGCGCGCGTGAACGATCTGGTCGTCACCGCCGACGGACGCACGCTGGTCAGCGCGAGCGACGACGACACCCTGCGCGTATGGGACCTCGGCGCCGTCGATCCCAGCCTCGCGAGCATCGTGTTCGCGGGCCACGAGGGTGACGTCACCGCCGTGCAGCTCGCGGCCAGTGACACGCGCGTGGTCAGTGCGTCGCGAGATGCCACCGTGCGCGTGTGGGATCTGACCAAGAAGGAGCGCGTGGTCGATCGCTTCGAGCTGGCCCGACACGGCGGCGCGGTCGCGGCGCTGGCGGTGTCGGGCGATGGCTGGCGGGGCGCCAGCGCCGGGCCACGGGGGCAGCTGTGGCTCTGGGATCCGCTGACGCGCGGCGGGGCCGTGCTCGGCAAGGTGCTGCGGGTCGGCGCCGGCGTGCTCACCGATGGCGCGCTCGCGCAGGACGGACGCGCGCTGCTGGTCGGTGGCGCCGGTGGCCAGCTGCAGCTGTGGCCGCTCGACGACGGCCTGCGTGTGCCGGGCGGTCGTGCGCTGCTCGGCGTGAGCTCGACGGTCACCGCGGTCGCGCTCGATCGCACCGGCCTGCGGGCGGCCGCCGCGAACGATCGCGGCAACGTCACGCTGTGGTCGCTCGCCGATCCGGCCGCACCGCCGCGGGCGCTCGGCGCCCACGACAGCAGCGTGACGCGGCTGGGCTTCGTGGGGGACGGCACGCGGTTGCTGTCCGCGGGCAGCGACGGCACCGTGCGGCTGTGGGCCAGCGACGGCGATGCGCAGGCCCAGGTGTTGCGCGTGCATGTCGACGAGATCGGTGCGATGGCGATCGCCCCGGACGGGCACTTCGCCGCCACCGGCAGTCTCGATGGACGCCTGGTGCGATGGGATCTGCGGGCCGACGCGATCGCGCAGGGGGCGGTGCTGCTGGCCGGGCACGAGGGCGAGATCCGCACGCTCGCCATCTCCGCCGATGGCCGCTGGCTCGCGTCGGGTGGTGCCGATCGGCGCGCGCGGCTGTGGTCGCTCGACGACGGCAAGCTGCTGCACCAGCTACGCGGCCACGAGGATGCGATCACCGCGACCGCGTTCGCCGGCGACGGCCTGCGCCTGGCGACCGGCGCCGCCGATGGCAGCGTGCGCGTGTGGCAGCTCGACGCGGCGCATCCCGACGAGGCGTCGACCGTGCTGCGCGGGCACACGCAGACGGTCACCGCGCTGGCATTCGTCGAAGACGCGGTGTTGGCCTCGGCCAGCAACGACGGCACCGTGCGCCTGTGGCAGCTGACCAGCGGTGAGCAGCTGGTGCTGGGCAGCCACGACGCACCGGTGCAGCGCCTGCTGCGGCGCGCGGGCGGACCGCTCGTCTCGGTGAGCTACGACGGCAGCGCGCGGGTGTGGCCGACCACCGGCGACGAGCTGGCCCGGCGCATCTGCGAGGTCGTGCACCACGGCGCGGAGCCGGCGCGGCTGGCTGCGCTGTTCCAGGGCCGCCCGCCCGCGCCGGGCTGCGTGCCGCAGAAACCGTGAAGAAACCAGCGCACCGCGACGTAGGTGCAAGCAGAGCCCGGACGCATCCGAAGCGGACCGCTTGGTTGCCACGCGAGGCCCGTCCGGGCGCGGGTTCGGATGCGAGGCCATGTCACCGTCGTCGGGCACACCATCGACTCCGCCGCCCAAGGTCGCGACCCAGGGCGGCATGGTCGCGGGGTTGGCCGAGACCGATCCGCCGACCGCATTCGTCGCAGAGCTCGGCGATCCCGCGCGGGCAGCCGCGAGCTCGGTGACCGACCCGCTGATGATGGCGGCGGGGCGGGCCCAGCCCACGCCGCCGCGCGTGCGCATCGGTGGCACCGAGCTCGCCACGCGGAGCACGCCCGCGACGGCGCTCGGCTCGGTGCCCGCGCAGGCGCAGACCATCGGCGGCTCGAGCGTGATGCGGATCGCGGGCGATGCCGTCGCGTGCGAGGGCGACGCGGCCGCGCTCGGCGGCGCCCGCATGGTGCTCGGCGCCGGCCCGCAGCAGTCGCTGCGCCTGGGTGGCGGCAGCGGGGCGATCGAGCCCCCGACCGCGCCGACCGCCGCGCCCGGGGCTGACTCGCTGGCGGCGCTGCGCAAGCAGATCCCGGTGCGCACGCAGTGGGGCGAGCCGCCGCCGCAGCTGCAGATGCTGTCGCGGTGCTCGCCCGCGCGTCGGCGCGACCTCGTGCCGTCGCAGCTCGCGGTGCTGGTCGGCGACCCGGTCGACGTCGCGACCGGCGCGGTGGTGAGCGAGGCGGTCGAGCTGCACACCGTGAGCCCGCCGCTGCGGCTCTCGCGGCGCTACGCCTCGAACCACAGCGATCGCCTCGGTGCGCTCGGCTGGGGTTGGTCGCACGGGTTCGAGGCCGCGTTGTGGCTCGAGCCAGGTCGCGTGGTGCTGCGCGAGGCCGATGGCCGCGAGCTCGAGTTCGACACCATGACGCTGCCCGGTCAGGTCGCGCGGGCTGGCGACGTGCTGCACGACAGCACCGGTCGACTGCGCCTGCGCGCGCTGGGGCGACTGCACTGGGAGCTGACGTCCCACGACGACGACGGGCCGCTCGTGCGGCACTTCCGCCCCGAGACCGGCGAGTCGGCGGCCGAGCGCGACCGCGGGATGTCACGCCTGGCGCGGGTCGTGCGGCCGCGCGCGGTGGTCATCGAGTGCGTCTACGACGATCGTGCGCGCCTGCACGAGCTGCGCATCGATACGCGGAGGGTGCTGGCGTTCGAGTACGACGATGCCGGCCGCCTCGAGAGCTTGTGGACGCCGCAGGAGGGCCGCCTGCAACGACACGCGCGCTTCGAGTACGGCGCCGACGGCGACCTCGTGGCGGCATTCGACGAGCACGGTCTCGCGCGGCGCTACGAGTACGTCGGGCACCTGCTGGTGGCCGAGACCGATCGCGACGGCGCGCGCTTCTTCTACGGCTACGATGGCCACGGCGCTCGCGCTCGCTGCATCCGCAGCTGGGGCGGCGGCGGCGAGCTCGACCGTTGCCTGGCGTACGATCGCGGTCGTACCGAGGTCACCGACAGCCTCGGCAACGTCAGCACCTACGGCGTCGACGCCTGCGGTGCGGTCGCGGAGATCATCGACCCCCACGGCGACGCGATCCGCTACCGGCACGACGCGCAGCTGCGGCTGGTCGAGGTCGCGTTCGCCGACGGCAACCGCATCGTCGACGCCTACGACGATGCCGGCCGGCTGGTGAAGCGGCGCCTGCAAGACGGCGCCAGCTGGCGCATGGCCTACGATGAGGCTGGTCGACTGGTGCAGGGCTGGGACCCCACGGGCGCGCGGTGGAGCTTCGGCTATGACGCCGTCGATGCGCTCGTGAGCGTGGAGGATCCGCTCGGGCACCGCGTGCGACTCGAGTACGACGCCGGTCGGCTGGCGCGCATCGTCGATCCGTTGGGGCAGTGCACCGAGGTCGTCGTCGACGCGCTGGGCAACGTCGTCGAGCTGGTGCCGCCCGCGGGCACTGGTCCAGGCGGGCTGCGCTTCGAGTACGACGCCTGCGGACGGCTGGCGGCGATGCGATCCGCCGGCGACGTGCGGGTCGCGTGCATCAGCGACGCCCACGGGCGCGTGATCTCGCAGGACACCGCGGTCGGCCCGGTCCGACTCGCCCGCAGTGCCGAGGGGGAGCTCGTCGGCATCGACGCGCCGACCGGGCGCTGGGGCATCGCCCGCGACGCGCTGGGGAACGTCCGCGCGGTCCACGGCCCCGACCTCGCGGTTGCCTACGATCACGACAGCGAGGGTCGACTGGTGGCGGTGCGTCGCGAGGGCCTACCGGCGTTGTCGCTGTTGCGCGACGCTCGCGGCCTGGTGACCGCCTTCACCCGCGACGCCGATGCGCCGACGCTGATCCAACACGGTGCGAATGGCCGCCGCATCGAGCGCATCGTTGGGCCCGATCACGCGCCGCTGCAGCTTTCGTGGGACCCGGTCGGCCGCCTGCTCGAGGTCGAGCGCAGCGGTGCCGGCGAGACCACGCGCGCGCGCTTCGACCACCGCGCCGATGGGCTGCTGGTGGCCGCCACCAACCACCACGCGCGGCTGGTGATCGAACGCGACGCCCGCGGCGCGGTGCTGCGGCAGCGACTCACGACCGCCACCGGCGAGGCCGTGGTCGAGAGCGCCGCGCTCGACTTCCGCGGGCGGCGGCAGGGGCTCGACGTCGATCCGCTGCGGGTCTCGTACCTGCGCAGCGCCGAGGGTGAGGTCGAGCGCATCGCGATCGTGCACGATCGCGTGTGGGACATCGCGGTCACACGCAGCGAGGACCGCCGCACCGAGTGGCTGCGCGCGGAGTTCGGCGTGCTCGAGCTCGCGTTCGACGACTTCGGTGCGCTGCGGGCCGTGGTGCGGATCGGCGCCGACGGGCGCATCCGCAGCTGGCAGCCGGGGCAGGGGCCGACACGGCGTGACGGCGCCTCGCCCCACGACGCCCTCGGGCGTGCGCTCGGCGACGGTGCCGAGACCTCGGCCGTGTTCGACGAGGACCGCTGCGTGCGGCAGGGCCCGACGTGGTGGCTGCACCATCCCGATCGCGGGCTGCCGATCGCGGCGATCATCCGTGGACGCATGGAGTTCGTGCTGCCCGGAGACCTCGACGCCGACGGCGGAGCGATCCGCGACGGCGCGGCCGCACGCCACGCCGCGTGCTTCCCGTTGCTCGGCTTGCCGGCGCTGCAGCCGAGCCTCACTGCTCCGGCGCAGTGGCTGGCGCGGTGGTTCCGGCACCGCACGTGGGCGCCGACCTCGGCGCCCGGCGGCGATCCGCACTGGTGCCCCGACGACTGGACCGCGGAGCCCACCGATGCACGCGCCGCCGACGGCCGCGTCGACGCGCCGCGGCTGCGGGCGATCCTCGCGGTCGCCTTCCCGACCACCTGCCTGCGCCCGATCTCGTTTGACCAGGAGAGCCGCCCATGACCCGCGCACTCGCACGTTCACTACGCCCCCTGTCGCATCGGGTCGGACGGCTGCATCGCGTGGCCGCACTGCTGGTCGGCCTCGCGTCGGTGCCGATGGCGGTCCCGGTCGCCGCGGCCGCGCCGGTCGACAACCCCACCGCGCGGCGGGCTCGTGCGCTGCAGATCGACGGGCAGGCCCGCTTCGAGCAGCAGCTCTTCGAGCAGGCCGGCGACGTGTGGAGCCGGATCTTCGAGGTCCTGCCGGAGAACCCCGTCAATCGCGAGGAGCGCGGGACGACGCTGCTCATCTGTCTCGAGGCCTACCGCGAGGCCTATCGCGTGCATCGCGAGAGCAAGGCGAACGACGGCCTCGAGCGCGGCATCGCGATGTTGCGCAAGGGCGTCGGCCTGCTCGATCGCTACCTCGCCGCGTTCGCGCGGCAGTACGGTGACACGGCGCAGCCGAGCCCGACCGTCGAGGAGAAGGGCCGGGAGCTCCGCGAGCTGCTCGCCGCCGCCGAGCGCGAGCTGACACCGGTGACCGCGCCGCCACCGAACCTGGTCGGCCCGCCCCAGACGGGCCTGCAGCCCGACACCGGACCGGGTGGTGGGCCCAACGGCAAGGGCCTCATCGCCGGCGGCTCCGTGGTCATGGCACTCGGCCTCGGGGCCAGCGCGATGATCATCGTCGGCGCGTTGCGGGCCAAGGACGCCAAGTCCGAGCAGCAGCGCGCGAAGGCCGATGGAGACACCGACGCGCTCCGTGCCGCCGATCGCAAGGGTACTGGCGCGAACGGTTTGATCATCGGCGGCGCGGTGGCCACCGGCGTGTTGCTCGCGGCCGGCGCGACCATGCTGGGCATCGGCCTGCGTCGACATGCGCGCTACCAGGCCTTCGTGCCGGTGGTCGGGCCGCAGTACGTCGGCATCGGGCTGTCCGGTCGCTTCTAGACCCGTCCGCGGCTCCGCCGCGACCGGCCGCGGGGCAGATTCCCTGAATCCCACCCGCGGCCCCGGCGTAGGTCTTGGTGCAGGGCATGGGTGCAAGCGATGCAGATCTGATCGGCACCGTGCTGTCCGATCGCTACCGCATCGCCGGGATCATCGGCGACGGCGGCATGGGGCGGGTGTTCGCCGCCGACCACGTCACGCTGCTGCGCAAGCTCGCGATCAAGGTGCTGAGGCCCGAGCTCGCGCGCCACGAGGCCAACGTCGAGCGCTTCCTGCAGGAGGCCCGCGCGGCCTCGATGATCGCCCACCCGAACGTCGTCGACATCCTCGACTTCGGTCGCATCCACGACGGGCCGGTCTACTTCGTGATGGAGTACCTCGAGGGCGAGGACCTCTCGGTGTTGCTGCGGCGCCTGGTCCGGCTGCCGTGGCCGCGGGTGCAGCACATCCTGCTGCAGGTCGTGCGGGGCCTCGCGGCCGCGCACAAGTGCGGCATCGTGCACCGCGACATGAAGCCGGCGAACATCTTCCTGGTCCAGCGCCCCGACGCGATGGATCAGGTCAAGCTGCTCGACTTCGGCATCGCGAAGGTCGTGCACCGCGATCGCCCCGGCAACCTCACCGGCGAGGGCTCGGTGTTCGGCACGGCCCGCTACATGTCCCCCGAGCAGGCCGCGGGCCTGCCGGTCGACGGCCGCTCCGACGTCTACGCGGTCGGCGTGCTGGCCTACGAGATGCTGAGCGGTCGGGTGCCGTTCGACAGCGACAACTTCCTGCGCGTCGCGACCCAGCACGCCAACGATCCGATCCCGCCGCTGCGGCAGGTCGCGCCCGACGTCGCGCCGATCGTGGAGGCGTTGGTGATGCGCGCGCTGGCCAAGCGGCCCGACGAGCGCTACCCGAGCATGGCCGAGTTCGAGGCCGCGATCCTCGGTGCGTCGTTCGAGTCGACGGTGGCGATGGCCAATCCCCTGGGGCCCGACGCGGTCGACCGCACGACGATCTACGATCAACGTCGCGCCTCGCGGCCACCGCCGGTGGTCGCGGCCGAGGCCGTCGACGCGGTCGACGCGACGGTGGTGCGGCCCCATACGCGGCGCCACGCGGTCGTGCCCGCGCGCCGTGCGACCGCCGCTGCGCCGTCGTTCTCGCCGCGGGCCGAGCCCGTGCGATCGGTGCGCGTGTCGGGCCAGGCGGCGGTCGGGTCGTCACCGATCCTCGCGGTGCCACCGATGGCCGCGCCGCCGCTGGTCGGGGAGCGTGATCGCCACGACGTCGATGACGAGCCCGCCCACGGCCACCCCCCGTCGACCGGCGAGTTCCTCGCGCCGTTGCTGCCGACCGGCATGTCCGCGCCGACCAGCACCGCGGTCGAGCATCACACGTTGCCGCCGGTGAACTGGCATGGCGGCAACCCGTCGACCTTCGAGCATGCCCGTGGCGACGGCGCCGAGACCCACGAGTTCGCGCTGCACGTGCCGGTGCGCGAGGTCTCGCGCAACTGGCTCGTCATCACCATCAGCGTGATCGCGCTGCTGTTGGTGTGGGGTGGCGGCGCGGTGTGGTTCCTGTTCCTGCGCGACGACAGCGACGCGACCCCCGAGCTGCATCCGACGGTCGCGGCCGACGAGCCCCGTCCGAGCACGACTCCGGCGGCGCCACCCAAGCCCGCGCCCGAGCCGGCACCGATCGCTGCGACGCCCGCGACCCCGCCCGAGCCCCCGGTCGCGCGGCCGCCGGCCGAAGACCCGCCGGCGCCGATCCGCGAGGCCACGCGACCACCGACGCCGCGCGGTGGCAACGACGTCGAGCGCGGCTACGCCAAGGTGAAGGGCGCGCTCGTGGCCTGCGGACGCACCCACGGGGCCGTGAGCGGCACGACCGTCACGCTACGCTTCGAGGTCGAGGACGGTCGCGCGACTGCGGTCGAGGTCAGCCGTCCGTGGAACGTCACACCGCTCGGCCGCTGCGTCGCCGATGCGATGCGCAGTCGCGGCAAGTTCCCCGGCGTGCGCGGACACGTCGCGGTCACCGAACGCACGATCCGTTTCTAACCGGGGAGCCGAGCCCGCGATGCTGCGCCTGCGTATCACCGACACCCACGGGCGCGCGTGGACGCGGCCGCTGGGCAGCGGCGCGCTGTCGATCGGTCGCGGCGATCACAACGACGTGGTGCTGCCCCATGACGCGGTCTCGCACGAGCACTGTCGGATCGAGGGCGACGACGGCCGCTTCATCGTGAAGGACCGCGGCTCCGTCAACGGCACGTTCCTCGACAACCAGCGCCTCGACGAGCCCGCCGAGCTGCGCGAGGGGAATCGGCTGTACGTGGGCCCGTTCCTGCTCGAGCTGGTCAGCGTGGCGGCGACCGTGCAGCGGCGGATGCGGGCGCCGCTGCGGGGAGGGCCGGTGCTGCGCACGACCACGCCGGCCGAGCTGCGCGCGCGCGAGCTCTCGCGTCTGGCGCGGTGGAGCCTCGAGTGGGACCACGCCGGCCGTGCGCCCCGGCTGCTGCTGCGGGGCGCCGCGCGCCGTCGCGCCGAAGAACTCCTGCGCGCCGGCAGCACCGACGCGACGCCGCTGCTGCTCACCTTCGTCGCGGCGAGCCGACGCCGCGTGTGGCGGACGCGATGGCGGCTGCTGCTGCTGCCGATGCTGTCGCTCGCGGCCGCGGGGATGATCGCGTGGCGGCTGTGGCCGCAGCCCCCGCCCGCAGCGCCGGTCGAGGAGGTCGAGTCCGAGGTCGCGGTCGCAGCGGCCGCGGTGCCGGTGGCCGTCGCGAGCGCGCCAGCACCAGCCGCGGTCTTCATCGAGCACCGCGTGATTCCGGCCGAGACCCTCGCGGAGATCGCCGCGCGCTACGACGTCGCGGTCGAGAGCCTGGCGCGCTGGAATCAGCTCAACCCCGACGCGCCACCGCCGGCGGCCGGCACCGTGCTGCGGGTCGAGGCCCGACGCACGCCGCTGCCGCAGCAGCAGATCAGCTACGAGCTCGAGCGCGACTACGACTGGCGCGGCCTCTCGGAGCGCTTCGGCGTGTCGGTACCCAAGCTCCGCGCGTACAATCCCACGCTCGGCCTCGAGCTGCGCGCGGGCACGTTGATCGACGTGTGGATCGATCCCAAGCCCTACGAGAGACGGCGTACCACGCTGCAGATCCCTCGCTTCGAGGTCCGCCCCGACGCGCACTCGGTGGGGCGCCCGAACGACGGACGGCTCGCGCAGGGCATCCAGATGCCGGAGTCGCCGCTCTACGTGCGGCGCGCGCCCAACCTCATGTGGGGCTCGAGCGCGACCGTGCAGGCGCTGCTCAACGCCGTCGCGAAGTTCCGCCAGGACGTCGAGTTCGACGGCGAGCTGGTGCTGGCCGACATCAGCAAGCGCGGCGGCGGCAAGCTGCCGCCGCACAAGTCACACCAGGCCGGCCGGGACATCGACATCTGGATGCCGACCCTGCGCGGGGTCTACAAGAAGAGCTATCTCGGCCGCGAGCGGCGGCCGCTGCCCAGCGAGATCGACTGGTTCGCCACCTGGGGCCTCATCCGCGCGCTGGTGGAGGGCGGCAACGTCGCCCACATCTTCCTCGAGTACGATCTGCAGGAGAAGGTGTACCGTGCAGCCCAGCTCATGGGTGCCACCGAGGAAGAACTGGCGGCCGCGATCCAGTGGCCCCGCGGTCGCTTTGCGAGCGGCGTGGTCGCGCACTCGGACGGCCACATCGGTCACATCCACGTCCGCTTCCGCTGCGGCCCCCACGACACCGACTGCGTCGAGGGCATTCGGCGCGAGGACGCCGACGAGCATGGCGACTGACGCCCGCTGGGTCGCGCCAGCGCTCGTGGCCCTCGGGATCGCCGGCAGCGGCTGCGCCGCCCGCGAGCACCTCACGCCCGGTCTGCTCGACGAGGTCATGCACCGCGAGCATGGCCTCGAGCAGCTCCGCGTGTACCCGACCATCAAGTTCGTGGCCTACGCCGATCGCAAGCTCGGCGAGGACTTCGCGGTCGACGGCAGTCAGGGCGCGGTGCAGACCGGCTACCGCGGCCAGCGGGTCGAGCTGAGGTTCCCGCGCGCCCTGCCCGGGGCCATCGTCGCGGTCGAGGTGATCGACAAGACCGCGTGGCTGTGGGTCACCTTCGACGGCAGCTGCCGCGACAAGGGCTGCGCGCTGGTGTTCCTCGGCTCCCAGGACGGTCGCTTCCGCCTGCACCAGGTGCCGCCGATCATCGGCTTCGCGCCCGCGCGGGTGTACCGACGCCGTGTGGCCGAGCGCAACCTGATGGAGCCCAGCCGCATCTACGCCAAGTCCACCGCCGCGCCGGTGTACATGAGCACGCGCGGGATGACGGTCTCGGTGTCGCTCGAGATCAAGAAGCGCGACCGCGTCGACATCCACACCGTCGTCGTGCCGCAGTCCGGCGTCCGATCGCGCTGACGGCCGCGGCGGTTCCGTCGCTTCCGCGCATCCTGCCGCGGCCCACGGCGTCTGCACTCGCACATGGCAGGCGATGTGCTCTTGTGGGCGTACGGCTACGGTCGCAAGTCGGCGGCCGCGATCGCCGAGACCGAGCGCGTGGCCGGCATCGACATCACGCGGCCGAGCGAGGAAATCCCGGACTACGCCGGCGAGACCATCGCCAGGCTGCGCGCCCGCTGGGCCAGCGCGCCGATGCCGAGCATGATCTTCGCCGCGCACAGCGTGCGCGAGGCCACCGGTGGGGTCGCGGTCCGCTGTCGCGAGCGCGATCGCCTCGCGCGCAAGATCGTGCTCGAGGACCACGGCCTGCCGGGGGTGGCATTCATGGGGCGCGACGTCATGACCCTCGCGACGATGCCCGACCACGCGCGGTGGTTCGCCCACGTGCGTCCGTATCTGGCGCCTGGCGCCGAGCTGGTGCTGCTGCACTGTCAGGTCATGGCCGACGGCGGCGCGCTGGGGCGCGCGATCAGCCGTGCGATCGGTTGCCCCGTCATCGGCATGGACGTGGACCAGATCATCGGCAACCGCGCCTACGAGGGCATCGCCTACCGCTGCACGCCCGACTCGACCGTCGCGATCGGTTCGATCGACCGCGCCGTCATGCACTTCGACTAGCCGTGCGACCAGGGTCATGACCGACGAGTTTCGCGATGTCGCTCGAGTGCCGCCGGGGCGAGGAACCCCCTAGTCCCAAGACGATGCTGCATGGCATGCGTCGGTTTCGCTTCGACCGATGCCATCGCGTGCAGTGCCAAACGGAGTCGTTGCCGAAGCGAGAAGACGAGTCGAGAACACCATGGGTACTGCACTGATCCTCCACGCCGGCGCCGAGTTCCTCGACTCTGCCCAGACCGCGAAGCGTCACCTCGCCGCCAAGGGCTTCACCTCGACGGTGCACTCGTTCGAGTACCAGAGCGTCGACTCGCTGCCGCACATGGCGACCAAGGTCGACATCACCGCGTGGTACTCCCACGGCGGCTGGGACGGCCCGCTGTTCTTCTTCTCGTCGGGGCAGATCAGCCGCGGGGGCGAGAACGCCGGCGAGTGGGCCACGCTGCAGGCGTGGTTCCGTGCGTGGGTCGTCGAGGGCGGCCTGTTCGTGAGCCACGCCTGTCACTCGGCCGGATCGAATCGCTACGAGAGCACCGATGGCTACGCCGCGCGACGCTGGGTCGGCGACGTCGCCTCCGACATGGGCGTGTACGCGGTGGGCGTCGAGGGCTCGACCTCGTCGGCCGATCGCCATCACGCGGTCGCGTTGCTGGACTTCGCGCTCAGCGCCTCGCGTGCGCGGCAGGCCGCGCGGGCCTACCAGCCGGGCGGCGTGCTCGCGCAGCCGTGGCACGGCTGGTTGACGGCGCGCCGGCAGGCCCGCGGCGCGGCCGGCACCCGCTGACGCGGTCGGCGAGCGTGCGCACGCGGGCGCACGCGCCATCGCCTGCGACTACACCGTGATGCGGCGGTGGTAGGTCGCCCACTCGACGACCACGATCGCCGCGGCGAGCAGGAGGATCGCCGTCCACAGCGGCCCCTGGGACACCGGTGCGGGCGTCGGTGGCTCGCCGGCAAATGCCTCGGCCGGCAGGTCGTCGAGCGCGGCGTGCAGGTCGCTGGCAGCGGTGCCGGTCTGGTTGACCGCGAGCTCCGCGACGAGGTCGGCGGCGTCGCCATCGAGTGCGCGGACGCGGTAGAAGCCGGGCGTGCGCGCACGCAGGCGGATGCGCCCGCGCTCGACCGGCTGCTCGGTCTGCGCGCCGCTCGGATCCTCCAGCGAGACCCGCGTGACGCCCTCGGTCGGGAGCCCGAGATCCGCCAGCGAGAGCTCGCGCGTGCCGCCCAGCGCGACCTGGGCCACGAAGCCCGGCTCGCGCTGCTCGAAGTAGCGCAGCACGTTGTCGATGAGCAGGGGGAACGCCTCGCGCAGCGGCAAGTCGCTCTGCCGCGGGTCGAAGCCGATCGCGACCAGACCATGGTCGCCGCGCTCGCGCAGGACCACGATGGGCTCCCCCAACGTGCGCACCAACGCCTGATCGCCCGGCTCGAGCGCGAAGGTCGTGCCGCGGGTGATGTTGACGTCCTTGAGCACGATGTTGGCCAGGATCGGGTGCTGGCGCAGCTGCTCGGTGAGGAACGGTCGCGCGAGGTCGGCCTTCTTGGCGATGGGGAACGCACCACCGGCGTTGCGCCACGGATCGAAGACCAGCACGTGGGCGTCGGGTAGCTCGGTCGGCAGCGCGCCGGTGGCGACGTCGAAGACCACGACGTCGGCCTCGCGCAGCTCGTTGCTGCCCGCGACGGCCTGCTCGGGCGACACACCGATCAGCTCGATGTGCTCGGCCTGGGTGAGCAGCGCAGCCTCGAGGAAGAGGTCGGTGCCGTCGGTGACGACCGCGACCGCGAGCGGCGACAGCGGCGGCACGACGGCGTAGGCGACGTCGTCGAACGACGGCCCGAGTGCGCTCGTCAGGCCGGCGGGCGGCGACCGGGCCGCGTGCAGCGTCGCGACGAAGCGCGCGCGGGCGGCCTCGACGTCGGCCAGCGACTCGCGCTTGGCCTGGCCCGGCAGCAGCTCGATGGTGCGGCGGCCGAGCGACACGCCGTCGGCGCTCACCTCGAGCTCGACGATCGCCGGCCGGTCGCCGAGGTTGCGCACCTCGGCGAGCACCTCGACCTTGTCGCGGGCGTTGGGGTAGCGCCGTGCGGCGAAGGCCGTGATCGCGAGGTTGTCGTGGTCGCCGGCGGGCGCCACCACGGTGCAGGGGATCGCGGTGCCGGCGGTGCAGCGGCGCAGCGCCGAGTCGGCAGCCTCGTCGAGCGCGCCGTCGGTGAGCACGAGGATGCGCGGCGAGCTGCCGTGCGCCACCGCGTGCTCCGCCAACGCCAGCGCGCGCGGCAGGTCGGCCTCGCCGAAATCGGGCTCGACGGTGGCGATCGCGGCCGATGCCGGCGCAGGGTCGTCGGACAGCGGCGCGAGCACGGTGACGTCCTCGCCCGCGGCGATGATCACCGCCCGGTCGGCGGGGCCCAGCGCGGCGACCTCTTGCTGGGCGCGCAGCTTGGCCAGGTCGAGTCGGGTGGTGTCCGCGTCACCGTCGTCGTCCTCGTCGTCGGCGCGCGCCGGACCCGACATGCTGGCAGAGCGGTCGATCACGATCGCGACGGTCGCGGGATCCCGCAGCCAGGTGTCGGGCCGCGGATCGCCCAGCGCCGCCAGCACCAACAGCAGCACGCCCAGCTGCAGCAGCCACGACAGCAGTCGCCGCAGCCGTCGCCACAGCTTGCGACTCTCCGACTCGCGCGTGACCTGCTCCCACAGCGCAGCAAACGGCACCACGATCTGCCGCCGCCGCATCCGCAGCAGGTACAGGCCCGTGATGGCCGCGGCGCCGGCGGCCGCGAGCGGCCACAGCTGCGCGATCGTCAGGCCGGCGAACGTCACAGCAGCACGCCCCCCTCGCGGAACATCCGCAGCACGAGGTCATCGAAGGCGACGTCGATGTTGGCGCGCACGTAGTGCACGCCGCGGGAGCGACAGTTGCTCGCGAGCGCCTGACAGAAGCGCTCGTGGGCCTGGGCGAAGGCCTCGAGGGTGCGTGCCGAGACCGTCACGTCGCGACGCTCGTTGCGTTCGCAGTCGAGCACGCTGAGATCGCCACGCAGGCCGGTGCCGCGGGGATCGGCCTCGATCGGATCGAGCACCTGGATCGCGACCGGGTCGTGCTTGCGGAAGCGCAGCAGGTTCAGGCCTTCGAACGCGTGCATGTCGTAGAAGTCGCTGATCACGATCGACAGGCCCGGCTGGCTGCTCTGCGCCGCGAAACGCGACAGGCCCGCGCGGAGGTCGGTCACGCCCTCGGGCCGCATCCCCTTGAGGAACTCGAAGACGTTGAAGATGCGGCCCTTGCCCCGCACCGCCGGCAGGGTCTCGATGGTGCTGCCGCGAATGCACGACAGGCCCACACGGTCGAGGTTGGCCAGCCCGACGTAGGCCAACGCCGCCGCCACGCGCTGCGCGTAGCGGAGCTTGCCACCGCCGCGGGTGGCCATCGATGCGCTGGCGTCGACGATGATCCGCACCGGCAGGTCCTCGTCCTCCTCGAACAGGCGGATGAGCCGGTGACGCAGTCGGATCCATGCGGTCCAGTCGAGGTAGCGGATGTCGTCACCCGGCGAGTACTCGCGGTGATCGGCGAACTCCAGCCCCTGCCCGAGCTTGCGGGTCTTGCGTTCGGCCCGCTGACGCCCGCGGAACAGCCGGCGCGCGATCACCTGCAGCAGCTCGAGCTTGGCCATGAAGGCCTCGTCGAACAGCGCCGCGTCGGCGGCCTTCTGCGTCGCACTCGCCCGCGCGGCCACGCGTCACTTGTCCGCCGGCACCGCCGCCAGCGCCTTCGCGATGCAGTCGTCGATCGCGATGCCCTCGGCCTCGCCCTCGAAGTTGAGGATCACGCGGTGACGCAGCGCCTCGGGGGCGACCGCACGGACGTCGTCGATCGACGGCGTCATGCGGCCGTCGAAGGTGCAGCGGATGCGCGCCGCCAGCAGCATCGCCTGGGCGCCGCGGGGGCTGCCACCGAAGCGGACGTAGCGCTTGACCAGCTCGGGCGCGCGCGGATCGTCGGGGTGGGTGGCCCGCAGCACCCGCACGACGTAGCGGGTGACGCTGTCGGTCACCGGGATCGCGCGCACCAGCTGTCGCATCTCACCGATGCGCCGCGCATCGAGCACGGGCTTCACCGTGGCGCTGCCCTGGCCGGTGGTGCGATCGAGGATCGCGATGAGCTCGTCCTCGCCGGGGAACTCGACGTGGACCTTGAAGAGAAAGCGATCGAGCTGGGCCTCGGGCAGGGGATAGGTGCCCTCCATCTCGAGCGGGTTCTGGGTCGCGAGCACCAGGAACGGGTCGGGCAGCCTGCGGGTCTCGCCACCGGCCGTCACGGTGCCCTCCGCCATCGCTTCGAGCAGCGCCGACTGGGTCTTGGGGGTGGCGCGGTTGATCTCGTCGGCGAGCACGATGTTCGAGAAGATCGGACCGGGCTGGTACTGCAGCGCCGCGCGACCGCTCTGATCACCCTCGGCCTGCAACAGCACCGAGGTGCCGACGATGTCGGCGGGCATGAGGTCGGGCGTGAACTGGATGCGCGCGAAGTCGAGGTGCAGCGCCTGCGCGAGCGTGCGGATGAGCAGGGTCTTGCCGAGGCCAGGCACGCCCTCGAGCAGGCCGTGGCCGCCGGCGAGCAGGCACGTGACGACCGAGCGGATCACCCGGTCCTGCCCGACGATGACGCGTTGCACCTGCGCCGCGAGTTCGGCGAGGTCGGTGTGCATCGCCTGCAGTTCCTGATGGGTCTCGGCGGTCGTGATCGCAGTCGACATGGAGCAGCCTTCGTGCGCGTCAGCGCGCTTGGATCATTTGATAGTAGCGCTTGACGAGGCGACGCTGCGCCGCCGGAAACGCGGTGGAGTCGAGCGAGCTCTGCGCGAAGTCGCGGTACTCCTGGTACATCTTGCGGTAGGGCTCGGTCGCAAAGCCGTGCTGGCTGGCGTCCTTGAGCACCTCGGCCTTGCTCACACCGCGGCCGCGCTTGGCGTTGACGCGGACGTCCTTCGTGTGCGCCGCGATCGCGGTGGGGTCACCCTGGGGATCCTGCGAGCCGTCGCCGATGCCGTCGCCACCGGCCGATTGCCCCTGGCTCTGGCCCTGACCCTGTTGACCCTGGCCCTCGCCTTGGCCGTCGCCTTCGCCCTGACCGTCGCCGTCGGAGTCGCTCTCGCCCTCGCCCTGGCCTTGGCCTTGGCCCTCGCCTTGGCCTTGGCCTTCGCCTTCACCTTCGCCTTCGCCCTGGCCTTCGCCCGGCATGCGCATGGTGCCGCCGGGCTTGCCTTCGCCGACCTGGCCCTCGACCAGCAACGTCGACTTGCCCTTGCCCTTGCCATCCTTGCCCTTGCCGTCCTGACCGTCCTTGTCGCCCTCGCCCTTGGCGGCCTGATCGAAGCGTCGGACCTGCTGGCGACGGCGCTGCTCGCCGGCGCCCTGCTGGCCGGCGCGGCGCACGAAGGTCTTCGCCTCCTCGACGGCATCGCGGGCGCCTTGCATGCGCTGCGATCCGCTCGCGCTGCGGCTGGCGTCCTTCATGCCGCGGCCGAGCTGCTCGAGCTTGCGCTTGCGCTCGGCGCTGCCGGCCTTGCTCTGTGCGGCCTGCTGCGCGGCGCGGCGCAGCTCCTCGACCTTCTTCTGCGCCGCGAGCTCGCGCTCGTGTTGGCGACGCAGCTGCTCGACCTGGTCGCGCTGCTTCTTCAGGCGACGCTCGTGCTCCTGCGCCTCCTCGGGTGTCTCGGGCTGCTTCTTCTCCTCGCGTCGCAGGCGGCGCTCGGCCTCGTCGAGCTGCTTGGCGGTCTCGCTGGCGTCGCGCTGGTCGGCGCGCTTGCCCAGGCGGCGTTCGGCCTCCTTCAGCGATCGCTCGAGCTGCTCGTTGGCGTCGGCGTTCGCCTCGGCCTCGGCGCCAGCCTCGGCCAGCGCGCTCTCGGCTTGCTCGCCGTCGCCGCGGTCGAGCGCCTTGCCGACGTCGGCGGTGAGCGCCTCGGTCTCGAACGCGTCGGCCAGGTCGCGGGTGGCGTCGGCGAGCGCCGCCGGGTCCTCGCGTAGCTCCTCTTGCAGACGATCGTCGGCGGCGGCGAGCTCGGCCTCGAGCTGCTCGAGCCGCTCGAGCGCGAGCGCGCGATCGATCTCGCCGCGCTCCAGGGCGTCGAGGATCTCGAGCATCTCATGGGCGGCTGCGGCGACCTCGTCGTCGGTCTTGGCCAGCTCGCGCAGGCTCTGACGCAGCGGGCTCGCGAGCGCGAGATCGAGGCCGGCGCGGGCGTCGACCTGCTCGGCGGGCGCGATGATCACCTCGCCGATGAGCGGCGAGAGCAGCTGGGCGGTCGCGACCGGCACCAGCAACGCGAGCCCGAGCAACCCGAGCGGCACGGCGTCGCGCAGCTGCGGCGCCGGCACGGCGACGGGGATCGCCGGTCGCGGGTCGACCTGCGACGCGAGGCGCTCGGCGTCCTCGCGCACCAGCGCGACGATGGCGGCGGCGCGGGGATCGGTCGGCGGCTTGCCGGCCGAGAATTCGAGCGCGCTGCCGAGGCGATCGTCGAGGCGATGGTGCGCGTCGATGCGGCGCAGCAGCGCCCGCAGCGGCAGCGGACGCAGCCACGCCCACGCCACCGCGACCGGCACCGGCACCGTCGCGACCCACAGCGCCACCGGCGGGAGCCCGAAGCGGCGCACGAGCACGAGGCCGACCGCGACCAGCGTCACCGCGGCGGGCAAGGCCACCCGCGACAGGGCCCACAGCGCGTCGGCCGTGCGTTGTCGTCTGCGCGCCCGCAGCACCAGCTGCGAGAGCGCGCCGTCACGGGCATGCGTCGGGTCGGGCGAGCGGGCGGAGGTCATGGGTCGAGCGATCACTTCCCCACGTGGGTGCCGCGCCACAGCGCCTTGCGTAGCGCCACGGGATCGATGCCGTCGGGGATGCCCACGGCGAACACGACCTTGTGGGCCCGCCTCTCGATCACGTGGGCGCCGGGCGTGTGTTCCGCGAGGTACTGCGAGAAGGCGCGCTCGAACTCCTCGGCGTCGCGGGGGCTGTCCCACGCGGTGGCGGCCGCGAGCATGGTCGCGCCGGGTTTGCCGGCCTCGCGCTCGAACGCCAGGAAGTGGTCGCCGCCCCAGCCGGCCGCGGCGGCGCGGGCCTCGCGGGTGTCGCGTCGCTCGGCGAGCATCGCCAACAGCGTGGCCTCGCCGATGTCGTCGTGCCACACCATGCGCAGACCGGCGGGGCCCATCAGCGGTGCGAGGGCTTCGGCGTCCACCTCGACGGGGAGCGGTCGCTCGCGCGCGAGCAACTTGTCGATGTGCAGCATCTGCTCGGTCGACTCGGGCAGCTTCTCGTACAGCTTGTCGATCGCGCCCCAGCCATCGCGCTGCACCAGGCGCGCGACCGTGGCGGCGCCGTCGGCGTAGGGCATCTGCAGCGAGCGCGCGAGGATGGGGTAGGCCGACGCGACGCCCGCCAGCTCGAGCGCCTGGTCGCTCATCGCTTGCAGCACGGGCTCGGCCAGCGCCGCGACCCCGGCATCGCCCGAGACCCACGCGAGGTACGCCGCCTGGGCCTCGCCCTCGATGAGGAAGCGTCGTGCCGACTCGGCGTCGCTGGCGTGGCGCATGGGCTCCTGCAGCTTGTGCAGGTCGAAGTACATGTCCTGGAGCCCATGCGCGATCTCGTGGCCGACGACCATGCTGAGCATCGACTTGGGAACGAAGTCGCCGATGAAAAGGGTCTTGCGCTTGGGATCGTAGAGGCCGAGCACGCCCTGCTCGAGCAGCTCGAGGATGACGGCCTCGGGGTCGCTGCCCGGCGGCACGACCCCCAGCGCGGACTCGATGCGACCCAACATGCGCATCTCGTCGGGGGTCGTGAACTCGTACATCGAGTCCTTCGCAAAGGCTCGGATGCCGGGCTTGTCGATCACGTCCACCGCGACCTCGCTGCGCACCGCGAGGTTGCGCGCCTTGGCGACGGCATGGAGGATGCGATCGGTCTCCTCCCGCGCGCTGGCCTCGTCGATGCGATCGGGATCGGCGGCCGCGTGGGGCTCGGTGGCGGCCGGCGGGGCCTCGGTGTCCGCCGCGATCGGCCGCGCTTCGGGCCTGGCCGCGGGCGCGACGCTGGGCGGGCGGTCACAGGCCAGCGCCGCGAGGGTGAAGCTCAACAGGGATGCGCGCGGGCGCAGGAGTCGCCGCCTTGGGGACCTCACGGTCGCGCAATCGTAGCAGCTTTGGCCCCGCGGCCGCGGGGCGGTGGTGGCCGCCCCCCCGCGCGCGGTGGCTACGAGCCCAGCAACGCGGCGCCGGCCACCGCGATCACCTGTGCGGGGTCGAGGCCGAGCGCGGCGATCTCGGCGTGCTGCTCGTCGGTCAGCGGATGCGGCGTGCCGCCCAGGCCGAGGTGGTGGACGATGATGTCCGCGACCGCGATCACGTGCCCGATCTGCGAGTACGCGCCCGGCTCGTAGTCGCGGTAGCGGTGGTGCCGGCGGATGCCTTCGATGACCTGCGGATGCAGCTTCCAGCCGGCGGCCATGCGGGCGCCCAGGGTCGTGTGCACGATCTCTTCGACCTTCTGGATGTCGTCCGGGTCGAGGTGGGCGGTGGCGGGGAGCTTGCGCAGCGCCTGCAGGGCCAGCATGCCGATGTCGTGGAGCAGGCCGGTGACGAAGGCCTGGCCGTCGTCGATGCCGGCGACCTTGCAGATCGCCTTCGACAGGCGCGCGACCGCGACGGCGTGCTCGCGCTGCGCCCGCGCCACGCGCTCGTCGTCGCCGCGGAACATGTGGCACTCCATCACGCTCTGGTAGAGCACGTCGCGGATGGCCCCGCTGCCGAGGCGTTGCAGCGCCGCGCCGAGGCTGCGCAGCGGCACGCCGCCGTAGGCCGGGGAGCTGGCGACGGTCAGCATCCGTGCGGTGAGCACGGTGTCGGACACGATGACGCGCTCGAGCCGTCGCATCGCGATGTTGGGATCGGCGGCGAGCGACATCGCCTCGTTGGCGGTCTCGGGCAGCATCGGGAGCTTGAAGCCGGGCGCCTCGGCGGCTTGCACGAGCGCTGCCGCGGCCTCGCGGACGCAGCGCTCGCCACAGTTGCCGCGGCGGACCGCGGTCGGCTCGTCGATGTGGATGGGTTGGATGTCGGCGTCCGGGATCCGGGCGCGTCGGCTGGGGTCGAGCATGCTACGGGACCCATCGGGGCTTTGCTGGCCGCGCTTGACCCCGGCGCCGTCCCAGCTCGGGCCACTCGAGTGGACCCCCGCCACATGGCTCGCTCACGGCGCGCGCGGGAGCGTCACGCGGACCGTGGTACCGCGGCCGGGCGCACTGTCGATCTGCAGCGTGCCGCCGGCCCTGCGCACCAGGTCGAGCACCAACACCAGGCCCATGCCGTTGCCCTCGGACTTGGTCGTGAAGTAGGGCTCGAAGAGGTGCTGCTTGACGGCGTCGTCCATGCCGACGCCGTCGTCGCGGATCTCCAGCTCGAGCGCGGTGCCGCCGCGCGCGTGCAGGGACACCTGGCCCTGGGTGGAGATCGCGTCGCGGGCGTTGACGCAGAGGTTGAGCACGACCTGCTCGAGCTCGAGCGGCGCCAGCCCGATCGCGAGGTCGTCGCCCGCCACGTCGATCACGAGCTGCGCGCGCGGTCGCAACAGGAGCGACAGCACCGGACCGAGCGCGCGGATGCCCGCCAGCGCGCCCTGGGTGCCCGCCGGCGTGGCGCCCTCGCGCGGGCCCGCGAAACGCAGCAGCTCGGCGGCGAGCTTGCGGCCGATCTCGAGCACCTCGGACAGCTCGCGCTGCGCGGTCGCGAGATCGCCGGGCTCGAGCGAGGCCGTCAGCATCATCGCGGAGGTCATCACGTTGTTGAAGTCGTGGGCGACGTTGCGCGCGAGCCGGCGGACCTCGAGCAGTCGCTCGAGATCGCGGGCGCGGTTGCTCTGCTCGCGCAGCTCGGCCTCGGCACGGGCGCGCTCGGCCTGTGCGAACACCAGCGCGACCACCTCGGCCGCCGCCGACGCGAACTCGGCCTCGGCGTGGGTCCAGCGACGCGCGCCGCCGACGTGTTCGTGGCACAGCACGCCGTAGAGGTGCCCGTCGCGGAACACCGGCGCGTCGAGCAGCGCACCGATGCCGTGGGGCTCGAGGTAGCCCGCGGTGAGCTCGGCGGTCGCCGGGTGCAGGCGGGCGTCGTCGGCCACCAGCACGCGGCAGGTGTCGAGCGCGGCGCGGTAGCGGGGCAGGGTCGCGGGGGCCAGGGCCGTGCCGCCGCCCTGGGGGCC
Source organism: Deltaproteobacteria bacterium (assembly GCA_016709225.1). Classification (NCBI taxonomy): domain Bacteria; kingdom Pseudomonadati; phylum Myxococcota; class Myxococcia; species Deltaproteobacteria bacterium. The sequence goes on along the minus strand of JADJEE010000001.1, from coordinate 2,018,668 downwards.
CTGCTCGCGATCGTGCAGCGCGACGCAACGCAGCGTGCCGTCGTCGTCGAACACCCAGATCCCGACGCGGGCCACCTGCAGGGCCTCGGCGCAGATGCGGGTGGCACGGGCGGCAACGGCCGCGAGGTCACCCGCGGTGTCGAGGTGCACGCGCGCCAGCGCGAGGCGGGCGGTCTCGTACGCGACGCGGCGCGAGTGTCCCGGCATCGTCACTTGGCCCGTCGATGATACCGCCAACCTCTCCGCTGGCGTGCGCTGCTCATGCGCCCGGGCGGCCGCGGGCGCGTACGATCGGATGGCCGCGGCGAAAACCGAGCGCGCGGACGAGCCGACGGTTGCCGGGGCCGTCGGCCATCGCCGACGCGGCGATGAGCCGGCACAACGCGCTGACCAGCACGATGGGCGCGCACGGCAGCTGCAGGCCGTGCACGCCCGCGCCGGAGAGCCCGGCCGGGTCGAGCGGCCGCGTCGACAACCCCAGCAGCGGCAGTCGCCGGCCCACGTCGGTTGCCCAAGCGGTGCACAGGGTCACCGCGGCCGGCGCATCGACGTCGAGGTCGAGCACCGCCGCGTGGGGGGCACAGCGCAGCGCCGCGGGGCCGTCGGCGATCGACGCCTCGTGCACCTCGAAGCCCCGCGGCTCGAGCAGATCCCGCAGCGCGAGCGGACGATCCGCGGGCTGCAGCACCAGGATGCGAACGCACTCGGCTCCGTGACCCATCGATGACCCCCTCGCCGAACCACGCCAGTGTCGGGCCCACCCGGCCGCGCGTCCAGTGGAAAGTAACTCATTGCTGAGTTACGTCCGCGCGCTTCAAATGCCGTGCATTGTCCGAAAATCGAAGCAATCTGCGGTGCCGTCGATGGACGGCCGCGAAAAGTGGCCATCCGATCGCGGGGCTTGGCCGCAGACACGGGCGATCTCGCGCGGGTTTCTGGGATCGACGCCCGAACGTGGCAGATACTCGGCCGCGCGAGCTGCCCGCACCGGAACCGGCGGGCCGACGGAAGAGGGACGAACATGGGGGGCGAACGCATGAGGATCATCGCGGTGCTGTTGGGGCTCGCGGCGTGCCACCGCGACGATGCCGGGGGCTCCGGGTGCGCGGACGGAGACGACGCGTGCGGGTCGGGCAGCGAGGGCAGCAGCTCCACCGGCCAGAGCCAGGGCACGACGTCGGCGACCACGAGCCCCGCGACCACCGACGGCAGCGATGGCACGGTCGCCGACTCGTCGAGCGGCGGCGCGCCCGACTGCGTCGACGATCGCGAGTGCGCGACGCCGCCGGCCGACGGCTGTCTCGACGCCGGCACCGCGCGCGCGTACCCGGGGTCTGGTACGTGCAGCGAGGGCGTGTGCGTGTACACGCCGGTCGACGAGGTCTGCGTGGCCGGCTGCGACGCGACCCTCGCGGCGTGCTTGCACGACGTGTGGCTGCCGATCGCCGACATCGACGCGCCGGCGCCTCGCTATCGCCACAGCGACGTGTGGACCGGCGCCGAGATCATCGTGTGGGGCGGCGCCGGCGATAACACCTTCTTCGACGACGGCGCGAGCTACGACCCGGTCCTCGACACGTGGACGCCGCTGACGCCGACCGGAGCGCCGTCGGTGCGCGCCGATCACACGGCCGTGTGGACCGGCAGCGAGATGTTCATCTGGGGCGGAGGCGATGGCAGCTTCTCGGTGCTCGGCGACGGTGCCCGCTACCACGGCACGCGCCACACCTGGACCGCGCTCGCGCCCGGCTTCCCGGCCCCGGCGCCGAGTCGCCACCACAGCGCGACCTGGTACGACACGGGCATGATGGTGCTCGGCGGCGAGGATGAGTCCGGCACGCTGGTCCAGGCGCGCCACTTCGACGTCCTGCGCGACGGCTGGGGCTTCGTCGCGCTGCCCGGCACGCCGTCGCAGCGCGCCGAGCACTCCGCGGTGTTCACCGGCGACGCCGTGGTGATCTGGGGCGGCCGCAACGACGACTTCGTGCTCGACGACGGCTCGCGCTGGAACACGGCGGCCAACAGTTGGACGGCGATGAGCGCGATCACACCGCCAGCGGCGCGCGTCTACCACTCGACGGTGTGGACCGGCGAGGTGATGATCGTCTGGGGCGGTGAGAACCAGGCCGGCGCGGCGTTGTCGTCCGGCGGCCGCTACAATCCCAGCACGAACTCGTGGACGGCGACGGCGATCGACGGCGCGCCGTCACCACGCACCCACCACCGCGCGGCGTGGACCGGCAGCGAGATGATCGTGTGGGGCGGCATCGACAACGAGGGGCGCCTCGACACCGGCGGCCGCTACAACCCCGCCACCAACAGCTGGACAGCCACCAGCACGGTCGACGTGCCCGATGCCCGCGCCGGGCACACGCAGGTGTGGACCGGCAGCGAGATGATCGTGTGGGGCGGCATCGGTTCGGCGTCGTTCGTCAACGACGGCGCACGCTACGTGCCCTGACGCGTGCCGCGGGGCCGCGCGCCCTTGCCCGCGCGGGGACGCGGGGTGGGGGCCAGCGCGTCGCCCAGCTGCGGGCTCGCGTGGGCCGCGAGCAGCGAGTCCAGCCGACCCACGCGATCGCCGAGCATCTTGGCCATCACGTCGGTGACGTCGATGCCGTGGCGCTGCGCGAGCAGGGTGATGTCGAGCGAGACCTGACTGACGGCAATCTCGGCGATCGCGGCGGTCTCGCTCACGACCGCGCGGTCCGAGCGCGCGTTCTCGGTGGCACCGAGCAGGCTGGTCTTGTCGTCGGCGACCACCACCAGCCGGTGCGACCAGAAGGTCTCGAGGTCGCGCTCGGCCAGCCCGTAGCCGAAGCGCAGGCCCGCCAGCTCGTCGGGCAGCCGCGCGTGGGAGAACAGCACCGTGAACACGCGCCGTCGTTCGGCGGCTGCGAGCGCGGGCGCCAGCCGCGAGAGTTCGCGTGGCCAGCCGCTGGCGACCACCACCTTGCGCGCGCCCGCGATGATGCGTGAGGCCTCGTCGAGGATGCGGTCGTAGCCCGCGACCGTGAACGCGTCGGGCGCGTCGGGGCTCACGTCGAGCTGTGCGATGGCCTCGCGCAGCGCCGCGGTCGCGCCGTCGAAGCGGCGCCGGAGCAGGCCATCGAGCGCCTTGGGCGGGGTCGCGCTGAAGCGCTCGGGCGGCCCCGCGTCGCGTCGCGCGACGCCTTGGGCGACCAGCCCCCGCAGCACGCCGTACACCGCCGAGCGGGGCACGCCGGCGTCGCGACTCACCTCGTAGCCGGTGCTGGCGCCGGCGCGCAGCAGCGCGACATAGGCGCGGGCTTCATTGAGCTTGAAGCCGACGCTTCCGAGCACCTCGATCAAGTGGTCGTCGGCCATGGGTCGTCCGCGAAGCGGCGCCCGAAGGTAGCGTCGCGACGGCGTGCACCGCAAGCCGAGCCCACCCTCGCGATCGGGCTTGCGCTACCCTTGCCGCCGCCCTCCCGTGGACGCCGACGTGCTCTCGCCCTCGCAGGCCGCCGCGCCGCTGGTTGCCCACGCCGCCGCCGGCACGCCCGTGCGCGTGCTGGGGGCCGTCGATCCGCTGCTCGCCAAGCTGGTCGCGGACGCGTCGGCCGCCGGCGCGCCGCTGCTGGTGGTCACCGTCGACGACGCCGCGGCCCGCCGTGTCGCGGCCGACGTGTGCTTCTTCCTCGGTTGCGCGGCCCCGGCCGCCGACGACACCGAGGGTGACGTGGTCGTGCTGCCCGACGTCGACACCTCGCCGCTCGGCGATCTCGCGCCCGACGTCCGCACGGTCGCGGCCCGCTTCGCCGTGCTCGCGCGGGCCCACGGCGGGCGCGCGCCCAAGGTGCTCGTCGGCGGCGTGCGTTCGTTGCTGCGCAAGACCCTGCCGCTCGCCGGCTTCGCGGCCCGCAGCGCGCGCTGGACCAAGGGCCAGGAGCTGGGCTTCGCGGCCGCGCAGGCCAGCCTCGTCGCGGCCGGCTACGTGCGCGGCGACGTGGTCGAGGACCCGGGCAGCTTCGCGGTCCGCGGCGGCGTGCTCGACGTGTTCACGCCCACGGGCGGGCAGCCGGTGCGCATCGAGTTCTTCGGCGACGAGATCGAGCGCATGCGTTCGTTCGATCCGCAGACCCAACGCACCCTGCGCGAGGTCGCGGCGGTCGACATCGTGCCGGTGCGGCTGTCGATCGTCACGACCGCGGCGCCGCTGCGCCAGCGCATCCACGAGCGCGCCGATGCGATCGCGGCGCCCAGCAGCCGCACGCGGCAGGTCATCGAGTCGCTCGAGGCGGGGCAGGACTTCTTCGGCATCGACGCGGTCGCCCCCTTGCTGCACGACGGCATGGATCCGCCGTGGGCCTATCTGCCCGCCGGCACCCGCGTGGTGCTCGACGATCCGTCGGCGCTGCAGGCCGCGGCGCGCAACCACGAGGACGAGCTCGCGGCGGAGTACGAGCGCGCGCTCGCCGATCGCCGCCTGGTCGCGGCACCCGAGCAGCACGCGGTCGCGGCCGCGGCGTTCGCAGCCTGGGGCGAGCGGGCGTGGGCGTGGGTCGAGCGACTCGAGGCGCCTGGCGACGACGGCCGCGTGCCACTGCGCGTGCAGGTCGATCGCGACGAGACCCTCGCCGCCGAGCTGCAGGCCGCCCGCGGCCGTCGCAGCGGCGAGCTGCTGGCACCGGTGCTGGCGCGCATCGCCGAGCTGCAGCGCGAGGGTGAGCCGCCATGGTCGATCGTGTTTGCCGCGCCCAACCACAGCCACGCCGAGCGGCTGGTGGGCTTGCTGCGCGACCACGCAGTCGCGGTCGATCCGCCACGCGGTGTGCACGAGGTGCCGCTGCTGCTGAAGAGCCCGCCGTCGCCCTCGCGTCGCATCCACGTCGTCGCCGGCGAGCTGTCGACCGGCCTGCGCAGTCGCATCGATCGCCTGCTGCTGGTGTCGGAGGCCGACGTGTTCGGCGCGCTCGCCCACCGCAGCAAGCCCCGTCGCCGTCGCGGCGGCGTGTCGGGCATCGGCCAGCTCGCGGTCGGCGACTATGTCGTGCACGTCACCCACGGCGTCGGGCGCTACGTCGGCCTGGTCCAGCTCGCGCTCGGCGGCACGCCGGCGGACTACGTGCAGGTCGAGTACGCCGGCGCCGATCGGCTGTACCTGCCCGTCACGCGGCTCGGCGAGATCGAGCGCTACGTCTCCGCCGACGCCAAGCCGCCCAAGCTCGACAAGATGGGCGGCACCAGCTTCGCGACCAAGACCGCGAAGGTGAAGGCGGAGGTGCGGCAGATCGCCGAGGAACTGCTGCAGATCTATGCGCAGCGCGAGGCACTGGGTGGTCACGCGCACCCACCGGGCGGCGAGCCCTACCACGAGTTCGAGGCCACGTTCCCGTTCGAGGAGACCCCCGATCAGCTCGACGCCATCGAGGCAGTGCAGCGCGATCTCTCGCGGCCGCAGCCGATGGACCGGCTCATCTGCGGCGACGTCGGCTTCGGCAAGACCGAGGTGGCCCTGCGTGCGGCCTTCCGCGCCGCCCACGGGGGCAAGCAGGTCGCCGTGCTGGCGCCGACCACCGTGCTGGTGCAGCAGCACTACCACACCTTCCGCGAGCGCCTCGAGCCGTTCGGCATCGAGGTCGGCGTGCTGAGCCGCTTCACCGACGCCAAGGACAAGGCCCGCACCATCGCGGGCGCCAAGAACCGCAGCGTCGACGTCGTGGTCGGGACCCATCGCCTGCTGTCCTCGGACGTGCGCTTCGCCGACCTCGGGCTGGTCGTGATCGACGAGGAGCAGCGCTTCGGGGTCGCACAAAAGGAGCGCTTCAAGAAGCTCAAGACCGAGGTCGACGTGTTGTCGATGTCGGCCACGCCGATCCCACGAACGCTGCACATGTCGCTGCTGGGGATCCGCGAGATCAGCCTGGTGATGACACCGCCCGGCGACCGCCTGGCCGTGCGCACCTTCGTGACGCGACCATCGGACACCGTGCTGCGCGACGGCGTCAGCAAGGAGCTGGCGCGCGGCGGGCAGGTCTTCTACGTCGTGCCGCGGATCCTCGGCATCGAGGAGCACGCCACACGGCTGCGCAAGCTGGTGCCACACGCCCGGGTGCGCGTCGCCCACGGGCAGATGCCGGGCGAGATGCTCGAACAGACCATGCTCGCGCTGGTCGAGCACGAGATCGACGTGTTGGTGTCGACCACCATCATCGAGAGTGGGCTCGACATCCCCCGTGCGAACACCATGTTCGTGGCCGACGCCGACCACTTCGGACTCGCGCAGCTGTATCAGCTGCGCGGCCGCATCGGCCGCAGCCGCCATCGCGCGTTCTGCTACTTGCTGGTCGACTCGCTCGAGAAGCTGCAGCCCGACGCGCGCCGGCGGCTGGAGGCGCTGGCCCGCTACGCCGAGCTCGGCAGCGGCTTCTCGGTCGCCAGCCACGACCTCGAGATCCGCGGCGCCGGCGACATCCTCGGCGCGCGCCAGAGCGGACAGATCCAGGCGGTCGGCTTCGAGGCCTACTCGCGCATCCTCACCGAGGCGGTCGCCGAGCTGCGCGGAGCGCCGATCCTGCGTGAGACCGATCCCGAGCTGGTGTTCGACATGCCGGCCTACCTGCCCGAGGAGTACGTCGAGGACGTCGGCACGCGGCTCGACCTCTACCGGCGGCTGTCGGTCGCCCACGATCGCGACGTGGTCGCGGCGATCGCCGATGAGATCCGCGACCGCTTCGGCGAGCTGCCGCCCGAGGCGCGCTGCCTCGAGCACGTGATGGCGTGCAAGACCTACGGTCGCCGTCTGCACGCGACCGCACTGGAGCTGCGGGGCGAGCGACTGAGCGTGCGACTCGGCGCCGGCACCACGCTGCCGCCGGAGTACGCCGCTCGCCTGGGCGCGCAGACCCGTGGGCGCATGAAGCTGGTCGGGCCCGATCGCGTCGCGGTCCGACTCGATGGCGGCGGCGACGAGGCGCGCCTGCGGCAGGCCGTCGCCGCGCTCGCCGATCTGGCCAGCGCACTGCCGTGACGCGCGGCTACGGCGGGCCGACGCGCTTCTCGACCGTGCGCTCGTCGCTGCCCGGCATGCGCGTGACCAGGCCGTCGTCGCCGGTGGCAGCGGCGAACGGCAGCTCGGCACCGCCAGCGACGGCCTCGACCAGCGCCAACGCGAGGTCGCCGATGGTGTTCATGCCGTCGTAGTTGATGCGATCGGCCTCGTCGTCGGCGCGGTGGTAGTCGTCGTGCAGCCCGGTGAAGAAGAACAGCACCGGGATGCCGAGCTCGTAGAACGGCGCCTGGTCCGAGCGCGCCGACACCGAGCGCTCGTACACCACCGACATGCCGCGGCTACCCAGTCGATCGAGCAGCGGCATCCAGCCCGTGCTCGAGCCCACGCCGCCGATCGAGAGACCGCCTGACCCCAGCCGCCCGACCATGTCGAAGTTGATCATCGCGACCACGTGCCCGCCACGGAACGGCGGCGCGTCGGGGGCGGTGTTCGCGAGTGCCTTGCTGCCGTGCAGCCCCAGCTCTTCACCGGCGAAGTGGGCGAACACCAGCGTGCGCCTCGGCCGGCGACCGGCGGCCGCGAACGCCTTGGCGATCGACAGCACCATCGCGGTGCCGCTGCCGTTGTCGTCGGCGCCGTTGCAGGTGTCGTCGCTGCCGATGCACGCGAGCCCGGCGTCCTTGCGGCCGATGTGATCGTAGTGGGCGCCGATCACCACGATCTCGTCGGCGGCGTCGGTGCCCGGCAGCACCGCCAGCACGTTGTCGGCATCGTGCAGGCGATCGCGGCGGCGGGGCGCCAACGACAGCCGCACCCGCGGCAGCGCGGCCGGCTTGCCGGCCTGCTCGATCGCGTCGAGCTGGGTGCCGCCGTCCTTCACCATCGCAATCATCGGCGCCCGCGCCAGCACCACCTGTGGCAGCGCAGTGTCGCGCGCGGCGTCGCGGAGCGCCGCGAGGGCGTCGGCGTCGAGGGCGGTGGGATCACCGATCCATGCGATGGCGCGGGCGCCTGCCTCGCGCATCGCCGCCGCCGCGGTGGTCACCGCGGTCGGCGTGGGCGTCGACGAGAACAGCACCACGTGGTCACGCACGCGCTCGCGCAAAGGCGGGTCGGGCGCGCGCGTGGACGCCGGCAGCCACAGCGGCTCGGCCACCACCGCACGCGCGTCGGCGGTCGTCAGCGAGACGCTCTGCTCGGGCCCGAGCACGTGGGCATGGCCGTCGATCTCGATCCAGACGTGGTGGGCGAGCTCCGGCTCCGAGCCGTGGGCGAACTGGAAGCGGCTGCGGTGTCGCGGGCCCACGCCGGCGAGCCCGAGCGCGTCGTACTGCTGCGCGATCATGTCGGCGGCGCGCTCGATGTCCGCGGGCACCAGCGTGTAGCGGCCGCGCATGTCGTCGGCCGCGAAGTCCTCGAGGAACTCGCGCATGAACGCGTGATCGAGGGTCAACGGCGCCGGCTCGGCGCGCGGCGCATCGGGCCGTGCGGGCGTGCCCGCAGGGGCTCGCGACGCTCCCGCGGGGTGACACGCCAGACCCACGAGCGACGAGAGCAGCAAGGCGGCGGCGACGGGCGAGCGCGACACGGACGTCGCCGAAGGTAGCAGCTCGGCCGGCGCACGCGCGAGTGCGGCCCGCGTTGCCGAGGCGCGCCGCGGACTGCTAGCCTGGTCGCGCCGTCCATGCGTCGATCGAGCGAGCTCCGAGCCCCGCGGGTCCGTATCGCCGCCGCGCTGCTGCTGGCGGCCTGTGGTGCCGCGCAGGGCGTCCCCGAGGGCAAGCTCGCGGCGGTCGGCGCGGTCGCGTTCGGGCCCGAAGATCTCGCCGACGTGCAGGCCCAGCTCGGCGCGTACGCACAGCTGCGTTTCGGCGGCGAGGGCCGCAGCGCGCTGTTGCAGGCGTTGGTCGACGCCGAGGTGCTCGCGCAGGAGGCCGCGGCGCAGGGGCTCGCCGACGATCCCCGCGTGGCCTACGCGTGGGTCGAGGAGCTCGCGGCCGTGCACGAGAGCGCCGAGATGGAGCGTCGGGTGCCGCGCGCGACGATCGCCGCCGACCGCGTGCGACTGCGGGCCTGGTACGACGCCCACCTCGACGCGTTCGTGGTGCCCGAGCGACGCAGCGCCCAGGGCGTGCTGTTGCGCGACTGGGCCGCGGCCGAGGACGCACTCGCGACCGTGCGCGCGGGGCCGGTGGAGCTCGCGAGCCTCGGGGACGTCGTGACGACCCCGCTCCAGGCGCGCGACGACGCGGAGTTCCCAGGGTTCCATCCGGTGTTGTTCGCCGATGCGCTCGCGGTCGACGACGTGCTGCCGCAGCCGGTCGTGGTCGGCGAGCGCCTGCTGGTCGGTCGCGTAGCCAGCATCGAGCCGAGCGCACCGGCGCCGTTCGACGACGCCGCCGTGCAGGAGCGCCTGGTCGAGGCCGTGCGCGCGCCGTTGGTGGCCGCGGCGCGCAGCGCATGGCTGGCCGAGCTCGGCGCGCCGCCCTGACCACGCGTGGGCGACCGCACGGCGTCGGCCCCGGATGCGTTGCCGCCGGCGCGCGCGACTGCTACGACTTGGCGCACATGTCGATGTTGCTGCTCGGGCTCGCGCTGGCGACCACCGTCGATGCCGCGGCGCCCGCCGTGCCGCAGCCCCGCCGTGATGTCCGCGTGGTGCTCGACCAGGTGGTCGCCGTGGTGAACGACGACGTCGTGCTCGGCAGCGAGCTGCGCCGCGCCACCGATCGCCACCCGATGCTGCGCGAGGCGATGTCGCAGCTGCCGGCCGGCGCGCCGCAGTCGCAGGTCGACGCGACCCGCCGCGAGGTCGAGGCCGCCGTGCTCGACGAGCTGATCCACATCGTGCTCGTGCGCGACGAGGCGGAGAAGTTCGACATCAAGGTCTCGGATCAAGAGCTGCAGACCGCGCTCGGCAACATCGCGGCCAACAACAACCTCACGGTCGAGACGCTGCGCAAGCAGGTCGAGGCCAGCGACGAGTTCGACTCCTGGTCGGAGTACACCGGCGAGCTGCGCGACCAGATCCTCTCGCTGCGGGTCTCGCAGCAGCTCGCGACCTGGTCGGTCAGCGAGGCGCAGATCCGCGAGTACTACCGGAAGATGACCAAGGACGAGAGCGCCAAGGTCGAGCTCGAGCAGTTCTCGTTCGTGCCCGCCGGCGAAGGCACCCAGGCCGACCGCGACCGGGCCTTCGCGGCGGCGCAGGCCGCCGGCCGACGACTGCGCGAGGGCACGCCCGGCGAGGTGCTCGCGACCGAGCTGGGTCGCGAGGAGGCGCAGTGGCACCGCACGGTCGCGCGCGGCGACATCGCGCCGGCCCTCGAGGACGCGGTCTTCTCGGCCAAGGAGGGCGCGGTGGTGGGCCCGATCGCGTCAGGGCAGGGCTATGTGGTCTTCCGCGTGCTCGCGCAGGTCGCCGCGGCCGCGCTGGCGTTCGATCAGGTCAAGGACCGCATCCGCGAGCAACTCGAGAACGAGGCCTACTTCAAGGCCGAGCAGGAGCTGCGCGAGCAGCTGCGGGCCAAGGCCCACGTCGACGTGCGGCTCTGAGCTCGCGGACGCGTCGCGCGGATCTCATCCGAACGCGCCGGGTACGACGCACGCACCCAGCCACTCGAACGCAGGATCCCGGTCGTAGATGCCCGTGTGTTCGCAGATCGTCGCCGGGTCGTCGCACGTCGGGGCCCGGAGGTCACACCACTGCGCGCAGCAACGGTCACTGTCGCAGGCGGGTAGGAACTCGTCGCGCAGGCACAGCTGCGCAGGGCCACACTCGCCGGGGGCACACGGTGCGCCCAGCGGGGGCGCGGGCATGGGCGGTACGAACCAGCACATGTTCGCGCCATAGAGGAACGCAGGATAGAAGATGCATTGCATGCCCGCGGGACACGCTCCCTCGACCAGCGGCTGGCACTCGTAGATGAGGCACGCGGAGGGGAAGTCGGAGCCATTTTCCAGCGCAGGTCGAGCACCCGGATACCGGCGGCAGTCGTCGAGCGGGCCATCCATGAACGGCGCGCAGAAGCCGTGGTCGGACAGGCCGTAGACCTCGAGACAATACGAGTCGGCGCCGCAGTCGTCGGTGATCTCGGGGCCGATCCCGTTCGGTAGGCTGCACGGTTCGAAGGGTTGCCCGTCACCGGTGACGGGGATGCAGCGCCCCGCCTCGCGTCGACGCTCGCCACCCTCGGGCAGGTACCAGACGCACTTGAAACCCGGTGCGCAGCCCTGTTCGATCGGCTCACAATCGTCGCCGGGTTGGAGTGCGTCGGCGCTGCACGGCAGACCACAACCGCTGGCATCGTCCGCGCTCGAGCTGTCATCCGGGCCGCTGTGCGTGACGGTGTCCATGGGCACGACCGATGTCGCGCCCGCCGAGCTCGTGCCGCCGGCACTGGCCGTGCTCGTGGTCGTCGTGACTCCGGTGGAGGTGGGGTCGTTTGTCGATGCGCCGTGGTCGGCATCTGCCACCACGACCGGACCGCAGGCAAGCACGACGAGCATCCACACCGGGCCGACGAATGCTCGCGTGCGCGCGCGTGGCCCCAACACGGCGACAATCGTAGCACGCGGGTGCGTCGGCGGGTCGCGATGCCGACGCCGCGGCGTGCGACGCTCCTGCCACCCGAGGTTTCCTGCGCGGCTCCTCTGAGCCTCAGCCGCCGGATTGCGAGCTCGCGAGCCCGGCCACGCGTGCTTCGTAGTCGTCGAGGGCGAACAGCGTCGCGGTCACGATGCGATCCTCGACCTCGTTGCGCAGGCTCGCGCCGAAGTTGGCGCCGAGCCGTGCGTTGATGAGGATCGAGAAGGCGATGACGGGGGTGCCGTCTTCGGCGGTGATGACTCCGCTGAGGCCCGAGACGTCGTCGAGGGTGCCGGTCTTGGCGCGTACGCGCTTGCCCGACAGTCGCAGCCGCGTGCGCATGGTGCCGGGCTCGCCCGCGACCGGCAGCGCGTCGATCAGCGCGCGACCCGATTGCGCCCCGTGGCTCGCGACCGTGATGAGATCGACGAGGCCGGCGCTGGTCAGCCGACCGGCCCGCGAGAGCCCGGAGCCGTTCTCGACCACGATCTCCTCGGGGTCGCGACCCAGCGCCGACCAGTACCCCTGCAGGATCTCGTCGCCGGCCGCCCAGTCGCCCGGCTCGCCGGTCATGCGCCACGCCAACGTGCGCAGCACCTGCTCGGCGATGAAGTTGTTGGAGTACGCCAGCCCGAGGTCGAGGATCTCCATGAGCGGCGGCGACTCGTGCTCGAACAGCACCTCGGCGTCGGCCGGCGCGACCCCACGGGTGATCGGTAGTGGCATGCTGGCCTGCTGCTCGGCGAGGAAGCCCGCGAACAACGAGGCCGCGACGCGGCCGGGATCGTAGACCCGACGGCGCTCGACCTGCTTGGGTCCGCGCGACGGCAGCGTGCCGCGGACCTCGATCACCGTGTCGCCGTCGCGCTCGCGCGAGATCACCGACAGCGCCCGCTTGCGTGCGAGACGAGCGCGGTTGTCGATCACGATGGTGGGCGCGGCGGGCTGGGTCGTGACCCCGACCTTGCGCTCGCGGGCGAGCGGCGCGGCGGTGACCTCGACGTAGTTGTAGCCGACCGACAGCGCCGAGGTCTCGGGCTCGTAGGCGAGGCCGGGGCCACCGGCGTTGTAGCCGGGCGCCAGGCGATCGTGGGAGAACGCCGAGTCGTCGAACACCAGCCGCTGCACGCTGGCGTCGATCGCCGGCGCGACCGCGGTGGCGATCGACTCCAGGTCGGCGACCTGCAGGGTCGGGTCGCCGTGGCCGACCAGGTACACCGCGTCGGCATCACGGACGACGGAGGTGACGAAGGTGTAGTCGGGGCCGAGCAGCTCGAGCGCCGCCGCGGAGGTCAGCAGCTTCTGGTTGCTGGCAGGGATGAGCGGCGTGTCGCCATAGTCGTCGAACAGCACGTGCCCGGTGCGGAGGTCCCGGATGTGGATCGAGACCTGCGCGTCGTCGCCGACGTTGGTCAGCACCGCGTTGATGTCGGCCGACAGCTTCTCGACGTCGAACTCGACCAGCCCCGGCACCACGTCGGTGCCGCGGCGGCGCTCGATCGCGGCCGCGAGCGCGGCCAGGCGCTGCTCGAGCTGCTCGGCCCGGGTCGGCTCGGGCGCGCGGTCCGGGAGCACCGGCAGGCTCGCCAGCGGCACGCGATCGTCGAACTCGAGCTCGAATGGCGTCACCGGCGGCAGCGTGTTGTGGCGCTCGAACCACTGTCGCAGCGACCATGCGCCGGCGGCCACGACCACCAGCGACGTCACCAGCAGCGCACGGCGCCGCATCGCTAGGCCCCTTCGACGTGGGCGGGTGCGAGCGCCTTGCGGATCGCTGCCTCGAGCGCGTCGTCGGTGAATGGCTTGCCGAGGTAGGCGAACGCGCCCTGTCGCAGACCCCAGTAGCGGTCGGCGTCGCGTGACATCGAGCTCACGAACACGACCGCGCAGGTGCCGGCCGGTGGCGGCAGGCGGCGGCCGAGCGTGACGCTCGCGCGGGTGTTGCCCGAGTCGGCAGCGCCCCACTCGGCGTGCACCCGCCGCAGCAGCGCGAAGCCGCTGATGCCCTCGAGCAGTGCCTCGCACAGCAGCAGCCGCGGCCGTCGCTCGCCCATCAGCGCCAGCGCGGTGGTGCCGTCCTTGGCCTCGGCGATGGTCACGACCAGGCCCTGCGCGCCCGCGACCGCGCGCACGCACGCGGCCATGCGCGTGCGCGTGTCGGGATCGGGGTCGGCGATCACGACGTGGGGCGCGGCCGCGGCCGCCGGCCCACTGCGCGCACGCTCGCTCACGATTGCACCGGCGGCGTCGCGCGCCGGGCGAGTCCACCGCGACCGAGGCGGTAGATCACCTTGGCCACGGCGAAGGTGCCGGCGCGGGTCTTGCGGGCGATGTCCTTGACGCTGTTGCGGCCGTTGAGCAGCTCGAGGACCCCGAGCTCGTCGAGCGCGAAGGCGTGGCGACCGAGCTTGGCGACCTCGTCGTCGACGCGCACGAACACGTCGTCGAGCGCGGCCACGTGCGGGCCCATCTCGGCGCGCTCGTCGAGGCGTCGCAGGCCGACCAACACGGCCTCCGAGATGCGCAGCTCGGCGGCGCCGCGACCGAGCTCGGCGATCACCGGGTGAAGGTGCTCGCTGGGCACGAAGCTCATGCGTCCGCCGCTCCAGCCCATCGCCTGGCAGGTGATCTCGCGGGCCTGGTTGCACAGTGCCGTCGACAGCTCGTCGGCGCGCAGGTACCCGTCCTGCAGCAACCGCAGCGCCAGCGGACGGGCCTGTGGATCGTCGTCGTGGCCGAGGCTGACCAGCGCGCTGTCGGTCGTGGCGCGCAGCTCGAGCACGAAGCGTTGCAGTCGCAGGTCCTCGTCGCCTTCGGCCTCGGCCATGCGGATGCGTCCGCGGTCGACGTGCAGGCGCGCGGTCGTGCCGCGTCGCTCGACCGTCAGCACGCCGCGCGCACCGTCGGCGTCGAGCACCTCGAGCAGCGACTCGAGCTTGGTCGGGCCCAGCTCGGCCTGCAGCGTCACGCCCGAGGCCAAGGTCGGCAGCTCCGCGAGGTTGGCGAGCGTCGCGTGCAGCCGTCGCAGGGTGTCGTTGTCGGGCTCGAGCTCGGGGAAGTGTTGCTGCAGCGCGAGCTCGAGCCGCAGCACCGCCTCGTCGCGGGTGGCACGGGCGCGGACTGGCCGTGGCGGCGGCGCGACGTCGATCGACTCGCGCAGGAACTTGAGCAGCGCCGGCGTCGTGAACGGGCGCTTGAGGCACGGCAGCGACTCGGCGCCGGGGAACGGCACCGGGTTGGCGCGCGAGACCAGCAACATGCCTGGCAGCTCGGATCCCCCCGGCACCTCGAGCAGCGCGCGCAGCACTGCGGCACTGACCGCCGGCGCAGTGGCGGTGTCGAGCAGCAGTGCGGCGATCGAGCGATCACCGGCGGGCCCGCGGGTGCGGCACAGCTCGACCGCTTGATCGAGGTTGCTCGCGTGCAGCACGTTGTAGCCGGCCAGGCGCAGACCCGCGGTCGCGAGCTTGGCCGCAGTGGGATTCGGATCGAAGTACAGCACGCCGGCGTGGCCGTGCAGGCTGGCGCTGCTGTGGCTGGCGCTGGCGCTGCGGTCCGCCGGGCTCGCGGGTGCATCGCCGTCGCCGGGCTGCTGGGGATTCTCTGCGGTGGTCATGCGACGGGTGGCGGAGGCTCGTGGGGCGCCAGCTGGCGATCTGGCCGTGGTCGGGGTCGCCCACGCGCGGCTCGCGGGGGCAACGGGTGGGGGGTGCTGCGGGCCGCGGCGAGGGTCGTTCGTGGTCGGGGAGCTCCGTGGGCGTGCATGCCGGAGCGGGAGGGGCAGCGTGGGCGGCTGTCGGGGGCGTCACGCTCGCGACAAACGCGGGCGTACGCGCCAGAAGCATACTCAAACCGCCCGGGTGCGTGCTAGCTTGTGTGCCGATGGTGATGGAGTCGCTGCAGCGGCTCGATCCGCCGCAGGCGCTCGGGAAGCTCACGCTGCTCGCGCGACTCGGCGAGGGCGGGATGGCGCAGGTCTACGTCGCTGCGCAAGGCACCGGTGCGCTCGCGCGGCTGTGCGCAGTCAAGCTGCTGCGCCCCGACGTCGCCGACGTCGACTACCGGCGCCGCTTCCTCGACGAGGCCGCGTTGGTGGTGCGGCTGCACCACAACAACCTCGTCGACGTGCGCGAGGCCGGCGAGCAGGACGGCCAGCCCTACATCGTGATGGAGCTGTGCGAGGGGCGAGACCTCGCCGATCTCTGGGATCGCTGCGCCGAGATCGGCCGGGCGTTCCCGGTGCCGCTGTCGGTCTACATCGTGCGCGAGGCCCTGCGCGGGCTCCACTACGCGCACGGCTTCGGTGGGCTCTCGTTGGTGCACCGCGACGTGTCGCCGTCGAACCTGCTCGTCGACTGGGCCGGCGCCGTGCGGGTCGCCGACTTCGGGCTCGCCACCAGTGCGCTCAAGGTGACCAACACGATGCCGGGCCTGGTGTTCGGCAAGGTCGGCTACATGGCGCCCGAGCAGGCCACGCGGGGCGAGCTCGACGGGCGCGCCGACGTGTACAGCTGCGGCGTGGTGCTGTGGGAGCTCATCACCGGTCGTCCGCTGCGCGAGGCCGGCATGGACACCAACGCGGTCGCACGCTTCAGCGCCACCCCGCCGTCGGCGTTCAGCCGGCGCGTCGATCCGCAGCTCGACGCGATCGTCGTGCGCGCGCTCGCGATCCGCCCCGAGGATCGCTACGGCGACGCCGGCGAGTTCATGCGTGCGCTGTCGGACTGGCTGGTCGCCAACGCACCGCAGACCGATCAAGAGAAGCTCGCCGAGTTCATGCGCGGGCTGTTCCCCGACAGTCAGGGCCGCGATCATGCGCGGCTCGGCGAGCTGCTCACACGCATCTCGCAGCCCGACACCGGCGTGTTCCGGCGCGGCGACACCGGTGCGCCGACCCGCGAGCTCGCGGGGGTCCCGGCGTGGATCGGCGCCGAGGAGATTCCCGCCGGCGTCGTGATCGCCGAGCGCTACCGCGTCGAGGCGGCCCTCGGTCGTGGTGGCATGGGCACGGTCTACCTCGCCGAGCACGTCACGGTCGGGCGCAAGGTCGCGGTCAAGGTCCTCACCCACGAGTGGAGCGCGCACGAGACCGTCGCGCGGCGCTTCCGCGAGGAGGCCCGTGCCGCGAGCGCGGCCGGCCATCCCAACATCATCGAGGTGTTCGACGCCGGCACGCTGCCCGACGGTCGGCTCTACATCGTGATGGAGTATCTGCTCGGCCGCTCGCTCTACGAGGAGCTGGTGTCGTGTCGGCGGCTGTTGCCGACCCGCGCGGTGACGATCATGCGCGACGTGGCGCGCGCGGTCGCGGCGGCCCACGCGGTCGGCATCATCCACCGCGATCTCAAGCCCGACAACGTCATGCTCGTGCAGCGTGGCGACGCCGAGATCGTCAAGGTGCTCGACTTCGGCATCTCGGCCAGCGCCGAGCGCATCGCCGAGGACCGCCGCCTCACCCAGCCTGGGCACGCCCTGGGCACGCCGGAGTACATGGCGCCCGAACAGGCCAAGGGCCGCGCGCCGACCGAGCGCGTCGACGTGTATGCGATCGGAGCGATGCTCTACGAGCTGCTGGCCGGGCGGCCGCCGTTCTCGTCGGAGAACTTCATCGAGGTGCTCGCGCGCAAGGCCACCGAGCCGGCGCCCTCGCTGCTCGAGGCATGCCCGGATCTGTCGCCTGCGCTGGCGCAGCTCGTGCGCGACTGCCTCGAGATCGATCCGAACGCGCGGCCCCGCGATGCTGCCGAGGTGCTCGCGCGACTCGAGCGCCTGGCGGAGCCCGGCACGCTGGTGCCGATCGTGCCGCAGGTTCCGATCCCCGAGCCGCGGGTCGAGCAGGTCGTGCGCGTGCGCGCCACGGCGCCGCGTCGACCCGTGCCGCCGCCCTCGCGCGCGGTGCCGATCCTCGCGGGCGTGGCTGCGGTCGCGCTGGTCGCGATGATCGGTGCGCTCGGGTGGCGGCTGCTGCGTCCGAGCGCCGGCGACGGGGCGGAGCGCGTCGGCCCGGGCGACGACGAAGGCGTGCCGGCGCAGACGCTGTCGACCGCGCGTGCGGGCGCCGGCCCGGCCACCGGTGCGCCCGTGCCGGTGCCGGTGCCGGTGCCGACCGTGACCACCACCGCGCCCAGCGGTGCCGACGACGGGCCCGCCCACGGCACCGGCGACGCCGCGTCCGGCGGGAGCGACGATGCGAGCGCCGAGCCCACCGTGACGCCGCCCGAGACCCCGACCAGTGGCACGCGACCGACGTCCGCCACCGACGGCGCGCGCAAGCCCGCGACCGTCGACAGCCCCGCCTGCAAGGCCACACGCGAGGCCGCCGAGACGGCCAAGCGTGCGGGTGAGTGGTCGAGCGTGCTCGTGCACGTCGGCACGCGCGGGTGCTGGACCGGTGTCCACCGCAACCCCGCGCTCGCACTGCGGGTGCGTGCGCTGTTCGAGAAGGAGCGCTTCGCGGAGTGTGCGAAGGTCGGCGCCGCCGCCAGCGATCCAGCGGTGAAGAAGCTCGCGGCGGGCTGCGCTGCGCGGGCGGCGGGCTGACGCGCCCGGTCGGCGTCACGGTGGGCGGTCGGCGTTGCGCCGCGCGCCGCCGTGTTCGATGATGCCCGCGCCCACTCGCATGCTCGCACGCAGTCTCACCGCGTTCGCGTTGGCGTCGCTGCTCGCGCTGCCCCGTTCCACGCTCGCGGCCGCGCCGACGGCCGAGCCCATCCCGACGGTCGCCACGACGGTGGTCCGCGCGAAGCTCGACGTCGAGGTCGCCGGGGGTGACGCCGGCGCGGCGCTGGCCGAGCGCATCCGGGTGCGGGGCGAGGCGCTGCTGCGGGATCACGAGGTGTTGCCGGCGCGCAGCCCCGGCGACCCGCGGATCCTGATCGCGATCGAGTCGCTCGGTGAGTCGCCGGGCTATCGCTGTCGCTTCGGCGCGTGGCGGGGCGAGGCCGTGGTCGCGGGCACCGACGGCGTGTCGCTGTGCGAGCTGTGCACCGAGGCCGAGCTGGTCGAGCACGTCGGCGCGGCGATCGTGCGGGTCGTCGAGCAGCTGCCGCCGCAGACGCAGCCGCCGCCACCGCGGCCGCTCGACGAGCCGGTGGCCGGGCGCGAGCAGGGGCGCGCGCCCCTGGGCAAGCTCGGCAAGGCCGGCGTGGGCTTGCTGGCCGGTGGCGCCGTGATCGGGCTCGCGGTCGGCGTGCCGTTGCTGGCGCTGCGACCCAAGATCACCAGCGACGGACAGGAACGCGTCGAGCGCGTCGGCACCAAGCCGATCGGCATCGCCATGGTCGCCGTCGGCGGTGCGTTGCTCGTGACCGGCGCGGTGCTGCTCGCGCTCGATCGCAGCCGCGCGCGCAAGTCGACGCGCCGCGCGGTGCTCGGCCCCGGCGGCGTGGTGCTGCGCTTCTAGGCTGTGTCCGGTTTCCCCGAAACCGTCAAATTCTTGGGCGGATCGGGGATCCGTGATCCAAGGGGGGCATGACCACGACGGGCATGCCTCGCCACCGCCTTACCGACGCGCAGTGGGAGCTGATCGGGGACCTGTTCCCGACGAACAACTTCAAGACCGGTCGGCGGCCGCGGGATCGTCGTCTCATGCTCGACGCGATCTTCTGGGTGTTGCGAACTGGGGCTCCGTGGCGAGACCTACCGGAGTGCTTCGGCCCATGGTCGACCGCCTGGGACTTCTTCGACAAGTGGACGAAGGACGAGACGTTCGACCGCGTACTTCGGCGATTGCGGAGCATCGCCGTCCCGCACGACGCGGACCCCTCCGAGTTGTGGTGCATCGACGGGACATCGATTCGAGCTGCGCGCTGCAGCAGCGGCGGGGGAAAAGATCCGATCCGCAGGAGCCAGCGGATCACGCTCTGGGGCGCTCCCGCGGGGGCTGGGGCACGAAGATCCACATCCTGTGTGACGTTGAGGGCCACCCACTCCACTTCGAGCTCAGCGCCGGACAAGCCCACGACGGACCGATGCTCGCGCCGGTCCTTCAAGGTGCTGACGAAGCACTGCATGATGATCGAGGTGTCGTCATGGAGTGGCCGTTGGCACTCGCAGGCGACAAGGGCTACCGCGCGGAGTGGATCGATAGGTATCTCCTCGCCCTGGGGATCACACCGGTGATCCCCACGAAGCACAACGAGACTCGAGCGCTGCGCCCGGTCGCCTTCAACAAGCGCCTCTACAGGCGCCGCAGCATCGTCGAGTGCCTCATCGGCTGGCTCAAGGAGTCGCGACGCGTGGTGACCCGCTTCGAGAAGACCGCCATCAACTTCGGCGGGATGGTCCGGCTTGCCTTCATCCACCGCTATCTACGCATCTTCGGGGCTTGATGGGAAACCGGACACAGCCTAGTACCTCGACACAGGGATCGAGGTACTAGCTCCCACGCACGCCGCGGTTCGACCACCCGTCGCGCACTACGGCATGCAGACGTCGGGCAACGCCTCGAACTCGGCGACCAACTCCGCGTAGTCCTCGATCCGTCGACCGCCGTGGGTGTCGTCGTATTGGAAGAACACGCGATGGTCGACCGGCGCGATGCTGGCGGCTTCGTAGGCGTCGCCATCGCTGCTGGTGTTGCCGAAGCCCCAGCTCGGCACCAGGCCCCGCGCGGCGAGCTCGGTGAGCTCGGCGAGCTTGTAGCCGGTTGCGGCCGAGCCCAGCGCACCGGTGAAGTTGAGCGTGGTGTGCACGATGCCCGGCGGCAGTCCGCGTTCGACGACGAACTCCTGGGTGCGGGCGCCGAGGAACTCCGGCCGCGCGGTGAGGTACATCGGGCGGTAGCCGTGCGCGACCAGGGCCGCGAGTGCCTCGGGGGCGTGCGGGTTGACGTCCGGCGTGGCGCCCGAGAGCAACGCCACGAACTCCTCGGTCTCGTAGGTCGTCAGCGTGCCATCGATGTCGCTCACGACGATCGGTGTGCCGGGCTCGACGATCTCGATGAAGGCGTCCGCGCTGGTGCCGTCGCCGCGCACGATCATGTGCACGCGGTGGCGGCCCAGGCCCAGCGCCGAGGCAGCTGGGATCGAGAAGTAGACCCGCCCGCCGGTGTCTTCGACGCCCTCGACGGTGGCGTGGGGATTCGACTCGTAGGTGGTGTCGATCGATCCCAGCGCCTCCCAGTCGTCGCCGCAATCGCGCAGCAGGAACAGATCGACACGTTCGCCCTCGAGGTCCCAGTCGGTCGCGCCGTAGGCGAACTTCGCCAGCACCCACTGCTCGTCGCCGGGGTTGTAGAACATGTCGCGGCCGCGATGGGTCGGGCCACCGCTCGCGGCCACGAGGTACGACTGCGAGTCCTGCCACGGCATGTTGGGACCCGGGTTGGGTGGCGGCGCATCGCAGGACGGGATCGCGGGGCAACCAGGGCCGCCGCCGGTGGTGCCGGTGCTGCCGTCACCGCTGCTGTCGGCGCCGCCACTGCCGTCGACGCCACCACTCTCGGCACCGTCGCTCGCGGAGCCGGCGTCGTCGGCGTGCACGCCCGAGCTGCCGTCTTGCGTGCCGCTGTCCTCCACCGCGCCACTGCTGTCGCCGCGACCACCGTCACCGCTGCCCGCGTCGCCGCACGCCGGGCCGCCGGCCAGCGCGAGCGCGGCGACCACCAGTTTGCACAGCGCAGTGCAGGGCGACGGAGCCGACAGGTGCATCGCCCCAGGATAAAGAAAAATCGCCAGCAACGCTCAGCAGCGGCCTCGCGCCCGGGTCGCACAGGTCTCGACGAAGGCGCGGAAGATCGCCGCGCCGTCCGCCCAGCCCGCTGCGTCGGGATCCCCGCGTAGACGCGCGGCTTCGAGCCACTCGGGGTGCCACTGCACGCCGACTGCGAAGCGGTCGCCCGTCAGCTCGGCGGCCTCGACGATGCCGTCGGGTGCCCACGCGGTCGCGCGCAGCCGCGGCGACAGGAGGCGAATCCCCTGATGGTGGACGCTGTTGACCGCGAGCGCGTCGACGCCACCGTAGCAGCGCGCGACCCACGACGATGGATCGAGGCGGAGCGCGTGGCCGGTCTGATCGTAGCGCTGCCAGTCGCGGTGCACCAGCGCGCCCTCGACCTGTGTGCCGATGTCCTGCCACAGCGTCCCGCCGAGCGCGACGTTGAGCACCTGGATGCCGCGGCAGATGCCGAGCACCGGGACGTCGCCGACGATGGCGCGCTCGATGAGCGCGCACTCGTACGCGTCGCGCACCGCGTCGCCGCGCCACGCGTCCTTCTGCGGGGTCTCGCCGTAGCTGGTCGGGCTGACGTCGGCGCCGCCGGCGAGCACGAGCCCGTCGACCGTGGCGAGCACGGCGTCGTGGCCGGCGTCGTCGTGCAGGTGCGGCAGCATCAACGGCACCGCCCCGGCGCGCCACAGCGCGTGGGCCATGCGCTCCTCGACGAACTGCAGGGTCTTGTGGCGGAACACGGCCCGCTCGGGATCGGCGTGGAAGAAGTTGGCGGAGATGCCGATGCGGACGGTGGTCATGGCGGGGGCGTCTCGGACGGGCAGGGCACGACCACCAGGGGGGATGCGGATCTCGGCCTCCGACATGCCGCCGTGGCTGCCCGGCATGAACACCGGTGGCGTGCCCGGCGGCGTGTAGACCATCTGCCAGCCCTCCCGGCACAGCAGCACCACGTCGCCGACGCGCTGGTGCAGCGCGGGGTGGGGTGTGCCGGGCCCGAACGCGCCGGCCGCCAGCAGCGCCTCGCCGTCGACGCGGATGCACGCGTGGGCGAGGTGCTGCGCATAGACCTCGTCGAACGCGGCCAGTCGACGCGGCCGCAGGAACAGCGACATCTGTCGCTGATCACCGGCCGGCGCGGTCGCCAGGGTGTCGCGCAGGCCCGGCACCGTCGCGAGGTCGATGCAGTGCTCGCGGTCGGCGTCGACCAGGCCGTGGTCGGCGAGCACGCACAGCGTGGTGTCGGTGCCCGCGAGTCGCTCGACCAGCTGCGCGAGCGCGGCGTCGATGTCGTCGAAGTGCCGATCGACCTCGGGATCGCGACAGCCCTTCTCGTGGCACAGGCCGTCGTAGCGGGGCCAGTAGACGTACGCGAAGCGGCGTCCCGGCTCGGCTGCAAAGGCGCTGGCGCACGCGACCAGGCCCGCGAGGTCGTCGTAGCGGCGGCGATCCTGCCAGCGGGTGCCGGCCTTGCCGAACTGCGTGTCGATGATGTCGCCCCACGAGAGCAGCCCGGCGTGGTCGGCCGCACTCGCGACGTACGACGGCACCGCGTAGTAGCCCGCGAGGTCGAAGCCCTCGGGGAACAGCGGCGTGCCGACCCGCGTGGTCGTGCGCAGCACCGTGGCGATGACGCCGTGGTCGGGCAGGTGCAGGTACCACGAGAGGATGCCGTGCTCGCACGGGCTCGCGCCGGTGTCGAAGGTGGTGACCGCCGCGGCGGTGGTCGCCGGGAACACCGTCGAGATCGCGTGGTGGGGGTGGCGTGCGAAGAAGCGCTGGCCCTGGCCGCGCGCGAGGTGACGCTCGAGCTGTGCGAGGCCGAGCCCGTCGACCACGAGGTACAGCACGCACCGCGACCGCGCGAGCTCGGCGCTCGGCAGCTGCTGCAGGTCGGGGTGGGGCGAGTGGCCGCCGCGGCTGCGGACGATCGACGCCAGCAGCTCCACGGTGGAGCCGCCGCCGTAGTCCGGCAGGTACATGCCCGCGAGCGGGCCCTCGGTCACGCGCGGCATGGCAGCACCGCGATCATAGTCGAAAGCCGGGCGCTTGCCGCCGCCTGCCCGCCAGGTCGGCTCACAGCAGACCCGAGCGACGCAGCAACGGCTCGACATCGGGATCGCGGCCGCGGAACTCGCGGAACAGGATCGCGGGATCGCGGCTGTCGCCGGCCTCGAGGATCGTGCGACGGAAGGCATCGCCGACGCCGCGATCGAAGAGGCCGTCTTGCAGGAAGCGGTCGAACGCGTCGGCGTCGAGGACCTCGGCCCACTTGTACGAGTAGTAGCCGGCGGCGTAGCCGACCGGGTGCGCGAACAGGTGACCGAAGCTGGCGATCATCGCGTAGTCGTCGGGCAGCGGCGCGGGCGTGTAGCGGGCCATGATGCCGCGGGCATACTGCACGACGTCGCCGTGCACCGCCGGGTCGTACGCGGTGTGCAGCGACAGGTCGACGTCGCAGAAGCCCAGCTGCCGCATCATCGCGGACGCGGCGCGGAAGGTCCGGGCGCGCCGCATCGGCTGCAGCAGTCGCTCGGGGATGGTCTCGCCGGTGTCGATGTGGCGCGCGAACAGGTCCAGCGCCTCGCGCTCCCAGCACCAGTTCTCCATGATCTGCGACGGCAGCTCGACGAAGTCCCACGCGACGTTGGTGCCGCCCAAGCTGCGCACGCTGACGCGCGACAGCAGGTGGTGGAGCAGGTGGCCGAACTCGTGCGCGAGCGTCTCGACCTCGCGGTGGACCAGCAGCGACGGCCGCCCGTCGAGCGGCGGCGTCAGGTTGGCGCACATGAGCCCGAGGTGCGGCGCGAAGCCGTCGGGCGTGGGGTGGCCGGTGATGAGGCCGTTCATCCACGCGCCGTCGCGCTTGGTCTCGCGTGGGTACGCGTCGACATAGAAGGCGCCGATCTGCGTGCCGTGCTCGTCGTCGATGCGGTAGGCCTGCACGTCGGGGTGCCACACCGGCAGCGCGCGCTCGGGTGTGATGCGCACGCCGTACAGCCGCTCGGCGATGGCGAACAACCCCTGCATCACCGCCGGCAGCGCGAAGTAGGGGCGCAGTGCCTCGTCGTCGAAGTCGTAGCGATCGCGGCGCTGCAGCTCGGCCCAGTAGGGCACGTCCCACGGCTGCAGCGCCGGCGCCGAGGCGCCCTCGCGCTCGCGGCGGAACGCCAGCAAGTCCTCTTGCTCGCGCACGAACGCGGCCTCGGTGCGCCCGCGCAGCTCGTCGACGAAGGCCTTCGCACGCGCGCCGGTCTTGGCCATGCGGTCGACCAACGCGAAGTCGGCGAAGTCGCCGAAGCCGAGCAGCGCGGCCTTGCGGCGGCGCAGCGCGAGGATCTCCGCCATCACCGGGCGGTTGTCCCACTCGCCGGCGGTCGCCCGCGTGTTGGCGGCGTGCCACACGTCGCGACGGATGCCGGGATCGTCGAGGTAGGTCATCACCGGCAGCAGCGACGGCGCCTGCAACGTGAAGCGGAAGCCGGCCTTGCCCTTCGCGCTCGCGCTGGCGCGCGCGGCCGCGAGCGCCGACTCGGGCAGGCCGGCGAGCATGCGCTCCTGCGTGACCACGAGCTCCCACGCGTTGGTGCTGTCGAGCACGTGTTCGGAGAACTTGGTCGTCGCCATCGCCAGCGCGACGTCGAGCTCTTGCAGCTGCGCCTTGCCGGCGTCGTCCAGCTCGGCGCCGTGACGGCGGAACTGGTCCATGGTCTTGTCGAGGTGCCGCCGACGGGTCGGATCGAGCCCGGCCGCCGCCGGGCTGTCGGCCAGCGCTCGCAGGCGCCGCCACAGCCCCGGGTGCAGCGGGATCGACGACGAGAACGCCGCGACCTTCGGCTGCACTGCGTTGTAGGCCTCGCGCAGCGCGTCGTCGGTGACCACCGACTCGAGGTGCCCGACCACGCCCATCGCGTACTCGAGCCCGAGGCCCGAGTCCTCGAGCGCGCCGAGCGTGCGGTCGTAGTCGGGTGGCGCGGTGTCGTCGGCGATCGCCGCGATGCCGTCCTTCGCCTGCTGCAGCCACCCATCGACGGCGGGCTCGACGTGCTCGGCGCGGATCTCCGTGAACGGGACCGCGAACTCGATCTTCGACAGGGGATTGCTCATGGGGCTACACCATCTTCCTGGGATCGACGAAGCGATCGAAGTCCTCGGCCGAGACCAGCGCGAGGGCGATCGCGGCCTCGCGCAGGGTCGTGCCGTCCTTGTGGGCCTTCTTGGCGATCTTGGCGGCGGCGTCGTAGCCGATGTGGGGGTTCAGCGCGGTGACGACCATCAGGCTGCGCTCGAGGTTCGAGGCGATCCGCGGCAGGTTGGGCTCGATGCCGACCGCACAGAACTCGCGGAAGCCACGGCACGCGTCGCCGAGCAGGCGCGCCGAGTGCAGCACGTTGTGGACGATGAGCGGCTTGAACACGTTGAGCTCGAAGTTGCCGCTCATCGCACCGATGTTCACGGCGACGTCGTTGCCCATCACCTGGGCGCACACCATGGTCATGGCCTCGGACTGGGTCGGGTTCACCTTGCCGGGCATGATCGACGAGCCGGGCTCGTTCTCGGGGATGGTGATCTCGCCGATGCCCGAGCGCGGGCCCGAGGCCAGCCAGCGCACGTCGTTGGCGATCTTGTTCAGCGCGCAGGCCAACACCTTGTAGCTGCCGTGCAAGGCCGTGAGCGCCTCGTGGCCGGCGAGCGCGGCGAACTTGTTGGGTGCCGAGCAAAACGGCAGCCCGGTCAGGCCCGCGATCGCGGCGGCGGCCTTCACCGCGAACTCGGGGTGGGTGTTGAGGCCGGTGCCGACCGCGGTGCCGCCGAGCGCGAGCTCCCAGACCTGGGGCAGGGCCTGCTCGACGCCGGCGATGGCGTGGTCGAGCTGGTCGACCCAGCCGGAGATTTCCTGGCCGAGGGTCACCGGGGTCGCGTCCTGCAGGTGCGTGCGACCGACCTTGACGACGTCGGCGAACGCGGCGGCCTTGCCTGACAACGCGTCGCGCAGGGCGCGGACGTGGGGCAGCAGGTGGTGCACCGTCTGCTCGCCGGCGGCGATGTGCATGGCGGTCGGGAAGGTGTCGTTGCTCGACTGCCCGCGGTTGACGTCGTCGTTGGGGTGGATCGGCTTCTTGCTGCCCATCACGCCACCGGCGAGCTCGATCGCGCGGTTGCTGATGACCTCGTTGGCGTTCATGTTGCTCTGGGTGCCACTGCCGGTCTGCCACACGTGCAGCGGGAAGTGCCGATCGAGCTTGCCTTCGATGACCTCGTCGGCCGCACGCGCGATGAGCTCGACCTTGTCGGCCGTGAGCTGGCCGAGCGCGCCGTTGGTCTGCGCGGCGGCCTTCTTGAGCAGGCCCAGCGCGCGGATCATCGGGCGCCCGAAGGTGTCGTCGCCGATGTCGAAGTGGTGCAGCGAACGCTCGGTCTGTGCGCCCCAGTAGTGGTCGCTGCCGACCTCGATTTCGCCCATGCTGTCGGTTTCGATGCGGGTGGTCACGTCGCTTGGCTTCTCACGGTCTGGGTCGTGGCGTGCCGGAGGGGGCCGGGCTCGCTGGTCGCACGCGGGTGGGGCCGGGGAGTTCGTGCCGTCGGACGCCCGAAGGGTGTACGTTGGAACGGCGGCGAACGTAGCACGCGACGGTGGGGTGTCGGCGGCGCCCATGCCGGGCTGCGACGCGCCCACGCGTGCCCACGGCTTTGGTACCCTCGCGCACGAGTCGTTCCGACATGCAGTCCGCGTTCGCCGTGCGGGTCTACCGCTGGGGCTTGGTCTGCGACCGGGTGCTCGAACGCACGCTCGCGCGTGCGCTGCTCAGCGTCGCGATCATCGCGAGCCTGCTGCCGGTGCCGTGGTTCGAGCGGCTCGAGCCGGTGTTCCTGCTGGTGTTCGCGGCCGAGTTCGTCGCGCGGGTGTTGGCGGTGTCGGCGACCACGCGGCCGTCGGTGCCGTCCACGTTCGGCGTCGCGCCGGAGCTGGTCGATCAGCCACCGCTGCGCCCGCGCGGCGCTGCGATCGCGCTGCTGGCCGTCGACGCGCTCGCGCTGCTCTCGTTCGTGCCGCTGACGGTGGCCGGCGGCGGCGCGCGGTTCCTGCGGGTCGCACGGCTGCTGCGTCTGCTCGCGCTGATCGGCTACTGGAGCCGTCTGCTCGGCGACACCTGGCAGATCCTCGCACGCCGCGAGCGGCTGCGGCAGGTCGCGCTGATGGGCGTGGTGGTCGCGGGCATGTCGCTCGCCGGCGCGGTGGTGCTGCACTACACCGACGGCGCCGAGTTCGACGCCAACTACGACGGCGTGATCGATCGCCAAGATCAACGCTTCTGGGTGCTGCTTTGGTGGTCGTTCCGGCAGGTCCAGGATCCCGGCAACATGCTGGAGTCGCCCAACGTACTGGCGGCGGTGATGGTGAGCCTGGGCCTGACGGTGTTCGGGCTGTTGCTCATCTCGTTCCTCATCGGCCTCGGCAGCGACGTCGTGCGCGAGCTGGTCGAGCACTCGCGCAACCGCTCGCCAGGGCTGCGCGGCCACACGGTGATCGTCAACCTCACGCCGTCGACCCGGCGGCTGCTGCAGGAGCTGCTCGCGTACTACCGCAAGCTGTTCCCGTCGGACTCGCGGGTCCTGTCGCGGCGATGGTTCGCGGACCTGCGCCGCCGCGGCGTCACGCGCCCGCGCTTCGTGGTGGTCGGCGTGCCCGACGAGGCGCCCGACTTCATGCGCGACGGTGGCTTCTCGCGGGTGGCCTATCGCGCGCGGCCGGCCGACGAGGAGGAGCTGCTCACGCGCGCCGATCTGGTGGCCGCCAAGCGCGTGCTGTTGCTGGCCGAGCGTGACGACCGGCACCCCGATGCCGAGACCATCCGCACCCTGCTCACGCTGGTCGAGCGCGTGCGTGCGCGCGAGCGTCAACGCGGTGCGCCGGCGCTGGCCCGGACGCGCGTGGTCATCGTCGAAATCCTCGACGACAGCAACGTCGCGGCGGCTCGCGCCGCGCTCGCCACCGCCGGCGAGAGCTTCCGCGGCTGGGTGGTCCCGACCGAGAAGCTGCTGGGCCTGTTCTTCGCCGGGGTCGCGCGGCGGCCCGGCTTGGGCGAGCTGCTGGCCGAGCTCCTGACCAGCGCGGGGCACGAGATCTATACGTGCTTCTTCGACACGCCCGGCCTGGGCCTGCAGGTGTCGCGGCTCGACGACCTCGGGGGCGACGGTGCGAGCATCATGCGGCGGCTGGCCCACGCGGGGCAGCGCGTCGGTGGTGATCGTGGCCCGGTGATCCCGATCGGTCTGCTGTTCGACACCGGCGGTGCGGCGGCGCGTCCGTTCGACGTCGCGCTCAACCCCGGCGATGGTCAGGCGATCCGCGGCGAGCTCGTGCGCGGCCTGGTGGGGCTGGCGGCCGACTTCGGCGCGGTGCGGCGTTGGGTCGACGTGTGTCGCACGGAGCCCGGAGCATCGGACGCCCAGGTGTCGGGGGCCGCCGCGGCGCAGGGGGTGGTGCCGACGCTGACGCGGACGCGGCGACCGAAGACCACGCGCGTGCTGGTGTGCGGCTTCCGCAGCGGCACCATCTACATGCTCGAAGAGCTGTTCCGATCCGATCCCAGCGGCAACGTGTTGGTGCTGGTCGACGACGCCGACGCGAGGCGTGCGGCGGCGGCGGCCCTCGACGCCCACTCGCAGCTGGTCTCGCGGGGGCTGCTGGGCGGACGCCACGGCACCTTCGTGCTGGGCGGTGAGGTGCTGGTGTCGGGGCACTGGGACGTGCGGATGCCCGAGACCCCCGAGCGCGTCGGCCGGCTGCAGTTCGAGGTTGCCGACTGGATGGCCAGCCGCACGCTCGTCGATCTACCCGCGGGCTTCGGCCACGTGCGCAGCGTCGACGCGGTGTTGTTCGTGGGCGCCGACGGGGCCCAGGCCGATCCGCGCATCACCACCGCCCTGCTCAAGCTCGAGCAGCTGTGTCTCCACCAGGAGGGCGAGCCACCGCCCAACGTCGTTGCCGAGGTCTTCGATCATGCCCTCGCCGCGCGGCTCTCGGCGCGCGCGCGCGCGCTGGGCCAGCACCACGTGCAGGTCTACTCGAGCCAGGAGCTGCGCGCGTTCTTCCTGTTCCAGGCGGTGGTGGTGCCGGGCTTCGACAAGGTCTACGAGGAGCTGCTCGGCGCGTGGGGGCAGTCGTTGGTGCACATGCATGTCGAGCGCGGCGCGCGGGGCCCGTCGAGCTTCGCCGCGGTCGCGCGGTCGTTCGCCGCCGTCGGCCAGATCCTGATCGCGGTCGAGCTCGACGACGGTCCCGGCCCCAAGCTGTACGTCGCACCTGCACCCGACGACCCCGGCGGTCACTTCGACGCCGCACGGCTGGTCGGTGCGTGGGTGGTCGCGACGGATTCGGGTGATCCGCCGGCCGTTGCCGCGCGCGAGACCGCGTGACGCTCGTGCGGTTTTCGAGCCCTGCGGTTCGTGCCATCATGGGGGCGTGAACCGGAACGTCACACTCCTCGCCGTGGTGCTCGCGGCCTGCACCGCCGACAACCCCTTCCTGCCCGACGACACCAGCGGCGGCGAGGCCGGCAGCAGCAGTGGCACCGCGAGCACGACCGCGACGAGCACGACCGCGACGAGCACGACCGCGTCGAGCACGACCGCGTCGAGCACCACCACCGACGACAGCTCCACGTCGGCGACCACCGACGCGCCCACCACCTCCGCCGACAGCAGCTCTTCGGGCCCGCCGATCTGCTTCGACACCTGCCGGCCGCTGGCGCCTGCGGGCTGGACCGGGCCGGTGGCGATGATCGTCGACACGCCCAGCGATCCCGATCCGGCCTGTGTCGACGTGTTCGACACCATGAGCCGCGTCGCGTTCGATGACGTCACCGCCGATGCCGTCACCTGCGGCTGCACCTGCGGAAACCCGGTCGGCGCGAGCTGTGCGACCCCGACGATCCGCCGCTACGGCCAGGCGGGTTGCCCGGGCGGGCAGCTGGATGGCACCTACGCGGTGGCGGGCTGCAACATCAACGTCAACTCCCCCGCAAACCAGTACTGGACGGGCAACGCACCGGTCACCGGGGGCAACTGCACGCCGACGCCGAGCGTCGACAAGCCCACGCCGAGCTTCACCCGCCGCGAGACGGCGTGCGGCATCGCGGTGCCGGACAACCTCGGCTGCAACGACGACGAGGTCTGCCTCGCGCCGCCGCTGCCACCCTACGACGGACGCGTGTGCATCTGGGCCGAGGGCGACGTCGAGTGCCCGGCCGATCTTCCCTATCAAGATCGCTCGGTGCTCCACGACGACGTGGACGACCAGCGCGACTGCTCGACCTGCAGCTGCGCCACCCCAGAGGGCGACTGCACCGGCAACGTGTACTTGTTCGGGACCAACGATTGCTCGGAGAACCCGGTCTCGTCGGTGTCGCTCAGCGGCAGCTGCAACCAGGCCAGCAACCTCGGCGTCAGCTCGGCGCTCACCTCCGCCGGCACTCCGCCGCAGCTGCCGGTGGGCCTGTCGTGCGATCCGAGCGAGCCGAATCCGATCGGCGAGATCCTCGACGTCTCGCCGACGACCTACTGCTGTCTCGACGGCTGAGGCGACACGCGGCGGCCGGCGAGGCTCACGCGCCGGCGTGGGGATCGATCGCGCGGGCTTTCGCCAGCTCGGCGTCCGCTGCCTTGGTGTCGCCTGCGGCGCGCAGTACCTCGGCGGCCTCGGCGTGGAGGTCGGCCGTGGTCCAGCCGCTCGCGAGCGCCTGCATGATCACCCGCTTGGCGTCGTCGATGCGACCGGCCTTGCGGTAGGCCTGCGCGAGCCGCTGCTTGGCGTCCGGGTTGGGGCGCAGCGCGTGATTCTTCTCGGCCAGCTCGACCACGTGGGCGAGGTCATCGCCGAACTCGAGGTAGTGATCGAGCGCGTGGCCGTACGCGGCCTCGGGGTAGCGGGCCGAGAGCACCCGAAAGCGGGCGTCGGCACGCTCGATGTACACCTTGGCCTCGTCGGCCTTGTCCTGCGCCAGCAGGATGCCGGCGACCGCGTCCATGAACTCGGGGTTGTCGGTGCGCGCGATGATGTCGAGGTAGAGCGCCATCGCCTCGTCGGTCTTGCCCTGCAGGGTGAGGATCTCGGCGATGTGCTCGTCGATGAGCCAGTAGCCGCTGAGCTTGGCCTCGGCGTCGCGGTAGTGCGCGAGCGCGTCGTCCCAGCGACCGCGGCCGAGGTCGAGCAGCCCCAGCTGCAGGTGCAGCCACGCGGCGGGTTCACGGGTGGCACCGTGGTACATGTCGAGCGCCTGCCGGTAGAGCGCCTCGGCCTCGTCGGGCCGACCCATGCCGAGCACGTAGTAGGCCTTCGCCGACAGGTTGCCCACGCTTGGGTGCAGGGCGATCGACGCGTCGAACAACGGCCCGGCGGCCTTCAGGTCGCCGCGCTGCAGCGCGAGGTTGGCCGCGAACAGCTTGTGGCCCGACTCGGTGATGTTGTCGTGCTTGCCGCGCTGTGCGTCGGCGAAATCCCCATCGACACGATCGAGGCGGTGGAGCGTGAAATTGAGCGAGGCTCGCGTGCCGAACGGCCCGTTGCGTCCGCTCGGATCGCACTGGAAGCCCTTGTCGACCCACAGCTGTGCGCTCGCGTAGTCGTCGTAGCTGCCCGACAGCCGCGCGCGCGTCAGGTAGGAACCCGCCACCGCCTCGGCGGCGATCAGGCTGGTGGGCTGCGCCTCGGCGCGCTTGATCGACGCGGCGATCTTGCGGTCCCAGTCGGCGAGTTCGTCGGCGTAGGCGATCGTGGCGCCGGGCTTGCGCGTCGCCACCCGCGGTGAGGCCGGCTTCGCGGCCGGCGTGGCCTCGGCGACCGGGGGCGTCGAAACCGCCGCCGTCGCGGGCACGTTGGGGCCACCGGTTGCGGGCGCGGGCTGGGATTGTGAGCAACCGAGCGTGAGCGCGGCGAACAAGAGGCAGGGCAGGGGCTTGGACATGGCGAGCTTCGGTGCAGGGAACGACAGCGACGAACGCCCCGTGTCCGAGGGTACGAACACGGGGCGTCGTTGGGATCGGCGGGTCGAGCTCGACCGCGCCGAGCGGCGCACTACGGCGTGTGCGCGGGCGCGAGGTACGGGAACTCCGCCGGGAAGTCCGCGTCGTTGGCGATCGGGTTCAGCGAGAAGTCCGCGTCGCCACCGTTGAGCGCGGCCGGCAGGTTGAGGAACGCGGTCGCCAGCGCGTGCGGGCAGTCCTCGGTGTCGGGGTCGCACTCGGCGTCGCACTGGAAGCCGACGCCCGAGGCCTCGGGCAGCGGCGGTGCGGCGAGGTTGAGCGTCAGCACCGACAGGATGATGTCGATGGCCGGGTTGGCCGGCATGCGCCCGTTCGCGACCGGACCGCAGGTGTCCGGATCGATGTGGAAGCCCGGCGGCAGCTCGGTGGAGAGCTTGAGCACGTCGGGGTACGCCGCGAGGCCGCCGCCCTGATCGGCGCACGAGCCCGCGATGGCGATCGACGGCGGCGAGCAGGTCGCGAGGCCCGGACC
Source organism: Deltaproteobacteria bacterium (assembly GCA_016709225.1). NCBI lineage: Bacteria > Pseudomonadati > Myxococcota > Myxococcia > Deltaproteobacteria bacterium. The sequence continues at coordinate 1,985,917 of JADJEE010000001.1, read as the reverse complement.
CGGCGGGTCGGGGAACAGCGGCTGGAGCTCGTCGTCGAGGCCGTCGGTGCCGCTGGGCATGTTGTCGGGCCCGAAGTGCAGCAAGATCAGCGACGCAGCGGTCTCCGCGACGCTGACCTCGAAGTAGCCCATGGGATCGACGTCGTCGATCGGGCTCATCGCGTTGTACATGTCCTTGTCACCGTGGATGTGCAGGCCGGTGTTGACCGCGGGGAAGCCCATGCGGTCGACGCGGGTGTACATGTCGGGCGGCGTCTCGTTGAAGTGGAACGTCGCCGGATCCTCGGTGGTGGAGGTCGAGCTCCCCATCGAGTCGGTCGAGTCCGCCGTCGTGGTGTCGGACGCCGTCATCGACGCCGACATCCCGGTGCTGTCGGCGGTCGTGGTGTTGGTCGTGGTGTTGGTCGTCGAGGCGGTCGTCGACGCGGTGGTGTCAGCGCCAGTGCTGCTGTCGTTCGCGCTGGTGTCGTCACCGGGCACGCAGCCGACGACCAGGGCGGCCGCGATGATGAGGTGGGTGAAGTTGGTGGTCTTCACTTGGGTGCCCTCCCGGTGGTCGCCCAGATCTGCAGGAAGCCGTCTGGGTTGTCCGCGAGCGCCTCGGCGGCCGGCATCTCGACCACGATGGCCATGGTGTTCAGGCCCGCGAGGTCGTCGTTCTCGGTCACGCCCGTGAGGCTACGGAACGCGAGATCGATGGGGTCCTGCTCGGGATCGTCGAGGTTGGCGATCGTCGCGATGAAGCCGGTCAGGTCGAAGAAGAACGGGTCGTCGAAGATGCCCGCCTGCACGGTGACGTCACGGTCGTGCAGCGCCATCTCGACCGGTCCCACGATGGTGCCGCTCGAGCCGGGCACGTTCTCGAACTGCACGCCCCACTCGTTCAGCGAGTTGGTGCCGAAGCGGACGTTGATGGCGATGTCCGAGCCGAACGTGGTGCCATCCTGCGAGTCCCAGCCGGTGGGGTTGGCGACCGGCGCGGAGTCGTTGTCGATGTGGATGGTGTAGAGGACGTTGGGCAGCTCGTCGACGTTGTACGTCTGCTCCTCTCCGGCATCGGGCGCCAGGAGCGGGTTGAAGGTAATGATGACGACGATGGTGTCGGTATCGGCCTTGTACCAGGCGTAGACGTCGTTGATGTCCGCGACTGGCTCCGCCTGCGTGCCGGGCGCGTCGCGGTGATCCGCGGCGTCGACCCGGCCGCCCAGCGGCAGCGTGGAGGCGACCAGCAGGGCAGTGCCCAGCTTGGTCGCAAGCTTCGTTCTTCTTTGCATGTGTCGATGGTCCTGCTGTTGGTTCGGGGTGCACCGTGCTCATCACGCGGGCACCGTCGTTGAAGGCAGCGCGGCCGGCATCGTAACAGCCGCTAGCGAGCGCTGGACACGTGCACCGCCCCCGTCTGCACCGAGATCGCGCGGTCGCAAGTTCGCGACGCGCGAGCAGTGGCGAATTGGCCGCGATGGGTCGCGGACGGCGTTCTACAGGTGCAAAGGCCGGGTGGGAGCGTCGCGCACTCGAACGGGCGCCCGCGCCCGTAGCCCGCCACGGGCGTCCGCGGCGGGCATCTACGCAGATCCGCGGGCGAAACCAACGCGTGCTCACCGACGTACCGGGCGAGCGACTACCATCGCGAGCGGGCGTCGTCACGGATCGACGGCCACCCGTACCCACTCACCGGAGTCCTACGCACCCATGAAGCGCACACCCCTCGTCCTCGCCCTCGCCCTGTGCTCGTTTGCTGGCCTCGCGCTCTCGCTCGGTCAGGCCAGCGCCGACGGGCCGAAGCCGTGCAAGGCGACCAAGTTCGACTTCCCCCAAGTGAAGGCTGCGTGCGACGCCGGCGGTGTCGATGCCGCCAAGAAGCTGATGAAGTCGGTGGTCGACAAGGCCAAGGCGGCCGGCAAGGAAGTGAAGTGCAACGCCTGCCACAAGGACCTCAAGGAGTACGCGCTCACGCCCAACGCGGTCGCGGATCTGAAGCCCTTGCTGTAGTCGCAGCGGTGTCGGCGGGCGCCTGCGGTCACCACAGTGATCGCAGCGCCGCGACGACGCCATCGTCGCTGGGCTGCTCGGCCACCGCATCGACCCGCAGCCCCAGCTCGGTCAGCGCCGCCGCCGTCACCGGGCCGATCGCGACCAGCTTGCCCGCCGCGATCGCGTTGCGGGCCCGCGGCTCGCCCCACGCCTGCGTCAACGTCGTCAGCAGGTGCGCGCCGGTCTTGCCGCTGGCGACGACGATCGCGTCGAAGCCGTCGCCACCGTGCTCGGTGTCGGCGAGCGTTCGCACCAACGCGGCCGGCGGCGACGGTCGCACCACGCGGTACCCGACCGCGAGCACGTAGTGTCCGCCGGCCTCCGCGATCGCGTCGGCGAGCACGTCACGGCCGGCGTCCGCGCGCACGTGCAGCCACGCGCGGTCGAGCCACTCGCGCTCGCGCAGCGCCGCCACCAGGCCCTCCGAGCTCGCGCGCTCGGGCACGAGATCGCAGCGGATGCCTCGGGCCGCGCAGGCGCGCTCGGTCGCGGCTCCGATCGCCACCACCGCGCGCCCCGCCAACACCCGCAGGTCGAGCCCGACCCGCACGAGCGCGTCGAAGAACGCCGTGACGCCGCCCGGACTCGAGAGGATGACGCCGCTCTTGAACTCGATGCTGCGGACCGCCCGGTCGAGCGCGTCGAGATCATCGGGCGGCGTGACGGCGACGCACGGCAGCAGTGCGACGTCGGCCCCGAGCTCGGCGAGCGTCGACGCCAGCGGGCCGGCGGCATCGAGGGCGCGCGTCAGCACGATCCGCCGGCCGAACAGCGGCCGCGACTCGAACCACGACAGCTGCTCGCGCAGGCCGACCACGTCCCCGACCACCATCACCGCGGGCGCCCGCAGACCGGCGTCGTGCATGCGGTCGGCAATCGTGGCGAGCGTCGCGACGACGGTGCGCTGGAGTCCGCGCGTGCCCCAACGGATCGCCGCGGCCGGCGTGGCCGGATCACGCCCGGCGTCGATGAGCCGCTGCGCGTTCTCGCGGGCGTTCTTCACGCCCATCAGCAGCACGAGGGTGCCGGCGGAGCGCGCCAGGTGCTCCCACGCGACCGCGAGCCCGGCCTTCTCGTAGGCCTCCCAGCCCGACACGAAGGTCACCGCCGGGGTGTGATCGCGGTGCGTGATGGGGATGCCGGCGTACTGCGGAGCCGCCAGCGGCGAGGTGACGCCCGGCACGAACTCGAAGGGAATGCCGGCCTGCGCGAGTACCTGTGCCTCTTCGCCGCCGCGCCCGAACAGGCACGGGTCTCCGCCCTTGAGCCGCACCACGCGGGCGCCCGCGCGGGCCCGCGCCACCAGCAGTGCGTTGGTCTCGGCTTGATCGAGCGCACCACCGCCGCGCGGCCCGGCCTCGCGCTGGTGGATCTCGCAGTCGGGTCGGCAGTGTGCGAGCAGGATCGGGTTGACGAGGTAGTCGATCACGACCACGTCGGCGCGCGCGAGTCGATCGCGGCCGATCAACGTCAGCAGGCCGGGGTCACCGGGGCCGGCCCCGACCAGTGAAACGAACCCGGTCATGGTGCGGGCTTCCGGTGGCGTCAGCCCTGGCAGCAGAACGTGAACTGGCCCGTCGGCGCGACCTCACCGGTGGCCTCGGGGGCCGACGCGACCGTGCAGCCGAGGCCGGTGTCGAGTGCCATCGCCACCGAGCTGCCGGTCGCGGGCGTGCAGGCGTTGTTCGGCACCGCCGAGGCCACATCACCGGCGCAGTCGAGATCGGCGTACACCTCCATGACCGCCTCGCAGGTCGCCACCGCGGCGCCGCAGCTGCAGCTGGAGCAGTCGCGGCTGTCCTCGATGTTCGAGTAGTAGCTGCGCTTGACCGAGTACTCACCGGGCGGGCAGGCCTCGTCGCCCTGCTTGTACACGCAGAGGTTGGCCTCGAAGTCGCTCGGTGGCAGCGGCGTGCAGACACCCGCACCTTCCTCGCAGCTGGTGGCCGGGCCCTGCAGCTTGCACGAGCGCACGGTCGCATCCCACTCGACCGGCGGGATTTCCTCGACCTTGTTCTGCATGCAGCTCGGCGAGTTCTGCAGGTACGCGTAGAACGACGCGAAGCCGGCGACGTTGGTGTTCATGCAGGTCTCGCTCACCTGCGCGTAGTCGAGGTAGCTGTTGCACGCGGCCGTGGTGTGCGAGTACTTGTACCCGTAGCAGCTGGGCGCCACGCCGTAGTCGCACTCGCAGTCGCACAGCGCCGGGCCGGGATCGTGGTAGCCCTCGAGCACGGTCGGTCCGGGTTCGGCGTACTCGGCCGGGCACGCCGGGAGGTCGCCGGCCTCGGTGACGCGCGCGTAGATGGTGGGGCCGAACCAGCCCGAGGGGGCGGGCGCGCTGCAGGCCGCCTGCGCCCCGCACTCGCCCGGCAGTGGTCCGCTGTCGCTCGAGCTGCCGGGATCGGTCGTCGCCGTGGTGGTGATCGGTCCGCCGCTCGAGCCATCGCCCGAGCTGTCGCTCGCCGTGGTCGATGCGGTGGTGGTGGTGAGGCTGGTGCTCGCGCCGGTGGAGCTGGACCCACCACCGTCGGAGGAGCCGTCGTCGATGTTGGCGCTCGGGCCGGTGCAGGCCAGCGACAAGGCGACGATCAACAGCGACGGGCGAAGTGACGGGCTGGTTCGGTGACGCAGGCGCATGGGGATCGTCCTCCGCGGCAGGCGACACGCCGCGGCCTCTGGGGCGACGCTAGATTAGCGACAGGCCCCTGGGCCGCGCAATCGCTGGGCGGGGCGTCCGAGCGGACGATCGGCCCGTACGCCCGCCCCCGCGACAGCCGCGTCGTGACCTCGCGCGTGAGCGTGGGGGCGTCGGTGCTGGCGGGGTTCCGATACCATCGCGGCATGCGTCGTCTCGCCGCCCCCACGAGCAGCCGCGTGTTCCAGTCGACCCTCGCCGCCGCCACCGTGGCACTTGCGGCCTGCACCGGATCGACGGTGCCGATCACGGGGGATGGCAGCACCTCCGGCGCCGAGGGCGGCGGATCGAGCAGCGGCAGCGGCAGCGCGACCACGCTGACGAGCTCGACCACCTCGGTCGATTCCTCGGGCTCCGACTCCGGCAGCGGCGGTAGCTCGGACACCGGCGCGCCCGGTTGCAACGACGGCGTCTCCAACGAGGACGAGACCGACGTCGACTGCGGTGGCCCGACCTGCGACGCGCGATGCCAGGCGGGCCAGCACTGCGTCGGTCCCGACGACTGCGCGTCCGGGGTCTGCACCTTCGACACCTGTCGCGAGGCCGCGTGCGACGACGGCGTGAAGAACGGCGACGAGACCGACGTGAACTGCGGCGGTCCCAGCTGCCCGCCGTGTGGCGACAGCCTCGCGTGCAACGAGCCCGCCGACTGTCAGAGCGAGCTCTGCGACAACGGGGCCTGCACGCCGGCGAGCTGCGCCGATGGGCTGCTCAACGGCAGCGAGACCGATGTCGACTGCGGAGGCTCGTGCCCCGGCTGCCCCGAGGGCGGGCAGTGCGACGGCAACGACGATTGCTCGACGCTCTACTGCGAGGCCGGCAACTGCCTGGCGGTCGAGTGCCTCGACGACGGCGACTGTGCCGAGCTCGCGGGCCAGTGTGCGGTGGGTGCCTGCAATCAGGTCACCCACAGCTGCATTGCGCAGCCGGCCTTCAGCGGCCAAGCCTGCGACGACGGTTCGACGTGCACCACCTCGTACTGCGTGGCCGGCCTGTGCGGTGCGATCAACCCGCTCAACTGCAGCTACCTCGACAACGGCTGCAACGTCGGCCAGTGCAACGCTGGCATCGACGCGTGCGTCCAGATCGCGCTGAACGACGGCGATACCTGCGACGACTTCGACGTCTGTACGGAGAACACCACCTGCACCGCCGGCGCGTGCATCAACGGCGACAGCGTCGACTGCAGCTACCTCGACAACGGCTGTCAGGTCGGTGCGTGCAACCAGTTCAGCGGCGAGTGCTACTCGACGTTGTCGCCCGACTTCTCGCCGTGTGACGACGGCTTCGCGTGCAGCACCAACGAGCAGTGCCTCGCGGGCGCCTGCGTGCCCGACAACCTGGTGCCGTTCTGGGGCGAGGACTTCGCCGACAACGACGCCGGCTGGACACTGGGAACGGCGTGGGAGATCGGCTCGGCGACCGCGTCGGCGTGCCCGGTCGGCAACTCCGACCCGGCGATGGATCACACCGACACCGACGACAACGGCGTCGCCGGGGTCGAGCTGGGTGACTGCGCGCCGACCGATCTGCACGACTTCTACTGCCTCACCAGCCCGGTGATCGACACCACGGTCGCCGCCGGGCCGCTGATGCTGCAGTTCTACCGCTGGCTCAACAGCGACTACACGCCGTACATGCAGAACCTCATCGAGGTGTGGGACGGCTCGCAGTGGGTGACGATCTGGTCGTCGGACAGCACGTTCATCACCGACGCCGACTGGGTGCAGATCAACCACTCGCTGAACAGCTTCGTGCAGGACGACTTCCAGTTCCGCATCTGCAACAACGTCGGCTCGGGCGGCGTGTACACGATCGGCGGCTGGAACCTCGACGACGTGGCGCTGCTGTCGTGTCCGTAGACGCGACGCGGCGCAAGGTTCTCGTCATCGGCGGCGGCCATGCCGGCATCGAAGCCGCGCTGGCGGCCGCGCGCGTCGGCGCGCGCGTCGAGGTCGTCACCGGCAGCGTCGCGAGCATTGGCCAGACCCCGTGCAACCCCAGCATCGGCGGGGTCGCGAAGGGCCACCTCGTGCGGGAGATCGACGCGCTCGGCGGCTTCATGGGTCGCGCCGCCGACACCTGCGCGATCCATGGTCGCGTGCTCAACCGCAGCAAGGGTCCCGCGGTGCGATCGACCCGCCTGCAGGTCGACAAGCAGCGCTATGGTGCCCACGCCCGCGCAACGCTGACGTCGGCGCGCAGGGTGGTGGTGCGCGAGGGGCTGGTCGAGTCGTTGTGGATCGTCGACGACCGTCGCGTGCGCGGGGTGGTGCTGCACGACGGCAGCCGCATCGAGGCCGATGCCGTCGTGGTCACGACCGGCACGTTCCTCGGCGGCGTGCTGCACACTGGCACCGAGGCGATCCCGGGGGGACGCGCTGGCGAGGCGCCCGCGCTGGGCCTGTCGCGCCAGCTCGCGGCGCTGGGTCTGTCGCTGCGGCGGCTCAAGACCGGCACGCCGCCGCGGCTGTTCGGCCCCAGCCTCGTGACCGCGGGGCTCGAGCCCCAGCCCAGCGAGGATCCGCTGCCGCGCTTCTGTTGGGCCGACGATCCCGAGCCGCCGCCGCCGGTGCTGCCGCAGATCCTCTGTCACATCACCGCGACCACGCCGCGGACCCACGAGCTCATCCGCGCGCACCTGCACGACTCGCCGATGTACAGCGGCCGCATCACCGGCCGCGGACCGCGGTACTGCCCGTCGATCGAGGACAAGGTGGTGCGCTTCGCCCAACGCGAGCGCCATCAGATCTTCCTCGAGCCCGAGGGGCTCGACACCGACAGCGTCTATCCCAACGGCATCTCGACCAGCCTCCCGGCCGCGGTGCAGGCCCAGCTGCTGGCGACGATTCCGGGGCTCGAGCGCGCTCGCATGCTGCGACCCGGCTACGCCGTCGAGTACGACGCGATCGATGCCCGTCAGCTCGATCATCGCCTGGCCTCGCGCGCCTACGCGGGGCTCTACTTCGCGGGACAGGTCAACGGCACCTCGGGCTACGAGGAGGCCGCCGCACAGGGCTTGGTCGCGGGCGCCAACGCTGCCGCCGAGCTGCTCGATCGCCCCGCGCTGGTGGTGCCGCGCGAGCACGGTTACCTCGGCGTGCTCGTCGACGACCTCGTGACGCAGGGCTGCGACGAGCCCTATCGCATGTTCACCTCGCGGGCCGAGTTCCGCATCGTGCTGCGCGAGGACAACGCCGACGTGCGGCTGGCCCAGCTCGGTTTCGACAGCGGGCTCGTGGACGCGCGACGACGCGACGCCGCGCTCGCACGTGACGCCCATGCCCAGCAGCTCGCGGCGACGATGCGCCGTGATCCCAGCGCCGCCGATGCACTCGAGCCGACCCTGCGCGCGCGCGCCGAGGCCATCCTCTTGTACAGCGGCTACGAGCAGCGCATGCGCGACGAGGTTGCGCGCATGCGCGACGGTGCCTCCGATCTACCGCTCTCGGACACCGTCGACTTCCACGCCCTGGGTGGTCTCTCCCACGAGTGCGCGAGCAAGCTCGCCGCCGTGCGCCCGCGCTCGATCGCCCAGGCGGCGCGCATCCCCGGCATGACCCCGGCCGCGCTGCACTGCCTGTGGGCGCACGCGCGCAGCGAGCAGCGGCGACGTCACGACGACGCGTCGTGATCGCCAAGCGGCGCCACGACCGGCGCGCGCGTCAGCTGGGGTTGGCGCGCAGCAACGAGGCCAACGCCGCGTGATCGGCGACATCGGCGTCGAGCCAGCGCACCGCGATGCCGTGCCGGCGTAGCAGCGGCGAGGGCGTCTCGATGCGGACGACCTCGGCGCGCAGCACCAAGGGATTGCGCAGCCCGCCACGGCTGACCTCGACGCGGACGATCTCCCCCGGGTCGAGGCGCACGCTGCCGTGGAGCAGCGCGCCGCTCAAGCTGATGTCGAGCGTCCGTGCCGAGAGCAGCAGTCGCTCCTCGTGCCAGATCCGCGTCGCGAGTGATGCCGGACTGCGCGGGTGGGCGCGTCGCTCCTGGTCGCTCATCTCGGAGAGTCCTCGCATGTGCTTGTCCTTCGGCGGCCGACGTTCCCGTAGCACGAATCGTGGGGCCGTGGCCGCGGCACGCCCGCGCGTGTCGCACGCGCGTGCGCAGGCTTGTGCACGGTTGGCCTGCGCGGTCCCCTCGGGGCTTCGTCCCCTTCGACCGCACCCCCGTTGCCCGCACCAAGATTGCGTAACGAACTCGCGGCTGCCGCCGCCGGAGGAAGATCACGGATCACGGTGCTTGGGTCGCGGCGGCCCACGCCGGTCCTTCGGTGGTTGACGTCCAAGCCACGGCTGGGCAAGTCTCGCGCCGCCTTGAAGGTGCACTTCATTGCGATCGCCGGCACCGGCATGGGCGCGCTGGCCCGACTCCTCAAGGATGCCGGCCACGACGTGCGCGGCTCCGACACCGCGGTGTATCCACCGATGTCCGAGCAACTCGCGCGCGCCGAGATCCCGGTGATGCTGGGCTTCTCGCCGGCCAACCTCGCGTGGGCGCCCGACGCGGTCGTGGTCGGCAACGTCTGCAGCAAGGATCACCCCGAGGTGGTCGAGGCGGGCGCCCGCGGCCTGCCGCTCGAGAGCTTCCCGAGCCTGCTCGCCAAGGCGCTGCTGCCGGGTCGCGACAGCCTCGTCATCGCGGGCACCCACGGCAAGACCACCACCAGCAGCCTCGTGGCGTGGCTGCTCGAGTCCGCGGGGTTGCAGCCGTCGTTCCTCATCGGTGGGGTGCCGCTCAACTTCGGGCTCGGCGCACGGCTGGGGCAGGGCAGGGCCTTCGTGCTCGAGGGCGACGAGTACGACACCGCGTTCTTCGACAAGGGCAGCAAGTTCCTCCACTACCGGCCCAAGCGCGCGATCCTCACGGGCGTCGAGTACGACCACGCCGACATCTTCGCGGACCTCGAGCAGGTGCGGGCCGCGTTCCGGGCCTTCGTCGCGCTGGTGCCCGAGGACGGCGAGCTCATCGTCAACGCCGAGGATTCCGAGGCGCTCGGCATCGCCGCCGGTGCGCGCTGCCGCGTGACCACCTACCGCGTGCTGCCGGAGCACGCGCGGCCCGAGGGCGCCGACGTGCTCGCGCTGCAACGGCCGCGCTCCCCCGGCGGCCGCAATACCTTCGAGGTCGTCGTGCGCGGCGAGAGCCTGGGGCTGTTCAGCACCCAGCTCATCGGGCGCTACAACCTCGGCAACGTGCTGGCCGCGATCGCGATGGCCAAGGCCGAGGGCGCCGGGCTCGAGGCCTTGCGTCGCGGTGTCCGCAGCTTTCGCGGGGTCAAGCGACGCCAGGAGCTGGTCGGCATGGCCCAGGGCGTGCGCGTGCTGTCGGACTTCGCGCATCACCCCACGGCGGTGCAGCTGACCGTCACCGCGGTGCGCAAGCAGTACCCCGAGCAGGCGCTGCACGTGTGCTTCGAGCCGCGCAGCGCCTCATCGCGGCGCCGCGCGTTCGCCGACGCGTTCGCGAGCAGCTTCGATGCCGCGACCGCGGTCTACGTCGGCCCGCTGTTCGCGCCCGAGAAGATCCCCTTCGACGATCGGCTCGACACCGTCGCGCTGGCGCGCGGCATCGGCTCGCGCGGGGTCAAGGCCCGCAGCTTCGACGAGGTCGACGCACTCGCCGCCGCGGTGCTCGAGAACGCGGTGCCCGGCGACACGGTGTTGATGCTCAGCTCGGGCGCGTTCGGCGGCCTGCCCGACAAGCTGCTGTTCGGCTTCGGCGATCCGGTGACCTTCATGGCGCCCGAGGACGCCGACGCCGTCACCACGCTGCTGGCGGGCTACGACCTGCCGCCCATCGTGCCCTCGGGCGACGTCGAGACCTTCGTCATGCGGGCGCCCGGCGTGGTCGTCGGCGTGGTCAGCCTGCAGAACGCCGAGGACGCCGGGTTCCTGTTCGGCCTCGCGGTCGCACCCGATCGGCGCGGCACGGGCTTGGGCTGGGTGCTCGGCGACTGCGTGTTGCGTCGGGCCCGCGAGCTCGGCTTGCGGCGGATCTACCTGCTCACCACCTCCGCGGCGGACTTCTTCGGACAGAAGCTGGGCTTCTCGCCGATCGACACGCGCAGCGCCGATCCGGCGATCCGCGACGCGCCGAACTTCGTCGCCGCCGCGGCGCAGCCGGGGGCGGTGTGCATGGAGCTCGTGCTCCCCGGCGGCTGAGCGCCCGCGCGTGGAGCCCCATCGCGGCCCCGCGACGCCAGCGGGCCGGGAGATCGCGCGTCCATGGTGCCGGGGGCAGATCGACGATTCGAGCGCTTTCACGGCGAAGCGGCACCCGCGGCCGCTCCGGTGGCGCCCGAGGGGGCCCACGAGGCATTGACGAAAATCGGGCACCATCCTAGGTTCCGGGCGCGAATAGCCCCGTGCCAGGCAAGCAACTCTCCCCCGAGATCGAGGCGCGCATCCAGCAGCTGTGGCCGCGCTTTCCCGAAGGCCGTGCCGGTCGCGCGCTGTGTCTGCCGGTGCTGTACCTCGCGCAGGAACAGTTCGGACACGTCGACGCCGAGGTCATCGACCTCGTCGCCGCGCGACTGGGCCTCACCGCCGCCCACGTCACGGGCGTCGCGACGTTCTATTTCATGATCAACCGGTCGCGACCCGGTCGCTTCCACCTGCAGGTCTGCACCAACATCGGCTGTCAGCTGATGGGGGCGTACGACGTGTTCGATCACTGCAAGCGCCGGCTCGGGGTCGCCAACAAGGGCACCACCGCCGACGACAACATCACGCTCACCGAGGTCGAGTGCCTCGCGGCGTGTGGCTACGGCCCGGTGGCGCAGATCGCCGAGCGCGGCCAGCCCGAGATCCCGCTGTACTTCGAGCAGCTCGATCGCGCCAAGATCGACGCCATCCTCGACGCCCTGGCCAAGGGCCAGGTGCCGCGCGAACTCGGCGTCTAGTCGGCCGCAAGACCCAAACCCGCACCGGTTTTCCCCGCCCGCACGCCCGGCCCCGCCCGCGCCAAGAGAACAGCTCCCATGGGATGGTTCGACGTCAAGATCATCAGTGAGCACTTCGATGTGCCCGAGGCCAAGCAGCTCGACTACTACGAGCGCAAGGGCGGCTATCGCAGCGCCCGCAAGGCGGTGGCGATGGCCCCCGAGGCCATCTCGGCCGAGGTCGTGGCCAGCAACCTGCGCGGCCGCGGCGGTGCAGGTTTCCCGACCGGCATGAAGTGGAGCTTCGTGCCCAAGGACGCCGACACGGTCTACCTCGTCGTCAACGCCGACGAGAGCGAGCCCGGCACCTTCAAGGATCGGCACATCCTCTTCTGGAACCCGCACATGTTGATCGAGGGGATGATCATCGCCTCGGTCGCGCTCAAGGTGCGCAACGCGTACATCTACATCCGCGGCGAGATGGCCCGGGAGTACCGCGTGCTGCAGGCCGCGATCGATCAGGCCTACGCCAAGGGCTACCTCGGCGAGCGCGTGTTCGGCTCGGGCGCGTCGGTCGACATCACGGTCTACCGCGGCCTCGGGGCCTACATCTGTGGCGAAGAGACGGCGCTCTTGTCGAGCCTCGAGGGTGGCCGCGGCTGGCCGCGGCTCAAGCCGCCGTTCCCGGCCGTCAAGGGCCTGTGGGGCAAGCCGACCATCGTCAACAACGTCGAGACCATCGCGAACCTGCCGTGGATCGTCGAGCACGGTGGCAAGGCCTTCGCCGAGCTCGGCACCGGTCGCTCCGGCGGCCTGCGCATCGTGTCGGTGTGCGGCCACGTGAAGAAGCCCGGCGTCTACGAGCTGCCGCTCACCGTCACCGGCCGTCAGCTGGTCGAGGACGTCTGCGGCGGCGTGCCCAAGGGCCGCAAGATCAAGGGCGTCATCCCCGGTGGCGTGTCGATGCCGGTGCTCACCGACGCCGAGCTCGACGTGCCGTTCGAGTTCGACGCGCTGCAGAAGGACGAGCGCATCCGCGAGGTCGAGGTGCGTCCGGGGCAGAAGTTCGACCTGGGCGGCGGTCGCACGCTGCGGACCATGGCCGGCTCCGGTGGCGTGGTCGTGATGGACGACGCCACCGACATCACCCAGGCGGCGTGGCGCATCGTCCACTTCTTCGCCGAGGAGAGCTGTGGCCAGTGCACGCCGTGCCGCGAGGGCACCGGTTGGCTGGCCCAGGTCGCCCATCGCATCGCGTTCGGCCACGGCCGCGCCGGCGACGTCGACCTGCTGGCGTCGATCGCCGACGGCATCGCCGGCAACACCATCTGCGCCCTCGGTGACGCGGCCGCGTGGCCGACCCTGGCGTTCCTCACCAAGTTCCGCGACGAGTTCGAGGCCAAGGTCCGCGACGCCCACCCGGTGGTGGTCGCCGGCGGACACCACCACGCGCCGGCACACGGCGACGGCGTCACAGGTGCCGCATGAGCGGGCAAGAGCTGGTCTTCTATCTGTTCGCGGCCATCGCAGTGGTGTCGGCGCTGGCGACGGTGTCCCGTCGCAACCCGGTGGTCGCGGCGGTGTGGCTGGTCGCGACCTTCTTCGCGGTCGCGGTGTGCTACCTGCTGCTGTCGGCGACCTTCCTCGCCGCGATCCAGATCCTCGTCTACGCCGGCGCCATGATGGTGCTGTTCGTGTTCGTGATCATGGTGCTCGACGTCGACGAGCGCGGTCGCGAGGAGCACCGTCGGCCCTCGCGGGTGGCCCGGGTGGGCTACTACGGCTCGCTGGTGCTCTCGGGTGGGTTCCTGGCGTGGGTGCTGCTCGGCACGCTCGCGCGGCAGTTCCTGAGCCCGGGCGCCGCGATGGATCCGAGCGTCGAATTCGGCACCGCCAACGCCATCGGTCGCGAGATCTTCACCGACTACCTGTTCGCGTTCGAGGCCATCTCGCTGCTGCTGCTGGCGGCGGTGATCGGCGCGGTGGTCGTGGCCCGCAACCGCCGTGACCGCGAGAAGGACTCGCTGCAGGACGGCATGACCCACGCGGCGCGCCACGCCGCCGGCGTCGTCGATCACCTCGAGCCCGGCGACATCGCACCGCCCGGCCCCACGCCCGTCATGGACTTCGGCGCGCCCTCGGCGTCCGGCCACGACGGCGGCACCTGAGACCCCCCGCGCATCGCACGAGGCCACCGACCATGCTGCCGATCACGCACTTCCTCTACCTCGCGTTCGCGCTGTTCCTCATCGGGGCCGCGGGCGTGCTGCTGCGACGCAACGTGCTCATCGTGCTGATGAGCGTGGAGCTCATGCTCAACGCCGCCAACATCGCGCTGGTCGCGTTCTCCCGGCAGTGGGGCAACGCCGACGGCCAGGTGCTGGCGATGTTCACGATCGCCGTGGCCGCGGCCGAGGCCGCGGTCGGCCTCGCGATCGTGGTGTCGATCTTCCGCGCCCGCACCGGCACCGACATCGACGACCTGTCGCTGCTGCGCGACTAGCTGCCGCGTTTGCCCCCGGGCGGACCTCCTCCGACGACTCTTCCCCCTCGCTCCTTTCGCTCGCCCATGAACGAAGCCAATCTCACCCTCGGCTGGATCCCGCTGTTTCCGCTCGTGGCGGCGCTGTGGAACCTCGTCTTCGGGCGCTGGATCATGCGCACGCTCGGCGACCGCCTCGGTCGCGAAGTCGTGCACCTGGTCGCGATCGGAGCGGTCGCGTTCTCGTGCTTCTACACCTTCTCGATCGTGTTCGAAGCGATGGTCGGGCAGGGCTACGACCGCGTGGTCCATCGCATCTACCCGTGGATCGTCTCGGGCGAGACCATGGTCGGCTTCGATCTGATGATCGACCACCTGTCGGCCGTGATGTGCATGGTCGTGACCGGCGTGGGTCTGCTGATCCACATCTTCTCGGTCGGCTACATGGCGAAGGACGGCTCCTACTGGCGCTACTTCGCGTACCTCAACCTGTTCATGGCCGCGATGCTCATCCTGGTGATGGGCAAGTCGCTGGTGCTGACCTTCGTGGGCTGGGAGGGCGTCGGGCTCTGCTCCTACCTGCTCATCGGCTACTACTACGACGAGAGCGAGAAGGCCTCGGCCGGCCGCAAGGCCTTCATCGTCAACCGCATCGGTGACTTCGGCGTGATCCTGGGCATGCTGCTCATCTACGCGGTCACCCACAGCCTCGACTACGACGCCATCAAGGCCGCCTGCGCCGCGGGCCCCGACTCCGACCTGGTGACCAACACCATCTTCGGGGTCTCGATCGCGACCGCCGCGACCATGCTGTTGTTCGTCGGCTGCACCGGCAAGAGCGCCCAGCTGCCGCTCTACACCTGGCTGCCCGACGCGATGGCGGGCCCGACCCCGGTCAGCGCGCTCATCCACGCCGCGACCATGGTCACCGCCGGCGTGTACCTCATCGTGCGGCTGAACCCGTTGTTCGCGCTGTCGCCGATCACCATGTCGGTGGTCGCGCTCATCGGCGCGCTCACGGCCCTGTTCGCCGCGACGATCGGCATCACGCAGAACGACATCAAGAAGGTCCTGGCCTACTCGACGGTGTCGCAGCTGGGCTACATGTTCCTCGCCGCCGGCATGGGCGCGTGGGGGGCGGCGGTGTTCCACCTCGTGACCCACGCGTTCTTCAAGGCGTGCCTGTTCCTCGGCTCCGGCGCCGTCATCGAGGCCTGCCACCACAACCAGGACATCCGCACGATGGGTGGCCTGCGCAAGAAGATGCCGTGGACCGCCGGCACCTTCCTCATCTCGTGCCTGGCGATCGCCGGCATCCCGATCTTCGCCGGCTTCTTCTCGAAGGACGAGATCCTCCTTCACGCGTACACCAACGCCAGTGCGTGGTCGCCGGGGCTGAACTACGTCGCGTACGCGCTCGGCCTGGTGGCCGCCGCGTGCACGGCGTTCTACATGTTCCGGCTGTACTTCCTCACCTTCGAGGGCAAGTTCCGCGGCGACCACCACACCTGGGAGCATCACGTCCACGAGCAGTGGATCATGTCGTTCCCGCTGGTGGTGCTGGCGATCCTCGCGACCTTCGGCGGGTTCCTCGGCGTGCCGCACGTGACCCCGGGGCACCTGCCGCACGTGCTCGACGAGTGGCTGCATCCGATCACGCAGCTGTCGGCGACGTTCTCGGGCGAGTACTTCGTGGGCGTGCGCGAGGGCTTCGCCGACGAGCACGGCCATGTGCTGGCGGGGGTCGAGCTGGGCATGATGGCGCTCTCGGTCGGCATCGCGGTCGCGGGCATCCTGTTCGCGCGCAGCCTCTACAAGGACGGGCCATCGGCGGCCGCGGCCGACTGGGCCAAGCGCCTCGGCGGGCTGTACCGCGCCAGCCTCGGCAAGTACTTCGTCGACGAGATCTACGACGCCTCGATCGTGCGCCCGGTGCGAATGGTCGGCGGCGTGGCCTACCAGGTCGGCGATCAGCTGCTGGTCGACGGCGTCGGCGTGGGCGGCGTGTCGTGGAGCGTCGGTGCCATCGGCAACCGCGTTCGCATCTGGCACAACGGCAACGTGCGCCGCTACCTCGCGGTGCTGCTCATCGGTGTCGCGATCGTGCTGGCGTCGGTGTTCGCCAACCCGACGGTCACCGTGGCCGGACCCAACCCCGTGCATCCCGTGGATGCGGGCGGGCTACGACCGACCCTCGGTGCGCAGCCGATCCACGTCGAGGGGCCGGGCTTCGAATTCGATCTCGGGCCGGACAACGTGCGTCGTCCGGGGCCGCCGCCGCAGGCCGCTCCGGTGCAGCCGCCGTCGCCGGGTGATCGGCCGGTCGTGGATCCGTTGGGGGGCCGGCCACCGGCGCCCCAACCTGGGGCCCGCGGCGGGGCAGGAGGTGCGCCATGACCGACGTGCTCACGATGTTGTTGATCGTGCCGATGCTCGGCGCACTGGTGGTGGCGACGCTGCCGTCCGGCGAGACCCGTCTCGCGCAGGGCGTGGGCCTGGCCATCGCGGTGCTCGAGTTCCTGATCTCGATCCCGCTGGCGACCGGCTTCGTGGTCGGCGAGGCCGGCATGCAGTTCGAGACCAAGCTGCCGTGGATCCGCGACCTCGGCATCCACTACCACGTGGGTGTCGACGGCTTCAGCCTGTGGGTCGTCGTCCTCACGACGCTGCTGACCCCGCTGTGCATCTGGGGCGCGTGGCGCTCGATCGAGAAGCGCGGCGGCGAGTTCGTGGTCGCGATGCTGGTGCTCGAGACCGGCATGATCGGGACCCTCGTCGCGCTCGACATGATCCTGTTCTTCGTGTTCTGGGAGCTGATGCTGGTGCCGATGGCGCTCATCATCGGCATCTGGGGCAGCGAGCAGCGCGTCGCGGCGGCGGTGAAGTTCTTCCTCTACACGATGGTCGGCTCGGCGCTGATGCTGGCGGCGATCATCTACCTCGCGGTGCAGCACCACACGGCGACCCGCGGGGTCTGGAGCTTCGACTACAACGACCTCTCGCAGGTCGTGCTCACGCCCGAGGCGCAGTTCTGGTGCTTCTGGGCCTTCGTGCTCAGCTTCGCCATCAAGGTGCCGCTGTTCCCGGTGCACACCTGGCTGCCCGACGCGCACACCCAGGCACCGACCCCCGGCTCGGTGATCCTCGCCGGCGTGCTGCTCAAGCTCGGCACCTACGGCCTGCTGCGCTTCGCGTACCCGCTGTTCCCGCTCGCTGCCGGCGAGGGCTCGCAGCTGCTCGCGATCCTCGCGGTGGTCGGCATCGTGTACGGCGCCCTGGTCGCGTGGGTGCAGAGCGATGCCAAGCGCTTGGTCGCGTACTCGTCGGTCAGCCACATGGGCTTCATCGTGCTGGGCATCACCAGCTTCAGCACCCAGGGCCTCACCGGCGCCACCTACCAGAGCCTCGCGCACGGCCTCACCACCGGCGCGCTCTTCATGGCGATCGGCGTGCTGTACGAGCGCCGCCACACCCGGCTCATCTCGGAGTTCGGCGGGCTCGCCAAGCCGATGCCGATCTTCGCGGCGATGTTCATGATCGCGATGCTGGGCTCGGCCGGTGTGCCGGGCCTGGTCGGGTTCGTGGGCGAGTTCCTGATCATGGTCGGGACCTTCACCCACGGCGGCCTCACGCTCTACGCGGTGCCGATCCTCGTGGTCGTCGCGGCGACCGGCGTGATCCTCGGCGTGGTCTACCTGCTGCACCTGTTCCAGAAGCTGATGTTCGGGCCGCTGTCGAACCCCAAGAACGTCGACCTGCCCGA
This sequence comes from Deltaproteobacteria bacterium, assembly GCA_016709225.1. Taxonomy (NCBI): domain Bacteria; kingdom Pseudomonadati; phylum Myxococcota; class Myxococcia; species Deltaproteobacteria bacterium. The sequence continues at coordinate 1,968,054 of JADJEE010000001.1, read as the reverse complement.
CCTCAACCTGCGCGAGATCCTGGTGTTCGTGCCGTTCGTGGCGCTCATCGTGCTGATGGGGCTGTACCCGCGGCCGTTCACGGCGCGCATCGACCCGACCTCGCAGGCCGCGGTGGCCCAGTTCAACCTCAAGCGCTGCGCGTCGATCTTCAACGCCAACGGCGATGGCCCGATGCTGCTCGCCGAGCTCGTCGATCGCTGCCCCGATCCCGAGGCGCGCATCGCTGCGACCTACGGCGACGAGCGCCCGGCCGAGGCGGCGAAGGCCTCCGAGGCCAAGCAGCGGGCCGAGGCCGCCGCGCAGGAGAAGGCCGCGCGCGAGGCCGCGACCAAGGCGGCGGCGCAGCCCACCCCGGGTGCGGGTGCGCAGCCCGTGCCCACGCCCGGCGCCGCCGGTGCGCCCGCACGTCCGGCGGGTGCGCCCGGGGCCGTGCGCCCACCCGCGGGCCAACCCCCCGGCCCGCCACCAGGGACGGCCGCGCTGCGCCCAGCGCCCGGTGAACCGGCGCCCAAGGCCGTCGCGCCGGCGCCCGACCGCAAGGCCGACGCGAAGGCCGGAGGCAACCCATGAACGCTCTGCTCGCCACCTTCGCCCCCGCCGCACCGGCCGCGGCCGCCGACGCCGTTGCCACCACCACCGCGGCAGCGACCACCGCCGGCGCCACGGCCCTGGCCGACATGGCCCAGCTCGCGCCGATGATGATCGTCGCGATCTGGTCGCTGCTGCTGCTCGCCGCCGATGCCTTTGCACGCCCGGGCGCACGCGGGTTCCAGCGCCGCGTCGCGCTCGCGGGCGTGGGCCTGGCGATTGCCGTCGCGCTCACGCAGTTCGGCGCCGTCGAGCTCGATCGCGGCGTGTCCGTGTTTGCCGGCCTGCTCGCCGTCGACCACTTCTCGGTGCTGCTCGACCTCGGAGTCTTGGTGGTCGCCGGCGGCGTGCTGGCATTCGCCGGCGACTATGCCCGCTCACACCGCTTCGAGTACGGCGAGCAGGAGTCGCTGGTGCTCATCGCCGCCTTCGGCATGATGATCCTCGATCACGCGACCGACCTGGTCACGGTGTTCCTGGGCATCGAGACCATGAGCATCGCGATCTACGTGCTGGTCGGCGCGCGGTGGAACGCGCGGGCCTCGGCCGAAGCCGCGTTCAAGTACTTCATCATGGGCGCGTTCTCGTCGGCGCTGCTGCTGATGGGCATCGCGCTGGTGTACGGCGCCTGCGGCACCACCAACCTCGACGCACTGGCCGGCCAGATCGCCCAGGTCTTCACGCAGTGGGGCGCCGCGCAGCCCTACGTCGAGCTGGCGATGCACCCCGAGAACGCGCCGATCGACGCGGTGCACCACGCCGCCGACAAGGCCGTCATGGGCATGGCCCCGGCCGCGCTGTTCATCCCCGGCATGCTGCTGATGCTGACCGGCCTGCTGTTCAAGGTGAGCGCGGTGCCGTTCCACATGTGGACGCCCGACGCGTACGACGGCGCGCCGTCGCCGACCACCGCCTTCATGGCGGCCGGCGTGAAGATCGGTGGCTTCGCCGCGCTGCTCAAGGTGTTCGTGGGCTCGTTCGCGACCCAGCGGCTGGCGACCGCGCCCTACGGCTGGACCTCGGTGGTGGCCGTGCTGGCGCTGGCGACCATGACGGTCGGCAACTTCGCTGCCGTGCAGCAGACCAACGTCAAGCGGCTGCTGGCGTACAGCTCGGTCGCGCATGTCGGCTACATCCTGGTCGGCGTGGTCGCGGCGGCGAACTTCTACGGCCACGCGTTCTCGATCGGCACCATGCGTGCGCAGGACCAGATCGAGTGGTCGCGCATGACCGGTGACTTCTCGGTCGCGGCGGTGATCTTCTACGTGCTGACCTACGCGGTCTCGACGCTCGGCGCGTTCGCCTGCGTCAGCTGGTACGGCGCCAACAAGACCGAGGGCACCACCGCCCACGAGTGGTCGGGTCTGGCCCAGCGCCACCCGGCCATGGCGCTGGGGCTCACCATTTGCCTGCTGTCGCTGATGGGCATGCCGCCGACGGTCGGCTTCTTCGGAAAGCTGGCCATCTTCCGGGCCGCGCTGGAGAACGACAACCTCGTGATGCGGGTGCTGGTGATCGCGGCGCTGCTCAACTCGGTGGTCGGCGCGTACTACTACCTGCGCCTCATCGTGAGCATGTACTTCCGCCCGCCGGGCAACACCGAGATCCCGACCCTACCGGGCCGCGGCGCGCGGGTCGTGGTGGGCGCGTGCGCGGCGGTTGCGTTGACGCTCGGACTGCTGGGGGACACCGCGTTCCGTCGTGCCGAGCTGGCGGCCGCCGGCTTCCCCTACGCCGCGGGCTCCGATCGACGTGAGGCCTGGGTCGACCGGCTGCGCACGCGCTGGGAGGACGAGGCGCTCGCGGAGGACGGAGTCGAGGGCGACGACGCCGCGAAGGGCGACGACGCGAAGGCGGACGCGAAGGGCGACGACGCAAAGGGCGACGCGAAGCCGGACGCGAAGCCGGACGCGAAGCCGGACGCGAAGCCGGACGCGAAGGCGGGCGACGCCGTCGACGCGAGGGCGCCGGCGGAGCGACGCGAGCCGGGCCTCGCCCCCGGCGGCGAGGCGAAGGCGCAGCCGCGGGGCGGCGGACCCATCGTCGCGCCGCGCCCGACTGGGCCGGCCGACGCGAAGACGCCGGCCACCGACGAGGCCAAGGCGCCCGCGCCCAAGGGCGCCGACGCCAAGGCCGACGACGCCAAGCGCGGCCCGTGACTGCCGAGCGCGAGCTGACCGCGCGCGCGGTGGTGGTCGCGCTCGCGGTCGCGGTCCTGATCGGCGTCTCGTATCCCTACGTGGTGCTCAAGCTCGGCTTCGGGCCCAACATCGCGGTGGTCTCGGCGTTCTTCGGCTGGATGATGCTGAGCGTCGTCGCCAAGGGCGTGAGCATCAAGCGCGAGAGCAACCTGGCCCAGGCCGCGGGTCTGATCGCCGGGCAGACCGCGTTCCTGTGCACGATCCTGGCCGCGTTCGACATGCTCACGGCCGATCCGGACGTCGCGATCGACCTGCAGCTGGGCAAGCTCGAGATCTTCGCGTGGCTCACCACCGCGGGCGTGCTCGGCGTGTTGATGGCGGTGCCGCTGCGGCAGCACTTCGTGGTCGACGAAAAGCTGCCGTTCCCCGACGGCCTCGCCGCCGGCGAGACATTGTTGGTGCTGGACGCCCGGGGCGAGGGCGCCCGGCAGGCCGCGCGCGCGATGATCGGCGGCCTGGTCAGCTCGGCGGCGCTGTCGTTCGCGACGCTGCGCCACTTCATCGCCGAGGTCGTGCCGATGAAGCTGGGCGCGTTCGCGGCGGTGACCGGCTTCGGCGTGTCGCTGAGCCTGCTCAACCTCGGCTCGGGGATCATCATCGGGCTGCGGATCTGCGCCAACATGGTGGTCGGGTCGCTGCTGTCGTGGGTCATCGCGCCGCCGCTGCTCGCCGCCGCTGGCATCATCGCCGCCGACGCGCACAAGACCGACATCCTGCTGTGGGTGATGTGGCCTGCGACCGGCATGATGGTCGCGGGCGGGCTGACCTCGCTGTTCCTCAAGTGGCGCATCCTCGCGCGGACCTTCCGGCAGCTGTCGGGCGCCAGCGTCGACGCCGGCGACTTCCCGATGCGGTGGGTCGTGATCGGCAGCAGCGTGGCCGCGGTGGCGCTGCTGCTGGTGCAGCGCTACGGCCTGGGCCTGCCGCTGTGGCAGACGCTGCTGGCGCTGCTGTTCACGATCCCGCTCATGCTCGTGGGCCTGCGGGTGTTCGGCGAGACCAACTGGGGGCCCATCAGCGCGCTGTCGAACCTCATGCAGGGTGTGTTCGGCTTCATCGCGCCGGGCAACGTGCAGGCCAACATGGTCGCCAGCGGCGTCACCGGCTCGATCGTCGCGGAGTCCGAGGGGCTCATGCAGAGCTACAAGACCGCCGAGATGGTCGGCTCGACGCCGCGCTACGTGACGATCATCCAGCTGATGGCGGTGCCGGTCGGTGCCATCTCGCTGGCGTTCGCGTACCCGGTGCTGCGCGACATCTACGGCATCGGCGGTGAGCACGGGCTGCAGAGCCCGATCTCGCAGAAGTGGGTCGGCTTCGCGAAGCTGCTCTCGCAGGGGCTGCACGTGCTGCACCCCAGCGCACTGCTGGCCCTGGGCATCGCGGTCGTGCTCGGCGTGGTGTTCACCGTGCTCGAGCAGAACCGCCGCTGGCATCGCTTCGTGCCGTCGCCGACCGGCATCGGCATCGGCATGCTGGTGCCCGCCAGCGCGGTGGTGACGATGTTCGTGGGGGCCGTGATCGCCGCCGCGGTGAGCCGCCGCCGCGGCGGTCAGCAGCCGCCGTGGATGCTGCCGCTGGCGTCCGGCTTCATCGCCGGCGAGGCGCTGGTGGCCGTCATCATCCCGATGCTCATCGTGCTCGGCGTGATGTCGGCGATGTGAGGCGCGCCGCGGCCGGAGCCGACGCTCGCGGTGGCGGGCGTCGTCACCCCCGTCGTCGTCACTCGTGGCCGAGCAGCCGCGCGAGCTCGGCAGCGCCCCCTTGCAGCGTGGTGCGCTGCAGGTACGGCGCCAGGCCAGCCTTGCCGCCCAGCTCGCCACCGGCGCCCGCACGACCGGGACCGCCATGGTTGGCCACCGGGAACACGCAGCCGGGCGCCAGCGAGGCGCCGGCGATCTTCTCGGTCGCGAGCACCATGCGACCCAGCCACGGCGCGATCGCAGCGATCGCCGCCGCGGTGAGCTGACGATCGTCGCTGTAGAGCGTGCCGACCAGGGAGCCCTGCCCAGCGGCGACGATCTCGGCCGCCTGCGCCACGCTGCCGTCGTAGGGCAGTAGCGTCGCGACCGGGCCGAACACCTCGTGGGCGTGGAACGGCGCCGACGCATCGCGGGCCGCGGCGGCGGTGGCCTCGAGCAAGATGGGCTCGAGGAAGCTACCGACCCCATCGGCGACGCCGACGAAGCCCGTGCGCTCGGGGTTGCCGTGCACGATGCGGGCAGCACTCGCCAGCTTCGCGATCCCGCTGCGGGCGTCGGCCAGCTGTGCACGGCTCGACAGCGGACCCATGCGGACCGCGTCGTCGGCCGGGTCGCCGGTCTTGGCCGCGATCGCCGACAGTCGATCGAGCAGCGCGTCGCGCAGCGCCTCGAGCTGGGCCTGCGGCACCAGGATGCGCCGCGTTGCGGTGCACTTCTGGCCGGCCTTCTGGGTCAGCTCGGTGACGCAGTCGCGCACCACCAGATCGAAAAGCTCGCTGCCAGGCTCGACGTCGGGGCCGATGATCGCGGCGTTCAAGCTGTCGGCTTCGAGGTTGACGTGGGCATTGGTCGCGATCACGCGGGCGTGGCCGCGGATCTTCGCGCCGGTGTCGGCCGAGCCAGTGAACGCGATGACGTCCTGCGGGCCCACGTGATCGAGCAGATCGCCGGCGGGGCCGAGCAGCAGCTGGAACGCGCCGGCCGGCAGCAGCTTGGACTCGAGCATGAGCTCGGCAATGCGTGCCGCGAGCATCGCGGTGCTGGTCGCGGGCTTGCTCAGCACCGGCATGCCCGCGAGGTGGGCGACCGCGAACTTGCCAACCATGCCCCACGCGGGGAAGTTGAATGCGTTGATGTGGATCGCCGCGCCCAGCCGCGGCGTGAGCACGTGCTGCGCCCGCAGCTTGCTGCCCTTGTGCAGCGGCTCGGGCTCGCCCTCGGCCAGCTGCGGCGCGACCGGCAGCTCGGCGCCGATGGTGGCGTAGGTGGCCAGCACCGCGATCGCACCGTCGATGTCGAACTTGGCGTCGCCGCGGGTGTTGCCGCCGTTGGCCACCGCGATGCCGATCAGCTCCTCGCGTGCGCCGTGCAGCAGCTTGGCCAGCGCGCCCAGGGTCTGCGCGCGATCGCGGAAGCTCTGCGCGCGCAGGTGGGCACCGCCTTCGCTGCGGGCCCACGCCAGCGCCTCGCCGAGGCCGCCGACGGCGTGCACGCTCGCGAGCACCGCGTCGGTGGCCGGATTCACCAGTTGCGTCGGCTTGCCGTCGCCGGTTCGCCACGCACCCGCGAGATAGCTGGAAAGCTGCTTCATGCGGCCTCGGACGCTAGCAGCCCGCGCACGGGCCCCGCAACGCACCAACGACCACGGCGAGGCCGCAGGCCTCACGCGCGGAGGGTCGCGACGCCCGCGTGTGTCGCTGCACTCGGCGGCTTCGGGGCCGGTGGTGGCGGCGGGGGCGAGCGACGCGGCGCAGGTGCGACGTCGCACGTCGGCGGCCGCGGGGGTAGGGCGCGCGCCCGCTGCAGCGGCACGCCGTCGAGCGTCGGTCGGCAGGCATCGATGCGCGGGGGCGCGGGTGGAGCTGTCGTCGCCCTCGGTGGGCGCGTCACGTCCACGAAGGGGTCGCGCAGGTCGGGCGAGGGCAGCGGCTCGACCTCGGCGTGGACGGGCACGAAGGGGTCGCGCAGATCGGGCGAGCCGGCGTGGGTGTCGGCCAGCGGCGGGCCTGCAAACGGATCGCGCAGCGCGTGTTGATGCAGCAGCGCCAGCTCGCGGGCGGTGCGATCGTCGGGCGCGCTGCGCGGGGCTTCGCGCCGCGTCGCGGGCGTCGGCGCCCCATGGCCCGCGGCGTCGCTGCGCTCGCGTGCGCCGTCTCCGGCCGTCGGGGCCGCGACGGCGAGCGCGAGTGCGAGTGCGGTGGCGAGGGTCCCCACGACGGCAATCAGGCTACCGCAATCGAGGCTCGTGTCCGCACCGAGACGGAGTGCGATCACGCCGCTGGCAGCGCGCGTGGGTCCGTGAGTCGACCCGTGATCGCGCTCGCTGCGGCCACCGCGGGGGACACCAGGAACACCGGCCCCGGCGCGCCCATGCGGCGATCGAAGTTGCGGTTGGTCGTGCTCGCGGTGGTCTCGCCGGCGAGCGGGATCCCCGGGCCGTTGCCGATGCATGAGCCACAGCCGGGCGGCGTGACGACGGCCCCGAGCGCGCGCATGCGCGCGAGGATGCCCTCGGCCTCCGCGGCGCGGTGGACCTCGGCCGATGACGGCGTGACGGTCACGCGGACGCCGGGCTTGATCGTGCGGCCGCGCAGCACCACGTCGGCGGCGCGCAGATCCGCGAGCGAGCCGCCGGTGCAGCTGGCGATCACGACGTTGTGCACGTCGACGTCGGTGACCTCCGCGAGCGGCTTGCGGTTGCGCGAGTCGCCCGGCGTCGCGACCGTGAGCGGCACGTCGTCGAGGTTCACCCGGACGGTGCGGACGTACTGCGCGTCAGCGTCGGGGGTGACGAAGCGGCGCTCGACATCGTCGCCGCGGCCGTGCTCGACCAGGAACTCGCGCAGCGCCTTGCAGGGCTCGACGATGCCGGTCATCAGCCCACCCTCGACGGTCATGTTGGTGAGCACGCTGAGCTCGTCGACGTTCCACTGATCGAGGCCCGGCCCGCCGAGCTGGATCACGCACGTGTCGGTCGGCGACTCGCGCCACTGTTCCTCGCGGAAGAACGCATCACCGATGAGGTGCAGGATCAGATCCTTGGGCGACAGCAGTCCGCGGGCGTCGCCCTCGACCCACACGCGCACGGTCTTCGGCACCGTCACCGGAATCATGCCGGTGCGCAGCGCGAACGCCATCGCGGTCGAGCCGACGCCGAACGCAAAGGCATTCAGCACGCCGGCGGTGGGGGTGTGGCTGTCGGTGAGCACGATGATCTCGCCGGGGCGCGCGTAGTCCTCGACGACGATGCGGTGACAAACCCCGGCCTGCAGCGCGCGGCCGGGGCCGTGCACGCGGATGCCGTTGCGCTCGCACGACTCGACCATCTCGTCGCGCAGCTGGCGGGCCGGCGCGAGCCGGGCGCGCTTGACGTTGTCGGGCACGGTCGGCTGGTCGATGAGCACGAAGTGATCCTCGAACGCCGCGACCTGCTCGGGGCGCGTGACCGGAGCACGGTCCCACTCGCTGGCGTAGAGCGACATCACCATGCCACCGGTGTACTCGTGCACGCCGCGAAAGCCGGCCTCGCACAGCACCTGATCGCCGGGCTGCACCGCCGCGATCCCCAGCGGGCGGCCGCGGCCGGCCCACGCGCGCGCCGCCACGATCTTCTCGATGCAGGTCATCGGTCGCGCGGCGACGTCGACCTCGTAGCTGGGCTCGAGGGTCCCGGCCAGCCACTGCGAGCCGTAGCGCAGCAGACCGCCGGCCTCGGCGACCGCGCGGAAGAACGGCGGCAGCGCCTGCGCCAGCGCGGCGGTGTCGACCTCCTCGCCCGCCGACAGGCGCGCGAGCACGCCGAAGTCGGTGGTGAACGGCAGGCCGCTGTAGACCATGTTCTCCTGGAAGATGCGCTGGAAGCTCTTGGCCACCACCAGCTCCACGCCCGCGCCCTGGTGCGCGACCACGGCGACCTCGCGGCTCGAGCCGCTGCCGTAGGCATCGCCGCCGACGACGACCTGGAAGCCACCGCTGCGGATCTCGTCCTTGCGCACGACCTCCTCGAAGTTCTCGAGGAAGTACGGCCCGAGGATCTCGGGCGTATAGCCGAGCGTGCAGGCGGCCCCGCTGATCATCGCGTCGGTGTTGACGCCGAACGCCAGTGGACGGGCCGCGACGTCGGTGACCTCCGCGCGGTCGAGCTGGCGCCGCAGCGCCTCGGGGTCCTCGCACAGCCACAGGATCCGGCCGGAGAGCTTCATCCCATCTGGGCTAGCACCCTGGGGTAATGTCCTCAAGATGGCGATTTTGGGTGCATGATATGACTCGTGAACGAGACATTGCCCAGGCCCGGCCGGACGCGCCGCGCGCACGTCGTCCGCGGCCACGCGCCGACGGCGATGGATGTCGACCTCGAGGACCTGCGGGCCTTCATCGACATCGCGCAGCGTGGATCGATCCAGTCGGCGGCGCGCGGCCGCGGGCGATCGCGGGCGACCTACGTGCGGTTGTTGCAGCGGCTCGAGCGCGCCTTCGCCGTCGAGGCCCTGCTCGAGCGCGCGCCCGGGCAGCGCCAGGGGCTGCTCACGCCGCAGGGCGCCGAGCTGCTGCGACGCGCACAGCAGCAGGTGCGTCAGTGGGACGAGTGGCGTGTGCACACCCGCGATGCGCTCGCCGGTCGCAGTGCCGCGCTGCGCATCGGCACGCTACCAGGCTCCTTCGATCTGATCGCGGAGTCGCTGTCGGATCTGCGCGAGCGTCATCCGGCGCTCGAGCTCCGCATCGGCGAGTACGACGACGATGCGCTGCCGGGGGCGATCCGGGCCGGTGAGGTCGACCTCGGCTTCGCGACGCTCGAGCAGGGCCGCGCGCCCGCGGGCCTGTCGGCGACGGTGCTCGGCGAGCTGTCGTGGGCCGTGATCGCGCCGCGGGCGATGGCGGCGCGATTGCCCGCGCAGGTGAGTCTGCGCGATCTCGACGGCGTGCCGCTGGTGGTGCTGCGCCAAGGCCCCGCGCGCGAGCGCATCGAGCGGAGCTTCGTCGAGCACGGCGGCGCGCGGCTGCGCTTCGATCCCGCGTTCGAGGTCGGTGCCACACCGCGCGTGGTCGAGCTGGTCGCACGGGGCTTCGGGCCCGCGATCGTGTCGCGCTTCCGCTTGGCGTTCCTGCCGCGCGGCGTCGTGAGTCGACCGCTCGTCGACGGCCCGCCGCCCCTGCGCGCCGGCGTGCTGCACCGCCGCGGCGCAGCGCTCGGTGCCGAGGCCGAGCAGCTGCTGGTGCTCGCGCGCACCCGCTTCGCGCAGCTGTCGTAGCGGCGGCGCGCGTGGCCGCGGTGTCGCCCCCGCCCACGCACGTGGGAGGGCGGCCCGCGCTCCCACGTCGGGCTTGGAGCGCGCCGGAGCCCCCCGAACCCTCATCGCCTCGCTCGTCGCCCGCGAAGCTCGAGCAGGACACCGCGGGTCGTCGAGGCCGCGGGGTCGAGTGCCGGCAGCTCGTGATCCCCAGCGGCCTCGAGCGCGACCCCTGTGGCCGCGAACGCCGAGGCCATGAGCGCCACGATGAACAACAGCCCGATGAGCGCGACGGCGGCGATCATGAGTCGACCGTCCCCACGCTCGACCAGCCCGCGCTGCGGCGCTCGAGTCGACGTTCGAACGCGCGCTGGATGCTCCGCGACAGGCGCTCGAAGGCGCGGTCCACCGCGTCGCGCACGCTCTCGTCGCGCGACGCGACGGTGATCGACGGCAGGCCGTCGAGCGCGGCGGTCGCACGACACACCTTGTCGACCCCGCCCCGGGGGCCGTTCGCGTCGGTCAGCGTCACGTGCAGAGCGGTGACGCGGGATGCAAACCGAGAAAGCGCGAATCGAGCGCGTCGATCGACGTGTTGGGTGATTTCGTCACTCACGGCGAGGTCGCGGATGCGGAGATTGATGTGCATGCAGACCAGTCTTGGGGTCCGAGCGCGCACCGTCCAATCGAACGCACGTGCATGCGTCATAGAAAATCCGGCAGGGCGACTACGCCGGCGCGTGCAGGAGGATGCGGCCGGCGATCCACGCGGCGACGGCTGCAACGCCGCTCGCGACCAGCACGCCGAGGCGAGCGGCGTCGAGCGAGGCCGCATCCCCGAACGCCAGCGTCGCGATGAAGAGCGACATCGTGAAGCCGATGCCGGCCACCAAGCCGAGCACCAGCACCGCCCGTGCGGGCACCTGCGGCGGCAGCGTGGCGACGCCTGCGCGTACCACCAGCGCGACGCCCAGGCACACGCCGAGCGGCTTGCCGATCACGAGACCACCCGCGATCGCGCCCACCGTCAGCATCGTGGTGTCGTCGAAGGTGACCGCGCGGAGGTCGACACCGGCGTTGGCCAGTGCGAACAGCGGCATGATCACGAACGCGACCCAGGGATGGAGCGCGTCGATCAGGTCGGCCGCGGGCGAGGTCGCCTCGCGCTGTGCCTGCCGCAGCTCTCGCAGCGACGCTGGCGTCACCGGCTCGTCGGGTTCGGGCGCCGCAACGTTGCGGCCGACGGCTTCGACGAGCTCGCGGCGTCCGAACCACGCCGTCACCGGCGTGAGCAGACCGACCACCACGCCGGCGATCGTCGGGTGCAAGCCACCGACGTACGCGCCGACCCAGACCGCGAGCGCGGGCACCACATAGACGCCGCGCAGGCGAACGCCCGCGAGCTGCAGTACGAGGATGGCAACGATGCCGAGCCCCGCGATGCCGAGCCCGGTGAGCTCGACGCCGTCGCTGTAGAACGCGGCGATCACGACGATCGCGCCGAGGTCGTCGATGACCGCCACCGCCAACAGCGTCACGCGCAGGCTCGCGGGCACCCGCGGCCCCAGCAGCGCCAGCACGCCGAGCGCGAACGCGATGTCCGTCGCCATCGGCACGCCCCAGCCGCGGCCCAGCGTGGGCGCGTCGTGGGTCATCGCCACGAAGATCAGCGCAGGCACCACCATTCCGCCGATGGCGGCGGCCAGCGGCAAGGTCGCCTTGCGGAGGCTGTCGAGCGCGCCGCTGGCCATCTCGGAGCGAATCTCCATGCCGACGACGAAGAAGAACACCGCCATCAAGATGTCGTTCACGACCCACGCCAGCGAGCGCGCCACGGTGTGGGCGCCGATGCCCACGCTCACCTCGGTGGCCCACAGCCGCTCGAGTGCGTCGGACCACGGGGAGTTCGCCCACAACAGCGCCACCGCGGTCGCGACCACCAGCAGGATCCCGCTCGCGCTCTCGATCTGGGCGAAGCGCTCGACGGGCGCGAGCACGCGGCCGACCGCGCGGTGCATGGGTGACCACGCACCCGGAGGGGTGGGTTTGGTCGGGGCTGGCTTGGCTTCGCTGTGGGGCACGCTTCGGCTCCGTTCGGCAAGGGCGGCGTCGCGTCACCCGACCAGCAGCGCTCGGGCGGCCCCCGAGATTGCCGACACCGCGGGGTGGCGGATCCGCTGCTCGAGGGTGATCGCGTAGTAGCGCTCGCGGATGGCGCTGCAGGTGCCGATCGGCACCACGCCGTAGGCATGCGCGAGCTCGTCGGCGACGATCGTCGGGGCTGCGAAGACGCCGAAGCCAGCCCGCGCGAAGGTCTTGAGGAGCCCGGTATCGTCGAACTCGCCGACGATCCGCGGGCGCACGCCGTTGGCCTCCAGCCACGCGTCGACCGAGCGGCGCAGCGACGTGTCGGCCGCGGGGCAGAGCATCGCTTCGCCGTCGATGCGCCGTGGAAAGTCCTCCCGCAGCGCCGCGGCGCGGTCCGGCGTCGCGAACAACGCGACCGTGCTCTCGCCCAGCAGGTGGTTGAAGGCGCGCAGGTGCAGGCCCGGCGGAATCGGGGCGTCGGCCAGCACGAGGTCGAGCTCGTGCACCGCGAGCTGGCCGAGCAGGTGCGCGAGACTCCCTTGCCGGGCGACGAGGCGCATGTCCTGCTGGGCCGCCAGCGCCGGCTGCAGCAGCCGGCAGGCGACGAGCTTCGGCAGTGCGTCGGCGCAGCCGACCAGCAGGCGCAGCACCTCCGGCACCGGATCCCCGACGAGCCGCAGGATGTCATCGCCGAGGGAGAAGATCTCGTCGGCCCGCTCGAACACCCGCTGCCCCACTGCGGTCAGCCGCAGCCGACGTCCCGCCCGGTCGAACAAGGTGACGCCGAGCGCGCGCTCGAGCTCCCGGATCTGCGCACTGACGGTGGGTTGCGACAGCCGCAGCCGCTTGGCGGCGCCGCCCACGGTGCCGTCCTTCGCCGTCGCCCAGAAGTAGTGCAGGTGGTGGTAGTTCAGCCAGGTCACGGGCGCCGGTGACAAAGCTAGCCGCACCGCCCGGCACGACCAATCGATGTTTTGCGCGCCTTCTATCGAGATTCTCGATAGGAGGCGCGACGCCCAACTGCGACGCCAACAGGGTTCGTCGCGTGGGCGAAGGCGCGGGCTAGTCGCGGCTCGAGCCGAACAGGCGCAGCAGCGACAGGAACATGTTGATGAAGTTGACGTAGAGCGCGAGCGCGCCGTTGATCGCGAGGTTCCCAGCGCCGCCGTGCATCTTGTAGACCTGGCGCAGCATCTGGTTGTAGTAGGCGGTGAGGCCCGCCGACACGACCACCACGACGATCGAGATCGCGTAGGAGAGCCCGCTCGAGTGCAGGAACAGGTTGATGAGCGAGGCGATGACCGCCCCCATCAGCACCATCGCGAAGAACTGGCCCATGCCCGAGAGGTCGCGCTTGGTGACGAAGCCGAGCGCCGCCATGCCGGCGAAGATGCCGACGGTGCCACCCAACGCGCCCAGGATGCTGGCGCCGGTGTAGACCAGCGGCACATAGCTGATCATCACGCCGATCGCCGCGGCGTAGAGCATGAACAGCGCCACCGCCATGCCGCGCGACATGCTGGGGATCTTCGCCGGCAGCACGAATGCCATGATGAGCGGCACCGCGAGCGCGACGTAGTAGAGGCCGGTCGGCCCGGTGGGGCCGTAGAGCAGACGGATCGCCGAGATGTTGGTGGCGATGAGCATCACCATCGCGGCGGTGACGGCCAGGCCCGCGGCCATCCAGCCGTAGACGCCGGTCATGAACCGCTGCAGGCCCTCGTGCAGGTCACCGCGGGGCGAGGTACGCTGGGCGAATTGGGGCTGCTGGTGGTAACCCTGCATGCCGCAAGTGTTACCACGGCGAGGCGGTTGATCAACCATGGGTGAGCCGAGCGAGCGGTCGGTGCCAGGACGTGCGATCGCGGTGGATGGAGTTCACTGCGGCGTGGGGCGGGCGCGCGCGCACGGGCGCGGTCGCGGTCGCGGTCGGTGGGCTGCGTGGGCGGTCGTGGTCGTGATCGCGGGTGGCTGCGGCCCGCGGACGCGCCGACCTGCCCACATCACCTGGGCACGCACCCCCGCGGTCGGCACGCCGGAGCACTGCCCCGACGACGCGATCGATCTCACGGGCGACGGGATCCCGACCACCGACCGCACGCGGTGCTCCTACGCGGATGCCAGCAGCGGCCAGGTCCGCGTCCACGGCAAGGTGCTCGACGCACCGCGGGCGGGCGCGGCCCTCGGCGCGCCACGGCGCGACGTCGAGGTCGAGCTGCGGCAGGTCGACGCCCACGGCGTCTGGATCCAGACGCTCGGGCGCGCCACGACCGATTCCCAGGGCGGCTTCACCATCCGCGGCAACCTGCGGCTGCCCCGCAAGACGCCCGGTTACCTCGAGGTGCGGGCCGGCGACGGTCGCAGCGAGCGCTGGCAGTGGGAAGGGCGCGGGCCATGGCACCGCGACGACGTGCGGGTGTTGGTGCCGGCGCCTGCCGCCGACGGCGCGCCGCGCGAGTGATGCCCGACACCCACGCGCGTGCACCCGCGAGCTCGGGCCGCCGTGGCGACTGCGCCACCATCGCGCTGCGCTGCGCACCGCCGCCCCGAACTGCTGCTAACGTCGGCGACCGTGCGGAACCTGCCGTCTTGGGTGCTGGTCACGCCGGTGCACGACGAGGGCGAGCTGCTCGAGGAGCTCGCCAGCACGATTCGTGCGCAGGAGCTGCGACCGCGTCGTTGGGTCATCGTCGACGACGACAGTCGCGACGACACCGCCGCGCTGCTCGAGCGGCTCGCGGCGCGCGATCGTTGGATCGACGTGATCCGATTGCAGCGCCGCGGCACCACCGGCGCCGCGCGCTACGCCGAGGTGTTGGCGCAGGGCTTCCGCGCCGCGATCGAGCTCGCCGAGGCCGAGGGCGAGCGCATCGACTTCGTCGCCAACATCGACGCCGACGTGCGGCCACCGCCACAGCTGTTCGCGGAGCTCGTGCATCGCTGTGCCGGTGATCGCACGGTCGGCATCGCGTCGTGTCGGCTCGGGATCGTGCACGACGACGGCAGCTTCGCACCCCAGCTCGATCATCCCTGCGGTGCGCCGCGCTCGGGCCTGCGGCTGTGGCGACGCGAGTGCCTCGATCAGGCCGCGTTCTACCCGACGCCACACTGGGGCAGCGTCACCGGACTGCGCGCACGCAACCGGGGCTGGCGCGCGGTGGTCTACGACGATCTGCGCGCCGAGCTGGTGCGCGGAGACGGCAGTCGACGCGGGTGGTGGGACGGCTGGCGTCGCATCGGCGAGGGCGCATGGTTCGTGGGCGCGCACCCGCTGTCGATCGCGATGCAGGCGGTGGTGGTCTCGGCCAAGGAGCGCGACTTGAAGGGCGTGGCGCTGCTGGCCGGCTACCTCGAGAGCGCGCTGCGCCGGCGGCGTCGCTCCAACGACCCCGAGCTGCTCGAGTTCTACGGCGATGCGCTGCCGCGGCGACAGCTGTCGGCCGCGGTCGCCAAGCTCGCGCGACCACTGCACCGCCGCGGCGGGCCGTAGCGGCGGAATGCCGGCGATCGCAGGCACGGCCCCGCGGCGGTGAACCTGGCGCGGGGCCGCCGCCTCGCCGTGATACAACCCTGGCCGGCCATGAACGACGAGACCCGTCGGCTGTTCCCGCGTTGGGTCGTCGCGTTGGCGGCGATGCTGCTGGTCGGTCTGTTGCTGTGGGCACTGCGCGGCGTGCTGACGCCGGTGTTCTTCGCGTTCCTCATCGCGTACATGCTCGATCCGGTCGTCGATCGCTTCGAGCGGCGAGGGCTGCCGCGCGCGGTCGGCATCGTGATCGTGCTGTCGGTCGTGCTCGGCGCGCTGGCGCTGTTTGGATTGCTGGCGGTCCCGGCGGTGGCCCGCGACGTCACCGGCTTCGCGGCGGAGCTGCCGGGTGCGATGCAGCGGCTCATCGCGCGCCTGCAGCCGCAGCTCGATGCGATGGGCATCCCGGTGCCGCACAGCGTCGGCGAGGCCTTCGCGCAGCTCGGGCTCGATGGCAAGGCGGTGGCCGACAAGGCCGTCGGGCCCGCGACCACGGCGCTGCAGTGGCTGCTGGGCGGCACGATGTCGATGCTCGGCGCGCTCGCGAGTCTGGTGATCGTGCCGGTGTTCGCGTTCTACCTGCTGTACGACTTCGATCGCATGATCGCGGCGATCCGCGACCTGGTGCCGCCGGGCTGGCGGCCGTTCGTGGTCGACGTGGCGGGCGAGGTCGACGCCGTGCTGGGCGAGTTCGTCCGCGGGCAGCTGACGGTGATGCTGATCCTCGCCGTGCTCTACGGCGTGGCCTACTCGCTCGTCGGCGTGCGGCTGGCGATCGTCATCGGCGTGGTCGCGGGCATGCTGTCGTTCATCCCCTACGTCGGCGGTGCGACCGCGCTGGGGCTGGCGATCCTGATGAGCCTCATCGACTGGCACGGGCCCATGCAGCTGGTGTGGGTCGGCGTCGCGTACGGCGTGATCCAGCTGCTCGAGGGCTTCGTGATCACGCCGCGGGTGCTGGGCGAGAAGGTCGGGCTGTCGCCGATCTGGGTGCTGCTGGCGCTGATGATCGGCAGCGAGCTGTTCGACTTCCTCGGGGTGTTGCTGGCGCTGCCAGCTGCGGCGGTGGTGAAGATCTTCGCGATGCGCGGGCTCAGCTGGTATCGCAGCTCGGCGTTCTTCCAGCAGGCTGCACCGCCAGCGGGCGTGCCGCTGCGGGGGTTGGCGGCGCTGCTGCAGCAGGAGGGCCTGCCCGACGATGCGCAGCTGGCGGCGCGCAAGGCGGCGGCCCGCGACGACGATCCGACCACCGATCCGAATCCCGACCTCGCCAAGCGGGCCGATCCACCCCCGTCGGACCCCGCGTAGCGGTGTAAGCGGCCCCTGCCGCCCCCGTTCGTGCCTGACGTGCAGACCGCCATCGACCTCGTCCATGTGCCGGGCACGGCCGGCCAGTCGACCCCAGAGCTCGCCCGCGAGCCGCGTCTCGACGCCGGCTTCCCCTCGCGGTTGTTGTTCCGCGACACCGGTCGGACCCTCGGCATCGACGTCGACGAGATCGACTGGGTCGAGGCCGCCGGCAACTACGTGCAGATCTACACCGCACGCAAGGTCCACCTCGTGCGCCACACCGTGAAGGCGATGCAGACCAAGCTCGACCCCTGCCGCTTCGTGCGAGTGCGGCCGAGCGCCATCGTCAACGTGCTCGCGGTCGCCCGCGTCGTGCACCGTCCCGGCGGTGAGTACGTGGTGACGCTGCGCGACGGCGTGCAGATCCCGACCAGTCGCGGCTTCCGAGCCGACGTCGAGCGCGTGCTGGTGCGACGGTAGCCGGCGGTCAGCCCGGGCGCTTCGCAGGCGCGCGGGGCGGCGCGGGTGATGGTGGAGGATCGCTCGCCGGTGCGGCGGGTGCGGTGGGCAAGGCGAACTGCGCGTCGTCGATGTCGACGTTGGGCTCGAACTTGATGACCTCGTTGTCGGCGGTGACGACCGAGGTGATGGTCTTGGTGCGCACGGCGTGCTGCAGCGCGCCCAGCGGGCGGTACTCGAGCACGACGATCTCGACCGGGAGCTCGCCCATCGGGCTGACCTGGGAGAAGCGCTGGCTGGCCAGCAGGTGGGTGGTGGCGTCGAAGCGCAGGAGCAGCTCGCTGCCGTCGTCGGCGGCGAGCACGACGTCGAGGAAGCTGCGGCCGTCCTGCTCGTGACGCGCGATGGTGCGAGCGGTCGCGAAGTACTCGGCCCAGTCGTGCGCGAGCGAGATGCTGGTGGCCCAGCGGGCCTGGCGAGCCTCCTTGCCCGCGAGCGTGCGACGACCGCTGAAGGGATCCTCGGCGACGACCGCGGTGCCGTCGTACCAGATCGAGCTGGGCCCGACGCCCTGCATCACGACCTCGAGGTGGAACTTGCCGTCCTTCCACCACAGCTTGGTGTCGCCGCGCAGGCCCTGCTGCGGCAGGTCCATGCGCGACTCGAGGTAGTAGCTGTGCAGCGCCTCGTGGGCCGCCGCGCCGCCCGCCGCCTCGACCGCCTGCGCGAGCACGAGCTGCGCATCGGGGAGCTCGACGTCGCGGCTCACCGTCGCCGGTGCCACGGCGGGCGCCGGCGTGGTGGTGGGCCTCGGTTGGCAGCCCGCCGCGAGCAGCAGCACGGCCACGCGTCGTCGCACGGGTGGCGTCATCCGCCGCTGCCCGAGCCTGTGCCTGAGCTCGAGGAGCCTGAGCCCGAGCTGGTGCCCGAGCCGGAGCCCGAGCTGCTGCCGGAGCCGGAGCCGGAGCCGGAATCCGAGCCCGAGCTGTCGACTGCGACGTCCAGGCACGGCATCGGCGATCCGGTCGACTCGCTGGTGTTCACCGCACCGAGGCACGGCACCGGCATGCCGGTCGAGCCATCGCTCGTGGTGGGGGCCGGCGCGTCGAGGCACGGCGTCGGCCCGCCCTCGGACCCGCCGCATGCGGTGACCGAGAGCCCCGACAGCGCGATCGCGATGAACCGCTGTCGTCGCGCCAAGATGGCCTCTCGATCGCGCCGGGCCGCCGCGCCCGCGCCGTCGTCGTCGTCACCGTCACCGTCATCCACCGGAACCATCGCGGACAAGCGTCGCAAGCCCGGCGCGGCGTCGTCAAGCCAGCATCGCAGGGCCGCGGTGATTGCCGGCTATACTGGCGAGGATGTCGACGAAGATCGCCCTGCGGCTGCGCAAGCTCCACGATGGCTCGTTGCTGGTGGGCGAGTTCGACTCGCCCGAGGACGCGCGGCAGTGGTTGCGCGAGCGTCCCCGCTTCGTGCAGGTGGTCGGCGTCGCCTCGAGCATCGACGAGGCCCTCGCGGCGGAGCTGCGCACGTGCATGCGGGACCTCGACGACGACGAGCGGGCGCTCGCCCACGCGCTCGACGAGGCGCGCTTGGCTGCGCTGCGCGATCAGATCGCTGCCGAGGAGGCTCGCGTGCAGGCGGCCCATGCCGCCGCCAAGGCCGCCAACGTCGACGCCGATCCCAACCGACCGATGGTGGTCGCGTGGGACATCGACCACGGCTTCGCCAATGGTGACCCCGACGACCCGCGCGAGCTGACCGAGCGGGCGTGCAAGGCCGTGACCGCGTGGGTCGCCGAGCGCAACGAGTGGGTCCATGGCCGTACGCAGCACGTCGTGCGGGCGCTCGTGACCGTGTGGCCGGGGCCGATCCCCGGCGGCGACGAGGACGAGCGCTGCCACCCGGGCGGTCAATTCGAGGTCGCGCCGGGCCTCCGCTGAGCCCGCTGCTCCCGCTGCTCCCGCCGGGGCGCCCATCACCCCGCGGCACCCCGCGCCACCCCGTGGCCGACGCCGCCGTTTCTGACACACGCCTGCCGCGTCGTATCGTCGACGGGGATGCTTCTGGCTTGCGCGCAGGGTGGTTCGGGGGTCACCATCGGATCGTGGTGCAGCTCGGCGTACTCGCGCTCGCGCTCATCGCTACGGCCCCGCCGTGGCGTGACGAGGACGCGCCGCCGCCCGCCGAGGGCGACACCGCCTCGCGCCTGCGCGTGCACTTCGATCTCGAGGGTGCGTACTGGCAGGCCCGCGTCAGCGGCACGCCCCAGGGCGCGCGCCTGCAGCACGATGGCGCGGGCGTGCTCGGCTACAAGCGCATCGGCTTCGGCTTCGGGCTCGGGTGGGGCCTGGGCGACTGGCTCGTGGTGGGTGCGCGCGGAGACCTCTTCATGGTCCCCGGTCGCGCACCCGACGGTCGTGCGCAGCTGACCCGCGGCGGATCCTTCTCGCCCTACGCCGAGCTGCTGTTCGCGCGGGTCCGTGGGGTACGTCCATTCCTGCTCGCGCGCGCGGGCCTGGGCGGCACCACCAGCTTCGCCCATGACGCCGGCGAGTGGAGTGCCACCGCGGTGCGATCGTTCGTGCCGTCGGTCGGCCTGGGCCTGGGCACGCACGCGTTCATCACGGAAGACCTCGCGTTCGACCTGATGGTGGTCGGCGACTATCGCTGGAACCTGCGGCCGCGCGACGGCAAGAGCTTCGAGACCGGCTACGCCCTGGTCGACGCCCAGCTCCTCGTGGGCGCGTTCGTGGGCTTCTCGCGGTGGTTCTGACGCCCGGGCGGGTCGGCTCAGCGTCGACCCACGGCCACCAGCCGTCTCGCGCCGGGGCCGTACGGTCGCCCGTCGACGTCGCCATACAGCGCGACGTCGGAGAGCCCCGCCCAGTGCATGAGCTCGCGCAGCTCCTTGCCCGAGAACAGCGTGTGCTCGAAGTGCACGCGATCCACCCGGTCGCCCTGCGCGATGATCCACTCGGTCTTCACGCGGCACCAGTCGTCGACCACCTTCACGCGCTGGATGAGCAGCGCGCCGTCGCGCTCTTCGACCGGCGGGCTGTCGGCGTGCAGGCGCTCGGCCAGTGCCTCCTTGCCGAGGGTGTCGATCACGATGGTGCCGCCGTCGGCGAGCGACTCGACCATGTTCTTGAGCGCGCGCATGTCCTCGGCCTCGGTCGAGAAGTAGCCGAACGACGTGAAGAGGTTGAGCACCAGGTCGTAGTGACCCGGTCGCGCGAAGCTCCGCATGTCCTGCTCGACCCACTCGACGCGCACCCCCTCGGCGCTCGCGCGGCGTGTGGCCTCGCCCAGCAGGTACTTGCTCAGATCGACGCCGGTCACGTCGAAACCGCGGCGGGCCAGCGGCACCGCGTGGCGGCCCGGTCCGCAGCAGAGATCGAGCGCGTGCCCCTGTCGCACCCCGGTCAGCGCGATCACGTGGTCGATCTCGGTGGCCGCCTTCGCGAACAGCTCGGGCGAGAACAGCACCGGGTAGATGCGAGCCCAGAAGTCGTCGTCGGCGTACCACTCGGTCATGCCGACAAGCCTGCCAAAAAAAGCCCCTGTCAGTCGCCGAATCGTCGCACGCGGCTGTGGCACACCGGGCTCTTGCCGGTGCGCGCGTACCAGTCCTGGTGGTAGCCCTCGGCGACCCAGAAGCGCTCGGCGGGGCGCACCTGCGTGACCACGTCGTAGCCGCGGGCCTTCAGGCGCTCGATCAGCGCCAGCGTGGTGCGCTGCTCGTCCGCGTTGCCGTAGAACACCGCCGAGAGGTACTCGGGTCCGATGTCGACGCCCTGGCCGTCTTGCTGGGTGGGATCGTGGATCTCGAAGAAGCGCTTGGCGATCGCTTCGTAGTCGATCCGTGCGGGGTCGTAGCGCACGCGCACCGTCTCGAGGTGCCCCGAGGTCTGGCTCGACACGTCGTCGTAGCTCGGCGACTCGACATGCCCGCCCATGTAGCCCGAGTCGACCGCGAGCACGCCGTCCAGCTGTTCCATGTAGTGCTCCACGCCCCAGAAGCAGCCGCCGGCGAAGTAGGCCTCGCGTTGCTCGACCGGCACCTCGTCGGCGCCGGCGCTGGGGGCCGCGCTCGCACCCGCGGGCACCTCCGCGTTCGCGCTGCAGGCGAGCGCGGGTCCGAACAACGGGCCCGCGAGGAGGAGGGCGAGGGCGTGTCGCGCGGTCGTCATGGTCGGGATCACGGGTGATGGTATGCCCGCGGCCTGGGGGCTGGTTACGGCCAACGCGACGGTCCGCGCGCCGTCTGCGATACTGCCGAGGACCATGACGGGCCGGTTCTTGGCGGTGATCCTCGCAGGTGCGTGTGCGGTGTCGATGGCCTGCGGCGGCGACGGGGGCGGGCGCGCGGCGGTGCCGAACCCGATTCCGGACCCCAAGCGGGAGATCGAGCGCGCCAAGGATGGCGTCCACAAGGCCAACGAAGCCGCCGCCAAGCGCACCGACGACGCGCTCGATCGCGCGATGCAGGGCGAGGTGGTCGAGCGCGGGCAACCCCGCGCGCGCTGACTTCACCGCGATTGCGTCGCGTGCTGGCGGGCTGCCCTCGCGGCCGTCGCGGCGATAGACTGCCGCGATGGCATTCCTGACTCGGCGGCCGCAGGTCGTCCGCACCCGCGGTGTCGCGGCGCTCTGGCTCGCTGCGCTGCTCGGCGCCTGCTTCGACCCCGAGCCGGTGACCGTGCAGGGCGACGAGAGCACCGGCGGCGACACCGACGGCACCACCGCCGCAGACGCGAGTGTCGGCACCACCGTCTCGACCAGCGCCAGCGCGAGCGAGGCCACCACCACCTCGCCGACGACCACCGCCGACACCACCGCGGGCGGCGGTTGCTCGGCCGACATGGGGCCCGATCCCGCGTGCGAAGGCGCCACGCCGTACTGTCTCGCGGGCGAGTGCGTCGGCTGTGCGCAGCTCGACAATGGTCAGTGCGCCGCCATCGATGCCACGACGCCGGCGTGCGATGCCGACTCGGGCGCGTGCGTCGCTTGCACCGAAGACGATCGTCAGGGCTGCACGCCGCAGCAGGCGTGCATCGACAACGCCTGCGCCGCCTGCACCTCGAACTCGCAGTGCGAGAGCAACGTCTGCCAGGACGAAATCGGCGAGTGCTTGCTCGCCACCGTCACGGTGCAGGGCACGGTGGTGCTCGCCGATCAGCTCGACGCGACCCCGGCCCAGGACGCCACCGTCGACATCACCAACGTCACGCCGGCGCAGTCGGCGGGGCCGACGGCGGCCGACGGGCAGTACATGCTCGAGCCCATCGCGCCCGGGACCCTGCTCGACGTCGAGATCGGCATGCCGCAGAACGACCCGGTGTTCGTGCCCGCGTCGCTGCGGACGCGCACGCAGCTGCGCCTGCCCAACGACACGCCGGTGACGTTCGACCCGCCGCTGGTCACCTACGCGCACCTGGCCCAGGTCGCCTTCGAATGCGGGCTGTTCCCGACCCTCGAGGCGGCGATCGGCAACGGCGCGGTCAACGTCTACTTCGCGCAGCGCTCGACCGTGTTCGGACGCCTGGTCGACGACATGGGCGAGGGCGTGGCGACGCTCTCGCGCGAGGCGCTGCAGGTCGAGCTCGACGGCTACATCAACATCCACAACAGCCTGCTCGACACGAACGCCAACCCGGCCTTCGTGTGCTTCCTCGAGCGCGACGAGGTCGAGGGCCGCTGGCGGGGTACCACCGCCAACGCCTCGAACGACAGCGGCGGCTTCGTGGTGTTCCGCGTGCGTGACAGCAACGGGCAGGGCCAAGGCGCCGCGACCGTGCGGGTGGCCGGCTTCGACGACGGCCACGTCAACCTGCGCTCGACTGGCAACATCGGCGTGGTCGAGCTGGTCCGCAACGACGATCCGATCCCCCGCGACTTCGCCAGCGACGTCTATCCCATCTTCACGACCTACGCGTGCGTTGGCTGTCACACCGCCGGCGGCCCGCCTGCGGCCGTGAACGCGGGCTTCAACGCCGACTGGAGCCTCTCACCGCTGGCGGTGTGGCAGAACCTCGTCGGGCCCGGCACCACCTGCATGGGGCAGCCGACGCCGCTGCGCGTGTGCACCGACGACCCCGACGCGTCGCTCA
This sequence comes from Deltaproteobacteria bacterium, assembly GCA_016709225.1. Lineage (NCBI taxonomy): Bacteria > Pseudomonadati > Myxococcota > Myxococcia > Deltaproteobacteria bacterium. Next base: position 1,944,851 of record JADJEE010000001.1, on the reverse strand, counting down.
TGATCTTCTACCCGCTGTTCGACTCGGTCGGCGGCGACGACCCCCATCCGGTCGACATCTTCCCCTCGCTCGACGACCCCGGTGTGCAGGTCATCCGCGAGTGGATCAGCCAGGGCGCGCAGCCGCCCACCGAGTACGACTTCACCGAGGACGTCTACCCGCTGCTCACCGCCTATGCCTGCGTCGGCTGCCACACCGGCGGCGGCCCGCCGGAGGCGGTCAACGCCGGCTTCGACGCCGACTTCGATCTCACGCCGATGCAGGTGTGGCAGAACCTCGTCGGCCCCGGCACCACGTGTCCGGATCCGATGAACCCGGTGCGGGTGTGCACCGACACGCCCGCGATCTCGACCATGGTGACGTATCCGCTGGCCGACGCGCTCGGGCAAGAGGACGCGCACCCGGTCACGGCGTTCGCCAACCTGAGCGACCCGGATCTGCAGATCATCCTGCAGTGGATCGCCCAGGGCGCGCCGTTCCAGGTGACCTGTGCCCACGACGCCTGCGCGCCGGGCGAAGCCATGAACCAGGGCTGCTCGCAGTGCGCGGCGGCGATCTGCGGCATCGATCCCTACTGCTGCAACACCATGTGGGACGACATCTGCGTCAACGAGGCCGTCGCCGAGCCGCTGTGCGGCTGCTAGGCGGACGGCGGCGTCAATCCCCGGGCCCGCTGACCTGTCGGATCTGCAGGTGCGGGCCTCGGCACGCGAACAACAGCCCGTGGGGCTGGATCGAGCCGGGGATGTGGATCGGCTCGCGGGCGCAGTTGTCCAGCGTGACGGGTTCGAGGCTCATGCGGCGATCACCTGGTGGTGGAGGAACGCGCGGTGATACGCGCCGAAGCTGAGGACGGCGGCCTGCACCGCCCGCTCGAGTGCGTCGTCGACCAGCGGTGCCTGCTCGAGCGCCTGCACGAACGCGCGCCAGTGGGCGGCGGTGCCGGCTCCACGCAGGCGCAGGTACGAGGTCGCGCCGCGCTCGGCGGGTGCGAGCGCGCGCTCGAACTGCTGCGCCAACACCACGCCACCGAGGGTCGAGCCCTCGACCACGTAGGCCGCACCCCAGGCGGTCGCGGGGTCGTCGGCGAGCTGCACGGCGATCGGCTCGACGTCGTCGCGCTCGCCGAGCTCGGCGAGGTCGCGTCGTAGGCTGGCGACTCGGCTCGGTCGTGCAGCGGCGGGGAGCCAGCGGGTCACCACGGGCTCGATCGCATGCACCGCGGCCAGCGAGCCGCGCAGCAGCGCCACGTAACCCGCCCGAGTGGCCTCGCCGTTGTGCAGATGCGCGAGCTCGAGCTGGCGATGGGCCGCGGCGGTGCGTTCGCGGAGGATGTGGAGCGGCGACGGCATCGGTTCGATCACGGGATACGACCCGTCGTCGGTTCTAGCCCTGCACTCGTGCACGTCGCAAGCCAGGATCGATCGCGATCGATCCTCATCGATCGCGTCGGGGCGCGCACATGCGGTCCCACGTACCCCATGGCGGCGTGGGGCGGCGTGGCTACGGGCTGGATTGCCACGCACGGGCGTGAGCGCACGGGCGGGCGCAGCGCGGCGTGCGATGCTTCCCCGATGCGAGCGTTGATCCTCGTCGTGTCCCTGTTGGCGGTCTCGGCCTGCGCGCCGCGTCGCTTCGCGCCCGACGATCGCGACGCGATCGCGGCGTTGCTCGCGGCGCAGGCCGGGGCGTGGAACCACGGCGACCTCGAGGGCTTCATGGCCGCGTACGCGCACGACGACGCGTTGGTCTTCACCTCCGGCGGCGAGATCCATCGCGGCTGGCAGACCACCCACGATCGCTACCTCGAGCGCTACCGTGCCGCCGACGCCCGCTCCGAGATGGGCACACTCGCGTTCGAGGTGATCGAGATCCGCGAGCTGGGCGTCGACGGTGCGATCGCCCTGGGCACATGGACCCTGACGCAGACCCCGAAGGCCGGCACGGGTGTCTTCACCCTCGCGCTCTCGCGGACCGCCGACGGCTGGCGCATCGTCCACGATCACACCTCGGTGCGCGCGGCGAAGTGATCGGGCGAGAAATCAAACGATCCCTTCTCGGTGCGCACGCATCGAGAACAAGTACCGGACGAACAACGCCGAGAACACGCTGTCGCCCACCACGACGACGAACACCAGGTCCGTCGCGAGTCCATGTGCGTAGAGGCTCAGCAGGTTGATCGCGAAGAAGACCTTGCCGATCGTCCCGAGCAGGACGATGCCGGTGTGCCGCTCCGGATCGCGCGCCACGATCAGGTAGCCGACGAAGTACAGGAAGGTCGTGCCCCATGCGCCCCGATAGATCGAGGTCAGTAGCGGGTCACTCAACGCGCGATCGAACAACGCGTGGAAGACCCAGCTCGGGGCGAGGTACCCGGGGAGTCCACCAGCCAGGTTCCACAGGGCGGCGGTGACGAAGACCAGGCTCCAGAGGCGTCGTTGGGTGCCATCCATCGCCGCCCAGCGTGGCAGCGACACCGGTCGACGGCAGTGTCCGACGCGGACAACCGATTGCCCGAACGCGACAAGCTGCACGTTCACCGGCTCTCGTTCGTGGGCGCGGGAGGGTTCGAACCTACGACTTCCACGGTCACGGGGGTCGTAGCAACCCACCGATGCTGAGCTCGAGGCGACTGTGCATCAGGGTCACGATGCTCGTCAGCTCGCGGCCGCTCAGCCCGGTGCCTTCACGGACGATCTCGGAGGTGCGCGTGCGCAGGCGGTCCAGGGCCGCGTCGATCCAACGCGCCACGGTGGTGCGGTGGACACCGAACACCACGCCGATCGCCTCGGTGGCGAGCCCCTCGACCAGGCGATGGCGCAACAATGCGCGATCGCGATCTTCGAGCTCGGCCATGGCGCGCCGCACCGCGTCGTGGATCTGCTCGCGGTGGCGTTCGTCCAGGAGCTGGAGCTCGGGGTCCGTCGGCGCGATCGCGGCGATCGAGGTGGCGATCTCGGCGTGATCGGGCCGCGCACCACGATGGCGTTGCTCGTCGACGAGCAAGCGCGCGGCGATCACCTTCACCCATGCGCGCAACGGTGAGCCGCCGTGGTAGCCGTGGATCCGCGGGCGTTCGCCGGGTGCGGCCACGAACAGCCGCGCCCACAACCGCTGCCCGAGCTCGTCGGCCACCATCGAGGCGCTGCGGGCCCGGGCAGCCGCGCGCTCGAGATCGGGGCGGACCATCTGCATGATCGCGAGCAGTGCGTCGCGGTCACCACTCCCCGCGGCCCATGCCAGGTACAGGTCGCTGCCGTGGCGGCGCACGAGCTGCTCTTCCACCGGCGACGCGGGCTCGAGCAATCCAGCGACGAACGCGACGAATGCAGCTGCGTCGACGTCGAGCGTGGGATGTGCAGCACGGCCGAGGGCCACGAAGTCGGACCACGGCGGCTGCGTCGGGTCGACGGCACGCACACGAGCAGCCTAGCAGCTGGTCGCGCGTGACCCAACGCATGAACAAACGTCGTCGAATCGATGCTCGGTCTTCCGACCGGTCCGTAGGGGAGCTGCGCCGACAGAGCGGCGCAGAAAAGGTCTCTTCGTTCCATGCGCATCGCAGGCTTCATCATCGCCATCCTCGGCGCCCTCGCGGCCGGACTACTCGGGGCGGCCTGGCTGACCGACGCCGCCGAGCAGTCGGCCCGGATCACCCAGGCCAAGGCCCTGGGCGTCGACACCGGCGCCCTGGATTCCATCGTCACCGCCGCGTACGTCCTCGTGCTCAGCCTCGGGCTCGGGATCGCCGGTGGCGTGTTCACGCTGCGCGGCAAGGGCCGCATCGCAGCGCTGGTGTTGATCGCGGCAGGCGTCGCGCCGGCGCTGTTCGCCGCCAAGGCGTTGGTCTTCACCTGGCTGCTGGTGCTCGCGGGGTTGCTCAGCCTCGGCGTGAAGCCGCGGGAGGTGCGTCATGCGGTGTGAACTCGCGATCTGTTCGGTGTTGGCGCTGCTCGCCTGCGACGGTGGTGCGAAGTCTGCGGATGCACCGGCGGCCGCGGGCGTGGTGACGAACGACGGGGGAGCCGTCCCACCCGAGGCAAAGTTCGCGTTCGAGCGGGCAACCGGGGAACTGGCGAAGATCGAGGCTGCGCTCGCGAAGGGCGAGGTCCCTCGTGGTACGGCGTGTGCGGCGACGAACGGATACGTGAAGTCGTTGCGCGCACTCCCCTCGCCATCGACGGAGATCACGGGGCTGGTCGACAACGTCGATCGCGTGTGTGAGCACGAGGTGCCCAAGGCGACGGCCCGCGCTGCGATCGCAAAGGCCAAGGCCGCGCGGGCTGCAAACCCCGACAAGAACCCGCTCAGTGAGTGCTACAGCGCCGACTTCACCCGGTCGCTCGAGACACTGACGAAGGTTGCCGACGGCGATGCCGAGGCTCTCCAGAAGGAGTTCGACGGGGTCTGCCCCCCACGAAAGTGACGCCGTCCACCCCGATTGCTAGCCTGACTCGCCGCCAGCGGCCGCGGCGAGCCCCGCGACGATCATGGCCTCGACCGATTGCCCCGACGACGAGATCCTCGCCGCGTTCGCCGAACGCGAGCTGGACGACGACGCACGGGCAGCGGTCGAAGCCCACGTGCTCGGCTGTCGTGGTTGCCACGAGACCCTCGTGGAGTTCGCATCGGCGTTCGTCGACATGGACGACGATCCACCGGAGCCCCGGCGCGAACGCGGCACCAACATCGGCCGCTACCTCGTGCTCGGCACCCTCGGGCGCGGGGCGATGGGCGTGGTGTACACCGCCTACGATCCCGATCTCGATCGGCGCGTGGCGATCAAGGTGCTGCGCGCGCTCGACGACATCGACGCCCAACAGCGAGCCGATCGCGAGCAGCGGCTGATCCGCGAGGCCCGGGCACTCGCCTCGATATCCCACCCCAACGTCATCACGATCCACGACGTCGGGGTCGACGCCGGCCAGGTGTTCATCGCGATGGAGCTGGTGGCCGGACGCACCCTCGCGGCCTGGCTGGCCACTGGCGATCCGACCCCGGCACGACGGCTCGACGTGGTGATCGCGGCCGGACGCGGTCTGGCGGCGGCCCACGACGCGGGCGTGGTCCACCGCGACTTCAAGCCCGACAACGTGTTGGTTGCGAACGATGGTCGCGGCGTGTGGGTCACCGATTTCGGGCTCGCCCGGGTCGAGCTGCGCGACCAGCATGTGCTCGAGCACGCCCCCTCGGTCGAGCTCCCGATGCCGCTGCATCACACTGCTGCAGGGGCGCTGGTCGGCACCCCCGCGTACATGGCTCTGGAACAGCTGCGTGGCGAACGGGCCGACGCGCGCGCCGATCAGTTCAGCTTCTGCGTGGTGCTGTACGAGGCCGCGTTCGGCCAGCGCCCGTTCGGCGGCGAGAGCATCCCCGACCTCGAGCGAGCGATCGAGCGCGGGATCTCGAGCATGCCCAGCGGCCGAGTTCCGCGCCGCATCGAGTCGGCACTGCGCCGCGGACTCGCCCCCGCCAGCGGCGATCGCCATGCCGACATGCACGCCTTGCTCGATGCCCTCGAACGCGGACGTCGATCATCGATCCCCTGGATGCTCGCACTCCTCGGCGTGATCGTGCTGATCGCGGCGGCCGGCATCATCACGACGCAGCTACTCGGACGCGCGCCGGTTCTTTGCCAAGATGGTGCCGAGCGTGTCGCCGAGGTCTGGGGCCCTCCGCAACAGGAGGCCCTGCGACGAGGCTTCCTCGCCACCGCCTCGCCGACCGCCGACGACGACGCGACCTGGACCGCAAGCCGCCTCGACGACCACGCGGCGCGATGGGCCGAGGCCCACGACGACGCCTGCCGAGCGACGCTGATCGATCACGTGCAGGCCCCCGAGGCCATGGAGCTGCGGCTCGAGTGCCTGCGACGGGCGAGCCGACGCACCGCGGTGGTGATCGAGTCGCTGGCGGCCGCCGATCGCACGACGCTCGAGACCCTCGAGAAGACGCTTGCTGAGCTCCCGGGCATCGAGAGCTGTCGCGACGTCGAACGGCTGCGCGAGCGAGCCCCGCAGGCACCCCCGCCCGCGCTGCACGACGCGGTCGAGAGCGCCTCCGCCGAGCTGACGCGCATCGAGCTCCAGCTCGGCCAACGTCGCATCGCCGAGGCCGGTCGAGCCATCGACGCGATCACCCCGACAATCGGATCCCTGGGATTCCCGCCATTGGCGATCCGGCTCGAGACCGTGCGCGCTCGGCTGTGGCGCGAGAGCAAACGACGCGTCGAGATCGAGCCGCTCGTGCGTCGGGAGCTACCCGAGGCGATCGCCCTGGGCATGACCGCCGAGGTCGTCAGCTTGATCGACAGCTGGGTCGCGGCCATCGAGGGCGAGCACGCGCGTCAGGCCGAGGCACAGTGGCTGACGGCGCTCTCGGTATCGATCGCGGCGCGTGACGATCCGGGTGGATGGCTGGAGGCCACGGCGACCCACAACCAAGCGATGTTCCTTGCGGCCATCGGCCGTCGGACCGAAGCCATCGTCCAGGTGCGTCGTGCGCTCGAGATCGCATCGGCGTCGAACGATCCGAACCCCCTCGCCGAGACGTCGATGCGCGGGTTGCTCGGTCGCCTGCTGTTGGCGAGCCAGGACCTGGTCCGCGCAGAAGACGAGCTCCGCCGCGCGGTGACCGTGTTCGAGGCGATCGGAGCACCCGAGCACGTCCAGCTGGCGAGCAAGAGCGCGCTCGCGTCGGCGCTGACCGACACGCACCGCGGCGACGAGGCGCTCGAGCTCAAGCGTTGGGGTCTCGCGGTCGCCACACGGGACTTCGGACCGCGCCACAGCGAAGTCGCGGGCGCCGCTACGCGCCTGGCCAATTCACATCTCTCGCTCGGCCGGCTCGACGAGGCCACGGCGTGGTTCCTGGCCGCGATCACCATCGCGGACATCTCGGACGGCGCGCCGAGCTGCTACGCACGCGGCGGGATCGCGCGGACCCTCGCGTACCGCGAACAGTTCGATGCGGCGGTGTCATGGGCCCACGAATCGAGGGCGCGGGCTGAACTCGAACTCGCCGCCGATCACCCCGACATCATCCACGAGATCATGCTCGAGGCGAGCATCGAGTCGTTCCGCGGGAACACGGACCGCGCCGCAATGCTGGCGCGTGAAGCCATCGACGCGTCCGAACGGATCCATGGACCCGACGCCATCGCAACCGTGACGCATCGCGTCGGTTTGGCCGACATCCTGTACGTCGGCGGGAACATGGGAACCGGCGTGGCCGAGGAGTACCTTCGCGCGCTGCCGGTGCTGCGCGCTCATCTGCCGCCCGAACACTTCTTGATCCTCGTCCCCGAGCAGAATCTCGCCGAGATCTACGCTCACCAGCGGCGGTTCGTGGACGCTCGGGCGCTTCTCGAGAACGTATGGTCCTGGCGCACGACCGAGCAGTTTCTTCCGGCACAGCGGGGCGTGACCGCGATGGCGTTGGCCCAGGTGCTGTGGGAGTTCCCCGATCAGCGTGCACGCGCACGGGCACTCGCCGCGCAGGCAGAGGCAAGCTTCCTCGCAGCTGGAACCGACGAGACGCGCGGCTACCTGCGAACGTTGCGCGGGTGGCTGGCCACCATCGAGGATCCACCGCGACGACAACCGCGATCTCGCGCGCCAGCGCCGGCGAGCCAATGACCGGTCACGGAGGCTGAGCAGGTTGATCGCGAAGCAGACCTTGCCGATCGTCCCGAGCAGGACGATGTCGGTGTGCCGCGCCGGATTGCGCGCCCCCGCTCGAACCCGCGGTCGCGAAAGCCCCGAATCCAGGGCTCTCGTTCGTGGGCGCGGTAGGGTTCGAACCTACGACTTCCACCGTGTGAAGGTGGCACTCTACCGCTGAGTTACGCGCCCGCTGTTGTTTCCGCCGGTCGCGTGCGCCCGGCGGACGCGTTTTCTAGCCGCAGTCGGGCGCGGTTGCAAGGGGGGCGCGAGGGTTGGCGCGCGGACCGGGCCACACGCTAGGATCGCGGGCATGAGCTCCCGCAAGGTCATTGCGACGTCCGAGGCCCCGGCGGCCATCGGACCCTACAGCCAGGGTGTGGTGGTCGAGGGCGGCCGCACGCTCTACACCTCGGGCCAGATCGCGCTCGACCCCGCGACCGGGCAGGTGGTCGGGGGCGGTGACGTGAAGCTGCAGACCGAGCGCGTGCTCGACAACCTGCAGGCGATCCTCGTGGCGGCCGGCATGGACTTCGGCAACGTCGTGCGCTGCGGCATCTTCCTCGCCGACCTGCAGGACTTCGGGGTCGTCAACGAGCTGTACGGCGCCCGCTTCAGCGCGGCGCCGCCGGCCCGCGCGACGGTGCAGGTCGCTGGGCTGCCCAAGGGCGTGCTGGTCGAGATCGACGCGATCGCGGTCGGTTGAAGGGCGGCCGCGGGCGGGCGCTGGGATGGGCGAGGCGGGACAGTCGGGCGGCCACGACCCGCCGCAACGACCGGCGCCGCCGGGGCGGTGGATCGCGCTGGCGATCCTGCTCTGCGTGCTGGCCTCGCCGCTGCTGTGGCTGTGGCGCGGCGCCGCGTCCGAGGACGTCGACGATGCCGGGCGCGCGGCGTTGGACGTCGACGGTGGCGTGACGTCCGGTTCCGCGTCGCCCGACCAGGCGGTCGCGCGCGTGCGTGGTGTCGTGCGACTCGAGCAGCGCTCGCAGGCCGAGCCGCTCGCGGGGCTGCCGACGGTGGCGACCGATGGGGCGCTCGACACCGACGGGTCCGTCACGACCGCGGCCGATGCCGACGACGCCGACGCGCGTGACACCGACGCGCGTGACACCGACGCGCGTGACACCGACGCGCGCGACACCGATGCGCGTGACAGCGATGCGCGTGACACCGATGCGCGTGACACCGACGGCGTCGACACCACCGACGGCGATCCCGGTCCGCCGCGCGAGCCGGTGGTGACCGTGCCGGCGACCGCGGGCAGCTGCCGCATCGCCGCGTGGCGCGACGGCGAGCCGGTCGCGACGCCGGTGACCTGCGACGCCGGCGGTGCCTTCGAGCTGGTGCTCGCACCCGGGGTGTACGGCCGCATCGCCGTCGAGATCGAGGTGCCCGATCGGCTGCGCGCGGTGGTCGAGGTCGAGCTCCCGGCCGGCGCGATCGGGCGGCTGCCGACGGTCGCGCTCGGCTTCGGCGAGCGGCTCGGCGGCACCGTGGTCGACACCCGCGGCGCGCCGCTGCCCGGCGTCGAGATCACGGCGCGGCCGAGCCCCGACCTCGACGAGCCCGAGCCGTGGCGGGCGCGCAGCGACGCCGTGGGTCGCTTCGACTTCGACACGCTGCCGCCGGGTCCGGTCGTGCTGCGCTGCGAGGCCCCCGGCTATGCGCCCACGGTGCTCGAGGCCATCGCGCCCGAGTCCGACGTGCAGCTCGTGCTCGACGCGCTCTACGATCTGCGCGGTACCGTCATCGGTCCCGCCGACGCGCTCGCACGCGTGCGCGTGCGCATCGAGGGCTCGGGCGTGTGGCCGGTGCGCGAGGTCGCGGCCGCGCCCGACGGCAGCTTCGTGCTGCCGCAGATCCCCGACGGCGTGTATGCGCTCGCCGCGATCGCGCCGGCCGCCACGCCCGGCGAGCCCGAGTACGCGTCGATCATGTTGGAGAGCGTCGACCCCGGTGCTGCACTCACGCTCGCGCTCGCGACCGCGTGGCGCGTGCCCGTGCGCGTGCTCGATGAGCGCGGCGAGCCGGTGCCCGGCGCCCGCGTCACGCTGGGCAGCGCCCACCTGGGGCTGCTGCAGCTGCACGAGCGCACCGCCGAGGACGGCCGCGTCGCGATGGGTCCGGTGCCGAGCGGCCAGTGGGTCGTGCGCGCCGACGCCGACGGCATGCTGCCGTCGGAGCCGGTCGCGGTCGCGATCGACGAGGGCCACGCCGAGGAGATCGTGCTGCGGGTCGCGCGGCCGGGCGTGATCGCGGGCGTGGTCGTCGACGAAGACGATCGCGTGGTCGCCGATGCGTTCGTCGAGGTCGAGAGCGACGCCCCGTTCTCGTTCGGCGAGGACGACACCCGCCGCGAGGTGTTCGAGCGCCAGCGGCAGTCCGGCGGATCGCTCGGCGTCACGACCGGCGCGGTGCCCGAGATTCCCACCGACGCGTGGGGCGCCGACGTCGGTGCTGGCGAGCTCGGGGCCCGCAGCGACGACACCGGGCGCTTCCGGCTCGAGTCGCTCGCGCCCGGCAGCTACACCCTGCAGGCCCACCACGGCCGCTTCGCCGCCAGCGATCGCGTGACGGTCGAGCTCGGCAAGGGCGGCGTGCACGAGGGCGTGCGCCTGCGGCTGCGCAGCGGCCATCGCCTCACGGGTCGCGTGACCGACGGCAACCACCGCGCGCTCGCGGGGGCGACCATCGAGCTCGACGACGGCAGCACCTACAGCAGTGACTGGCGCGGGGAGTTCGACGCCGGGCTGCGCCGCGGCAGCGTGACCTTGGTCGTACGCGCGCCGGGCTTGATCGCGGTCTCTCGCACGCTCGAGGTGCGCGCCGACGTCGACCTCGAGATTGCGCTCGAGCCGGCGCAGGCGCGCGTGCGCGGTCACGTCGTCGACGACAACCATCGCCCGCTCGCGCACGTGCAGGTCACGCTGCGCTCGAGCTCCGCGCTGGCGGCCACGCAGCTGGCGTGGAGCGACGAGCGGGGGCAGTTCGGCTTCGACGACCTCGCGCCCGGTGAGGTCGAGCTCGAGCTGGAACACCCCGCGCACGCGTCCGTGACCGCCGCGGCGACCGCCCGGGAGCCCGGGGCCGATCGCGAGCTCGAGTTCGTGATGACCCCTGGCTACACCCTGGTGGTCGACGTGCGCGACGCCGAGACCGGCTTTGCGATCGTCGACGCCGAGGTCGTCGCGGGCGATCGTCGCGGTCGCACCGATCGCCGCGGTGTCGTGCGCTTCGACGCGCTCGCCGACGAACGACTCGCGCTGGTCGTGCGCGCCGACGCCTACGGCAGCGACACCCAGAGCATCGATCGCGACGGCCGCGATCGCGTCGACGTGCAGGTCGAGCTGCGCGAGGGCGGCTCGGTCAGCGGGGTCGTGACCGACTGGGCTGGCGAGCCGGTCGGCGGCGCGAAGGTGGTGGTGGTCGCCGACGGGGTCGAGGTCGCCGAGCTGCGCAGCGACGGTCGCGGCCGCTTTCGGGCCGACGGCATACCGACGGGTGCGATCGTCCTCTCGGCGTGGCCGCCGGTCGATCGCGAGGACGACTTGGCGGCGGTCTCGCAGACCAGCGACGTCCTGCGCGGACGCACGACGGCGGGCCTCGACCTGCGGTTCGAGCGACGGTGACCGCCCGCGCGGAAACCAGCTACCATGCGTGCGCCATGTCGAGCCCCCGAATGCCCGCATCGTCCACCTCCGTCGCCACCGTGTTGGCCGCCGTGCTCGCGGCCGCGGTCGGCTGCGACAGCAAGCCCGCCTCGAGCGCGCCGCAGGGCGGCACCGCCTCGCCGGCGAAGACCGACGGCGGCCACGCGACCGCCGAGACCAAGACCGCGGCCGGGCCCGGCGGCGAGAAGGTCAAGGTCGTCGAGGGCGGTGGCGACGATCGCTACGCCCTCAGCTACGACACCCCCGAGGCCACCGCCGGGCAAGAGGCCAGCGTGACCGTGCGCGTGGTCCCGAAGCAGCCCTGGCACATGAACCTCGACTTTCCGACCTCGCTCAAGCTCGAGCCGCCCGCAGGCGTGACGCTGGCGTCGGCGAGCCTCAAGAAGAGCGACGCCAAGCTCGACGAGACCGCGTGCTCGTTCGACGTCAAGTTCACCGCCGCCAAGCCCGGCGACCAGACCATCAGCGGCGAGTTCAAGTTCGCCGTGTGCCAGGACGAGGCCTGCTCGCCCGTGACCGAGACCGTCGAGTTCAAGGTGGCGGTCAAGTAACGTGGCGAACACCGAGGCGGTCCCCGACATGGACGGCGAGGCGCGGGCGCGCATCGGCAGCATGGCCGACGCGGTCGCCCAGGAGTTCGCGGCCACGCGCCGCATCCTGAGCTTCGACGAGTGGTTCGAGCTGCTCTGCAAGGACCCCACGGTCCATGCGCGCTCGGCCGCGCAGTTCGTGCTCGACGCGTTCGCGCACTTCGGTCGACGCGACGTGCGGACGCCCTCGGGGCAGATCTCGCGGCATCGTCTGTTCGACTGCGAGTTCGATGGCTGGCACCGTCTGGTCGGCCAGGAGGAGGCGCAGAACGAGCTCTACGACGTCATCTCCGGCTTCGTGCGAGTGGGTCGCGTCAACAAGACGGTCATCCTCCACGGCCCCAACGGCAGCGCCAAGAGCACCATGCTCGAGTCGCTGCAGCGCGCGCTCGAGGTCTTCTGTCGCACCGAGCGCGGCGCGTTGTACCGCTTCGCGTGGGTGTTCCCCAACCGTCGCCAGCAGAGCGGCGGCATCGGCTTCGGCCAGCTGCCGGGCCTGCGCGACGCGCTGGGCGAGGAGACCTTCGCGCGGCTGTCGGGCGACGAGCTCGAGGCGCGACTGGTCGACGAGACCAAGGACCACCCGATCTATTTGATACCGCTGGCTGCGCGTCGTCGCCTGCTCGAGGACATCTGCGCCGCGCACCCCGACTTCGTGATCAGCGACGCGATTCTGTACGGCGAGCTGTCGCACCGAAATCGCAAGATCTACGACGCGCTGCTCACCGCCCACCAGGGTGACCTGCGCAAGGTCCTGCAGCACGTCCAGATCGAGCGCTTCTTCGTCAGCCGGCAGTATCGGCTCGGGTTGGTGACGGTCGAGCCCAAGCAGACCGTCGACGCACGCAGCTATCCCGTCACGGGCGACGCCGCATTCGCCCATCTGCCGCCGACGGTGGCCGGACAGGCGCTGTACGCCGTGCAGGGTGACCTGGTCGACGCCAACCGCGGCGTGATCAATTTCAGCGACCTGCTCAAGCGCCCGTACGAGCACTACAAGTATCTGCTGACCGCGACCGAGACCGGCCGCGTCGCGCTCGACCACGTCGTGCTCGCGCTCGACATGGTGCTGTGCGGCAGCGCCAACGACCTCGACCTGCTCGAGTTCCGGGCGCTGCGCTCGGGGGAGTACCAGAGCTTTCGCGCGCGGCTCGAGCAGATCCGCGTGCCCTTCCTGCTCGACTTCCGGGTCGAGCGAAAGATCTATCAGGAGCAGGTCGGCGACATCCTGCGCGGCGTCCACGTCGCGCCCCACGTCACCAAGATCCTCGCGCTGTGGGGCGTGATGACGCGCCTGCGGCGGCCCAAGCCCGACAACTACTCGCCCAAGATCCGGCGCGTGCTCGAGCGGCTCACGCCGATCGAGAAGGCCGACCTCTACGCCTACGGCCGCGTACCGCGGGGCCTCAGCTCCGAGGAGGCGCGCGAGCTGCTGGCCGCGGTGCCACCCATGCACCAAGAGCGCTTCCCGCCGGCGGTGGTGCGCGCGGAGGGCAGCGACCACTACTTGGGCGACTACGAGGGCAGCTTCGGCGCCAGCGTCCGCGACCTCAAGGCCGTGCTGCTGGCGGCGGCCAGCGATCCGGGCAGCACCTGCGTGACGTTGCCGCGGGTGGTCCAGGAGCTGCGCGCGTTCCTCAAGGACTCGAACAACCATCGCTGGATGTCGCTCAACCCCGACGGCGCCGGCTTCCATCTGCTCGACGGCGACGAGCACAGCATCACCGGTGCCTGCTGGGAGCGCTGGCTCGACCTGTCCGACCGCGAGATGCGAGAGGCGCTCGGTCTGGTCGACGAGGCTCGCTACCTCGAGCTGTTCCGCAAGTACGTGGTGCACGTCTCGCACGCGCTCAAGAAGGAGCGGCTGTTCGATCCCGTCACCGGCGAGCTCACCGAGCCCGACGAAAAATTCATGCGTCAGCTCGAGAAGACCATGGCCCCCGACGCCGGCGCCAACTTCCGCGCCGACGTGCTGTCGCGCATCGGCGCGTGGGCGCTCAGCCACCCCAACGAAGACCCCGCGTACCACGAGATCTTTCCCGACTACTTCTCGTTGCTGCGCGAGGACTACTACAAGAAGCAGAAGGACACCGTGCGCAAGAGCGTGCAGCGGATCCTCGAGCTGCTCGCCGACAAGGGCGAGCAGCTGGTGCCGGAGAACGAACGCGTACCGCTGTCGCCCGGCGAGGAGCAGAACGCCCGCCACGCCCTCGAGGTGCTGCTCGGCGCCCACGATCAGGGTGCGCGTCGCGAGCGGCACACGCGGGAGACGCTGCGCGAGACCCTCGTGCACCTGATCAAGGCCCGCTACTGAGGCGGTCGCGCGGTCACGGGCGATTCGCGGCGGCGGCGAGCACCTGCTCGACCTCGTGGCGGGTCGCCCGCTCGTGCGAGCGATCGTAGGGCAGGGCGTAGTAGAGGAACGTCTCGCCCAGCGGCAGCCGACGCAGGCCCGCGGTCTCGATGCGATAGGCGCGGCTGCGGGCCCGCAGCGCGCCGGCCAACAGCACGTCGCCCCAGCCGCGGCGGCCTTCGATCACTTCCCACAGCAGCGAGCCCGCGACCTGATCGAGCGCGTCCCAGTCGGGGTCGAGGCCGGGCTGCACGCGAGCGCCGTGATCGGCGACCACGATGGTTCGCTCGGTGCGGCCGTGCGGCCACACGACCTCGACCGCCAGGCGCAGCGGTGCGCCGGCGTGCAGGCGCGGCCATGCAGCCGCCAACGCGGGTGCCAGCTCGGTGTGCAACCACTGCTCGACCCGCGGCTGCATCGCGGCGACATCGTGGCCCCCGGGGTTCGCGTCGACCAGCGCAGGGATCGACAGCGGTGCGAAGCCGCGGGGGTCGTCGCTCTCGCGCTGCTGCACCTCCGCTGCGGCGTCGGGCGTGAGCGTGACGCCCTCGCCGTCGACGCGCAGGCGATCACCGGCGCGCACATGCAGCCCGTGGGAGCTCGGCACGCGCCGCGCGAGGTCGGCGAGAAAGCGCGCCTCTCCCAGCGGGAACACCACGCGATCGAGCCACGCCCACGCGCCGACGTGGGAGCCACCGGCCGCGGCCGGCACCACCCATGCGGCGTCGATCGCCGCGATTTCGTGCAGCAGTCGATCGTAGGCGGCGTAGGGGAACGCCAACGACTCGCCGAGCTGCGCGGCGATCTCGAGCATGGGTTGCCAGCGCACGGCCGCCATCGTCAGGCGCCGGGCCCCGAGCGCCCGGGTCGCGATCTGGGTGACCTCGCGGATGTCGTCGGGCCCCGTGAACACGCTGTCGACTTGGTTCCACGCCGCCACGCCGCCCACGCCGAACATCACGCCCCACTCGTCGGGCGCACGCGAGGGCGTGGTCACCAGCGACACGCCCTCGAAGGCGAGCAGGGTGCCGGCCGGGGTCTCGCGCACGTCGTGGAAGCCGAGCGCGCGCGCGGCCCAGGCCACCAGCGCGTCGGGCGTCAGCACCACGGTGTCGGGATCGAGCTGGGCGAGCCGGTGCAGGCTCGGCACGTCGAAGTGGTCGCCGTGTCGGTGCGACACCAGCAGCACGTCGGGGCGCAGCGCGCCGGCGTCGATCGTCCGCCGCGGCACCACCTCGAACACGCCCGCGTGGTGGGTCGCGCCCAGCAGCGGGTCGCACACGAACCGCAGGCCATCGGCCTCGACCAGCCACATCGCGTGGCCGCAGTAGCTCCAGCGCATCGGCCCGCCGCTCGCCATCGCGGGCGCCAGTGTAGATCAGGGGCCGCCCGGGGTGCGGCGCGGGCGTCGGCGCGCGCGCGGGCCGTTGTGGGCGCTGTGTCCGGTGGGTGATACTGGCCCCGTGGAACGACCGCGTCGCTACTCGTTGGCGGTGGAGCTCACCAGCCACTGCAACCAGCGCTGCAGCTACTGCTACAACGCGTGGCGCGAGGACAACGGTCGCGAGGTCGGCGCGCTCGGCAGTGACGACCTGCACGCGCTGCTTTCGCGGGCGCTCGACGAGGTCGAGTTCGATCATGTGACGCTCACGGGCGGCGAGCCGTTCGTGCGGCCCGACATCTGGCGCGTGCTCGAGCTGTGCAACGACAAGGGCGTCGGCATCCAGATGATCAGCAACGGCGGGCTCGTGACCGAGGCCATCGCCGAGCGCCTCGCGAGCTACCGCATCCGCTGCGTCCAAGTGACGCTCGACGGCCCCGACGCTGCGCTGCACCACGAGCACGTCGGCGGCGACGGCCACTTCGAGGCCACGCTCGCGGGCATCCGCGCGATGGTGGCCCACGGCGTGTGCGTGGTCGGCTGCATCGTCGTCACGCGTCGCAACGCCGACAAGGTTGGAGAGATCCTCGATCTCTTCCGCGAGCTCGGGGTCCGCATCGTCGCGCTGTCGCGGTTCTCGCCGGCCGGCTATGCCGGGCAGTTCGCGGCCACGCTGCTGCCGTCGCGCAGCGATCTCGTCGAGGCGCTGGCGCAGGCCGAGGCCCGCGGTCGCGATCACGGCATGGACCTGCAGGTGACGATGCCGGTGCCGCCGTGCGTCGTCGAGCACGCCGACTACCCGCACATCCGCTTCGGCGGCTGCCCGATCGGCACCAGCATGCAGGAGTTCGCGCTCGGCCCCCGCGGGGAGCTGCGCTCGTGCACGCTGCACACCGAGGTCATCGGCGATGCGCGCAGCGAGTCGATGGCGGCACTGGTGCAGTCGCCCAAGCTGACCGCCTACCGCGACGTGACGCCGGCGTTCTGCGAGCCGTGTCCGCACCGGCGTTCATGCCTGGGTGGCTGTGGGGCCGCGGCCGCGACGATGCTGGGCGACGCGCGCGGGCTCGATCCGTTCGTGGCCCAGCACGTCGACGACGGCTTCGCCGCGCAGCTGCGGACCGCCCGTCGCGACGGCGCCCGTGTACGGCTGCCGGTGGCGCCATGACGAAGGCCGTGCGCGTGCTGCTGCTGTGGCCCGGCAGCGAGGGCGCGGCCGCGGGCAACTTCGGGGTCCCTCAGCTGGTGCTGCTCGGCACCTGGCTGCGCGCGCAGACCGGCGCCCACGTCGAGATCCGCGATCTCGCGGTCGAGCGCGCGTTCGGACCCATCGACTTCGAGGCGATGTTGCGGGGCGACGGCGCCGGCTACGACATCATCGCGTTCTCGATCTACTCGTCGTTCGACTGGCTCAAGTGCGTCGCGCTGGCCGAGCTGGCCCGCGCGCAGTGGCCCGATGCGGTGCTCGTCGCCGGGGGCTACCACGCCAGCGCGCGGCCGCTCGAGGTCGTGGCCGAGGACGCGCCCTTCGACGTGGTCGTGGTCGGCGAGGGTGAGCGCCCGTTGGTCACGGTGGTCGAGTCGGTCCGCGGCGGCGAGCCGCTGCGCAAGGTGGTGCTGGGGCCCGAGCCCATCGACCACATCGACGAGCTGCCGCCATCGGACTGGTCGCTGCTGTCGCGCTACCGCGGCGTCGCACGGCGCGTGGCCTCGCAGGCGCAGGTCTACCTCTCGCGCGGCTGTCCGTTCGACTGCGCCTTCTGCATGGAGCGGGCGAAGCGGGAGACCTCGTGGCGTCCGCTGTCGGTCGAGCGCGCGATCGAAGAGATCGAGTCGTTGCACCGTTTCCTCGATCTGCGCACATGGACGGTGTACTTCGGCGACGCGCTGTTCGGCATGCGCCGCGCGTGGCGGCGCGAGTTCCTCGAGGCGCTGGCGCGACGGGGCGTGCCGGTGGAGAAGTTCTGGCTGCTCATCCGCGTGGACCTCGTCGACGACGAGGACCTGCGGCTGTTCGGCGCCGCCAACTGTGGGCTCGGCTTCGGGCTCGAGTCGGGCGACCCGGGGCAGCTGGCGATCATCCGCAAGAGCGGTCGGCTCGACGACTACCTCGAGCGCATGGAACACATCGCCGCCCGTGCCCGCGAGCACGACGTGCCGTGGGGCGCCAACGTCATCTGCGGCCACCCCGGCGAGACCCCCGCGAGCATGCACCGCAGCGCGGCATGGTTGTCGAAGCTCTTCTTGCAGCCCCGTGGCACCACCGGGTTCCTCTCGGTCGACCCGTTCCGGCTCTACCCCGGCTCGCCGATCGATGCCGAGCGCCACGAGTACGAGCGCCGCTATGGCACGCGCTTCCACGCGCCCGACTGGTGGCACTCGGGCGACCCCGAGTTCCTCTCGGAGTGGGTCGACCCCTCGGCCGAGCTCGACTGGCGCACGCGCGAGCATCTGCAGCACGAGCTGCTGATGCCGGTGCTGACGCAGATCGAGCAGCACTTCGTGTACCGCGGCGGCGCGCGCAACTACTTCCTGCGGGCGGTTCGCGAGCAGGTCGAGTTCGGCGCCGCACGCCGGCGCATGCACGACTTCGGACGCTACTACGCGTGGCTGCGCTACAGCGGTCGCGGTGCGCAGGCGCTGGCGCAGCGTCGCTCGCACCCGGCGCTGGCCGCCTGCGCGGCGCAGGTGCGTGGCGAGGCGGTGGCACGGATGGCCGCGCAGCTCGAGCTGCACGGCGACGCGCCGGTGGTGCAGGCCTGCCGCGAGGTGCCGCGGGAGCAGTTCGTGGCGATCGATCAGGTCTGCGAGAGCACGCAGGACGTTGCGCTCGCGCTCGAGCCCACCGGCGCCGCGACCATCTCGGCGATGCACGCCTACGCCCGCGCGTTCACGCTGCTGGCGGTCGGGCCGGGGGACGCGGTGCTCGACCTCGGGGCCGGATCTGGCTACGGCGCAGCCATCCTGGCGCGGCTGGTCGGGACCGACGGGCGCGTGGTCGCGATCGAGATCGACGACGCGTTGGTGGCCGACGCCGCGGTCGCGCTGGCCGACCAGCCGCAGGTCAGCCTCCACGCCGGCGATGCCTTGGCCGCGCAGGAGTGGCCGGAGACCGCACGCGCGTGCACCAAGGTGACGGTGGGTTTCCATCTCGAGGCGCTGCCGCGTGCGTGGTGGGAGGCGTTCGCGCCGGGCACGGTGGTGGTCGCCCCGCTGGTCATCGACGGCCAGCAGCGGCTGTGCCGAGCGCGACGAGGGCGCGATGACTTCGAGATCGAGGCGTTCGACGCGGTGCGCTTCGTGCCGGCGCGCACGCGGCCGACGGCGGCGCCGGCTTCGAAGACGCCAGCACCGCGCGAGCGCACGGCCCATCTACCCGTCGTGGACTGAGGCCGATCGCATGCGCGCAGCCAGCTGCGCGAGCGCGGCGCGACGGGGCTCGCCGCCGCTGCGCAGCGCCGTCCGCTGTGCGGGCGTGAGCGCATCGGCGTGGGCCGCGACGATGGCGCGCAGGTCGAGCGTCGCGAGCCATCGATCGTGGGCTGTGGCCAAGGGCGCGAGGTCGTCGTGGGCGGCGAGCGACTGCAGCGTCGCGTGCACGGTCGCGAGCGCGGCGAGCTCACGCGCGGCGTGGTCACCGGCGGTGCGCATCACCGCGGCTTCGTGCAGCGCCATGATCGCGGTGTGGGTGAGGTCGTGGTCGTGCCACGGCGCCGGGGCACCGACCACGACCGCATCGTCGAAGCCGCGGCCGCGCGGTCCCAGCACCGACGACAGCTGCACCCGCGCGGGGGCGTGCATGCGCAGCGGCGGCAGCGTCAACCAGCGCGCGAGCGCGGTGCAGCCTCGTGTGAGCGACGGCGCCATGTGCCGCCGCCACGCGGCCTCGAAGGCGGGCAGGGCGAGCGCCGCGGCGGCATGCAGCAGCTCGAGGGCGGTGCGCTCGGGCGGCGTGCCGGCGGCCGCCAGCACCGGCGCGTCGAGCTCGTGCGGGGCGAGCTCGGCGAGCGCCCGCGTGGTGGTGCGGCGGAACCGATCGAGGTCGGCGAACGCCAACGGCCAGGCGTGCAGCGACGACGATGCGGCGGGGGCGAGCGTGCGGGCGACGAGCTCGCCGTCGTCGACGAGCGCTGCGTCGTCGAGCCCGATCGTCGTCAGCCAGCGGTGGTAGGCCGGATCGAACAGACAACCCGCGCCGCGCAGCGGAACGTGCGCGAGTACGTGGAAGGCGAGCTCACGCCACGGGTCGCACGGCGTCACCGAGACCGCGGGGTCGTCCACGCGCGCTCGTCACTTCGGCTTGGCGATCTTGAGGCACGGCTGCGGCGGCGCCGGCTCGGGCTCGGGCGGCTTCGGCCTCACGCTCAGACACGGCCGCGGCGCGGGATCGTCGGGCGGCGCGACCTTGAGGCACGGCCGCGGGGGCGTCGGATCGGGTGGCACGGCCACCTCGAGGCACGGCTGCGGGCTCGCGGGATCGTCCGCCGGCGGCTGGGCGATCTTGAGGCACGCCTGCGGCGGCGCATCGGAGGGCTCGTTCGGCGCGATGTCGAGGCACGGCTGCGGCGGCACCTCGGGTGGCGGTGTGCCCTCGCCGTTGGCGTTGGTGTCCTGCGGCACCGGCATGCTCAGGCACACCTGCGGGTCCGCGTTGCGCTTGCACGCCGCCTGACTCGCGAGGCCCGACAGCGCGATCGCGACGAAGCGCTGACGGCGGGCCAGGATCGCGGCGCGATCGGGGTCGACTGCGGGCGCGTCGTCGTCGTCGTCGGGGCGGCGTGGGCTCATCGCCCTGCCATCCTAGCAAATTCCCGCGACGGTCATCCGTCGTCCCCACCGCTTGCCCACCGCTGCGAGCACGGCGTGCCCGCGCGATGGCGCGTCACCATGGCCGTCCTAGGGGCCTTCGGTCGTCGGCTCGCCGGCGGTGTCGACCGCGGGCGGGGTCGTCGGCACGCTCGGGGCCTCGACGACCAGGGGCACCCCAGCGGCGTGGCGGGCCAGCAACTCGGCGATGCGGTTGTGCGTCGCGCGGGCGTTGCCGGCGTCGGCCTTGCGCAGCCCGTTGAACAGGATGGAGAACGCGATCGGTGCGCGGCCCGGCGCACCCGCGTAGCCCGAAAGGCAGTACACGCCGTCGAGCGTGCCGGTCTTGGCCCGCACGAAGCCGCGGCGATCGCTGGTCTCCAGGCGCGAGCGCGTGGTGCCGTCGACGCCCATGATCGCGAGCGAGGCGAGGTAGTCGCTCGAGACGCGGAAGTCGCGGTAGACCGCCGACAGCAGCGCGACCAGCTGGCCCGCGCTGATGCGGTTGGTGTCGTACAGGCCCGAGCCGTTGCCCAGGTGCAGACCCTTGGTGTCGATGCCGAGCTCGCCGAGGTGCTCGCGTACGCGGGTCAGCGCGTCGGCGAAGGTGGCCGGGGCCCCCGCGGACGCCAGGCCCTTCAGGATCTGCTCGGCCATGAAGTTGTTGGAGTGCTTGTTCACCGCGCGGATGAGCACCGACAGCGGCTCGCTGTGGTGGACCGCGAGCAGCGCGGCGTCACCGGGTACCGCCGCGCGACGGATGCGGCCCTGGCCCAGCTTCACGCCGTTGTTTCGCAGGGCGTAGGCCAGCACCTCGCCGGCGTAGATCGAGGGTGCGTCGACCGGGTAGCGGTACGACTTCGAGCCCGCGTCGACGCCGATGGTGCCGCGCAGGGTGATGCGGGTCTTCTTCTTCTCGACCTCCAGCGCCACGCTCAGACGATCGAGGTGGCCCGGCCCAGTCTTGGCGTCGTTGACGAGCTCGAGGTGGGGTACCGGCGGATCGAGGGCCGCAAACGGTGAGGCATCGGCGGACTGGCCCGGGCGCACGCGCAGCTCGAAGGTGTTGAAGTTCACCGATGCCGCACCGCTGGGCGCGCGGTAGGCCGCGAGCTCCTCCTTCTGATCGAAGCCGGGCGGCAGCTCGTCGCGGTCGAAGCGGGTCGCATCGATCACGATGCCGCCGGTGATGCGTCGGATCCCACGCGCGCGCAGATCGGCCGCCATCCGCAGCAGGTCCTCGGTGACCAGCGCCGGATCGCCGCTGCCGCGCAGGTAGACGTCGCCCTCGATGGTGCTGCCCTGCAGCGCGTCCTTGTCGTGGTAGAGCCGCGTCGAGAAGCGATGGGCTGGCCCCAGCACGCCGAGCGCCGTGGCGGTCGTGACCAGCTTCATGTTGCTGGCGGGATTGAGCGCGAGCTCGGCACCGCGCTGGTAGAGCACGTGGCCCGACTCCAGATCGAACGCCACCACACCGAGCTGCGCCGTGGCGAGGAACGGCTGCGCGAGCGCGGCGTCGATCTGGCCGGCGAGCGTGGCCGGGAACTCCACCGGCACCGCCGGCGCGGCGGTGTCCACCACGGCGGCCGCCTGGCCGTCGGCGTCGATGCCCGCGTGGCTCGGCGCGGCCCCCGTCAGCAGCGACGCGGCCGCGAGCGTGCCCAGCCACCAGCCCATGCGCATCCGGGGATCGGTGCGGACGCGCGAACCCGCCCCGCCTCGTGCTCGAGTCGCCATCGATCTCAACTCGCCTAACGTACCCAATGCGCGAGCATTCGCCAGCTTTCCCGCGAAGCGACGCGCGCCAGGGGCCCGCGCGTCGCCCACCCGGCCCACGCCGCGGCGCCGAGCGACCGCCACGCGAGCGATGCGGCGCCCTTGGTCGCGGCGGAAGCTTCGTGGATGCACCGGGCTTCGGTATGATGGAGCCGCTGAGCAACGCGCGACGGCGGGGGATGCCGCGGCGTGGGGCCAAGATGCCCGTGGGAGGGACCATGCGCCTGGATTGCACCGAAGTTGCGCGTACCGTCGCGCGGGGCGGCCTGGCCGCTGCGCTGTTCATCTGTTCCACGGCCTGCGGTGGCGGCGATGGCTCGCCGCCGCCCATCGGGCAGACCACCAACCCGCTGAGCGGCGGGCTCACGGACAGCGCGACGTCGACCGGGACCGGGACCGGCACCGGCACCGGCACCAGCAGCGGCACGGCCGACAGCTCGACCACCGACGGCGCGATGAACTGCAACGAGGTGACCTGCGTCGGTCACGGCGCCTGCGTGATCGACGAGCAGACCGGCGGGTCGGCTTGCGTGTGCGACTTCGGCTACAAGCCCGAGGACGGCGGCTGCGTCGTCGACGAGAGCTGCGTGCAGGTGCGGTTCCTCGAGGACCACTGTCGCCAGCTGGTGAACAAGGCCCCCGCGGTGTCGCTGTTCTTCGCGCTCGACTTCTGCTCCGGCACCGCCATCTCGCCGCAGAAGCGCAACGAGCTGGGGCTGTCGTTCAAGGTGCTCGAGAACGGCGCCGACATCGGCGAGAACGTCGAGAGCTACGCGACCGTCATCCCCAAGCCGGTCGAGTCCTACGTGACGCTCGTGATCGACGTCTCGGACTCGATCACCGGCAGCCAGGACTTCCCGGCCCTCGTCGATCAGCTGCGACTGCTGCTGACGCAGCTGACCCCCGAGGACGGCGGACCCGAGGTGTACGTCTCGGTCTACGTGTTCGGCCGCGACGTCGCCGAGTACGTGCCGTTCACGCGGGACTTCGGCACGGTCGACAGCGCGCTCGATGCCGCCGCGGTCGACCCCACGCCCGTCGTGATGCTGGCCGGCAACGGCAACGGCACCGACCTCTTCGATGCGGTCGAGACCGGCATCAAGCGCACCCAGCGGATCCGCGATCTGCGGGAGATCGCCACCGATGGCGGCGTTCTGAGCACTGGCACCGTGGTGGTGGTGACCGACGGCAAGGACACCTCCAACGGCATGCTCGATACCAACCTGGTCGAGAAGACCACCAACAACGTCATCTCGATCGGCATCAGCAACGCCATCGACGACGCGGACCTGCAGCGCATCGGTCGTGACGGATCGTTCCTGGCCCCGACCGCCGCCGAGTGGCCGGCCGCGTTCGCCGAGATCGCCGAGCGCGTGGCGGCCTACCCGAGCCGCTCGTACCTGCTGGCGTACTGTTCGTCGGCGACCGAGGGCGACCCCGAGGTCGAGGTCGAGGCGGTCGGCCCGGGCATCCACACCCGCCAGAGCGCGGTCTGCAAGTTCGACGCGGATCGCTTCGGCACCGACGCGGCGATGGTTTGCGACGCGCTGCTGTTCGCGACCGAGTGCAGCGCAGCCGACTGCAGCGGGCTCACGGCCTGTGGCGCGTGCGCCGACGACCAGTGTTGCGTCGACGGGGTCTGCCTCTCGCCGCTGGTCGGTTCGCCGTGCTTCGGCCAAGACGACCTCTGCGCCGCGACCGATCAGGTGTGCGGCCCGCTGGGCGCCTGCACCGACTGGGCGCCGATCGGCGGCCCCGACTGCGGCGACGGCTGCCAGCCCGAGGTCGGCTTCTGCAACCTCGACAGCGACCCGGCCACCTGCGTGCCGGTGCGACCGCTGGGCGACGAGTGCGACGCGCCCCAAGAGTGCAGCACCCTCAACTGCACCCGCGTGAACGAGGACAACCCGCTCGAAGCCCACGTGTGTCGCGAGCGCGCGCTGCTGTACGATTTCTGCGGCACCGACGAGGCCATCTGCGAGCCGGGCGGTTACTGCGAGACCACCTGCAAGCCCAAGAAGGTCGAGTACGAGAGCTGCAGCGGCTCCGATGCCTGCCGCTCGTCCTACTGCGTGACGGTGCCCGACGCCGGCAACCTCTGCGATGCCGGGCCGGCCTGCTTCTGGTCGTGGGACGAGAAGGTCCCGAACTAGCGCGGGGGGCGTGCTCCGCTAGAAGAACCCGCGCAGGCCCTCGATCTCGGCGTGCACCGGCGGCGGCTCGGCGTGCACGCCGTCGTCGTCGGGCATCAGCGCGCGCTCGGGCGGGGGTGGCAGACATGCGCCGGTGGTCGCGACGTGCAGCGCGGCCGCGAGTCCGGCCTCGCGCGGATCACCGAGCTGCATCATCAGGTCGTCGCCGGCGATGCAGTCGGCCGCCAGGCCATCGAAGTAGTCGCCGTAGCCATCGGCGTTGGACAGCTTGAACGTGATGGGCTGCAGGATCTTGTCGCAGAACTCCCACTGGTGCGAGCCCACCGGCTTGCCGCCGGTGGAGCCCCCGACCACGCGCACGTCGACATGGGGCCGCACGGCATTGATCACCAGCTCGCTCGCCGACAGCGTGCTGCCCGAGGTGATGAACACGATGCGTCCCGGGTCGACCACCGAGCCACGCCGGCGCGACACCGGGTGGCGCTCGTCCTGATCGGCCAAGCCGGGGCCATACTCGACGCTGTAGCTGATCTCGCCGTCGGCGACGTTGCCCACCAGCAGGTCGACGAGCTGTCGCGCGATCTTCACGCGGCCGCCGCCGTTGTAGCGCAGGTCGACGATCACGTCGTGCACGCCCGCGTCGCGGAAGGCCTCGAAGGTGTCGTCGAGGCGCGCCGCGGCGGTGTCGACGAAGGTGGCGAACAGCAGGTAGCCGACGGTGTGGCCGTCCTGCTCGAAGACGTCGTCGACCGGCACGGTCTCGATCTCGAGCCAGTCCTTCACGATCACCGCGTCCTGCACGCTGCCGTCGGACTCGCGGACGTAGCGGACCGGCACCTCGACGCCGGGCTCGTTGGCACCGTAGATCTCACCCCACCGATCGTCACCGTCGATCTGCGCGATGGTGAGGCCGCCGATCTCGTCCATGACGTCGCCGCGGCGCATGCCGGCGCGATCGGCGTTCGAGTCGGGCGTGACCCACGAGACCACCAGGCGCCCCGCGGCGTCGCGGCGGGTGTGGAAGCCCAGGCCGATGATCATGCCGTCCTTGAAGAGTGCGTTGGTGCGGGCCTTGTCGGAGACCCGGCTCCACCGATCCGGCGGCACCCGCATCGCGGCCACCAGGTCCGCCGGGGTCTCGTAGTCGGCGGGCTCGACCGCGGGCACATCGGCGGCGAACAGATAGGCGTCCTGCATGATCGCGTGCACCCACGCGACCTGATCGGCGCTCTCGCAGCTGCGCGGCGCGCCATAGTCGAACGGGTCCTCCATGCAACCCGCCAGCGTGAGTGCCACGCCCGCGACCAAGGGCCCCCGCGTCCGTTTCGATCGATCGTCCGAGCCCACCATGCGACGATCGAACGCTATCATGGAAGCGTGGCTGGTCGCGGGGGCCGTGGGACCGATTCGCAGGCGCGGGGGCTCCGCCGTGGGCTGCGGCGCCGGCCACCCACGGGGGTGCCCGGCGTCGTCGTGGGCCTCGCCCTCGCGGTGATCCCCGCCGCCGGCGGTGCGAGCGAGCGCGCCGACGCGGTCGCATTGCAGGTGTCGGGCACGCGCGCCGTGCCGCTGCGCGACGACGTCGTGCAGGGACGCACCGAGGTCACGACGTGGGCCCATCAGGGGCTGCCGATCCGCGGTGCCTTCGAGGTCGTACGGTGGTCGGCGGACGGTCGGCGACGCGTGCTGCTGTCCCGCCCTGCGCCGCTTCGGGCGCCGCGCCCAGCGGTGCCGACGTTCGATCGCGCGGCCGTGCGATCGCAGCTCGCGGACGCCGGCGACGCGCCCGAGCGCGAGCCCGAGCTGGTCTACCGCATGGTGCGGGGGGAGCCGGTCTTGGCGTGGGAGGTCCAGCTGCCGTTTCGTGCGTGGCCGGAGGGCTCGCGTCGCACGCTGTGGCTGTCGGCCGCCGACGGCGAGCTGGTCGACGAACGCGAGAACGCGTTCGCCTCGCGCGCCCGCGTGTTCCTCGAGAACCCGTCGGTGACGCCCGATCCCGTCGAGGTCACGCTCACCGGCATCGACACCGACGTGCCGGGCGAGCCGCTGTGGGGCCCGCACGTGCGCTCGCTGAACTGCGTGACGGTTGCGCCGGCCCAGGTCGAGCCCTGGCACGCCGAGGGCGACTGCTGGGCGGTGCCGCGCATGTTCTCGGACGGCCACGGCGATTTCTTCGCGCCGCTACCGGACCCTGTCGATCCAGCATCGGGCATCGACGGCGACGATCTCTACGCCGAGCTGTCCATGTACGTGCATGCCGAACACTTCCTCGATGTGCTGCACGAGCGCGGCCTGACCCAGTTCCGCTGTGAGCGCGCGACGATGCTGGCCAACTTCCGCGGCCTGCCCACCAGCGCCGATGTGCCCTGGGTGCCGCTCGACAACGCGTACTTCACCGATCAGTGCGATCCCGCCAAGGGTGCGACGATGATCTTCGGGCAGGGCACCGAGGTCGACTTCGCGTTCGACGCGGACGTCATCCACCACGAGCTCGGCCACGGCGTGGTCGCGATGCTGACCCCCGACGGGTTGACGCAGCCGGCGACCCGCAGCGACGGCGTCAACAACGACGCCGCGGCGATCAACGAATCGATCGCCGACTATTTCGCGATCATGCTGCGGCCCAACCCCGACCTCGCCGAGTACGTCGGGCGCTTCTGGGCCGCGCAGACGACCCCATACATCCGCACCGCCGAGAACGACAAGCGCTGCCCGGACGACACCATCGGCGAGTCGCACGCCGACGGTGAGCCGCTCACCGCGGCGCTGTGGAGCACGCGGGTGCGGGTGGGTGAGCCGCTCGATGCGATCGTCTTCGATGCACTCTCGCGGGTTGCCAGCGACGCCACGCTGGAGCTGTTCGCGGCCGCGCTGCTCGACGCCGCCGCTGCCGCGCGCGAGGACGGCCGCGTCGACGACGACGACGTCGCGTTGCTGCGCCGCGAGCTCGAGGTGCGCAACCTGTTGGACTGCGTGCGGGTGGTATCGGACCCGGTCGCGCTGGCGCAGGGGCGCGTCATGTACCTGCGCAAGCGCAGCGCCGCGGTCGAGCCGTTCTGGCCCGGCCCGGTGCAGCTGCGCGTGGTCGCGGAGGCCACCGAGGTCGAGCTCTCGATGAACCTGCGCACGCGCAACAGCGACGCGCCCCCTACGGCGGCGCTGCTGGTCAAGCGCGGTGCCACGCCGATCGCGTTCACCTACGACCTGGTTGCCCGCGACGACCCCGGCACCCCCACCAGCGGCTCGAGCAAGACCCGCGAGGTCACGCTGGTCGGCGGCGACTGGGATCGGCAGCTGCCGATCGAGGCGCTCGCCGACGATCGACATCGCGTCGTGATCGAGGGGGTGCGGCCCGGTGAGGTGCTGCACCTGGCGTTCGTCGCCACCGAGGCGGTCGACGTGGTTGCGATCGATCTCGCGGTCGTCGCCGGCGCGGTCGGGGCGCCCGACGGCGACGACGGCACCACGGGCGAGGGCGAGGGCGACGGCGACGGCGATGGCGATGGCGAGGGCGGCCTCGAGGTCGTGCACGCCGACGCGGGCACGGCCTCGTGCGCGTGCCGCAGTCGCGGTGCCGCGCCCACGGGCCTGCCGTGGCTCCTCGTGTTGGCGGCGCCGCTGCGGCCGCGCCGAGGCCGACGATGAGCCCCGGGGCCGGCCGTGTGCTGGCGCTCCTGCATGCCTTGGTGCCCACCGCGCTGTGCGTGTTGATCGTCGCGCCTGCGCTGCCGCGTGAGCGCTTCGGCGAGGTGCCGGGCGTGCTCGCCAAGCTCGCGCTGCACGTCAGCATCAAGCAGACCTGGGGCATGTACGCGCCCGATCCCCAGCGCGCGCACACGTACATGGATCTGGTCGCGGTCTACGACGACGGTCGCGAGGTCGCGCTGGAGGAGAGCGAGGATCTCGTCGACGGCTGGGGCACGATCTGGGCGTGGCAGAAATCGCGGGTCGACATCTGGCGCTTCTACGCCAACTTCAACCCCGACAAGCGCAACGACAACCGCACCTGGTACCTGCGCTCGGTTTGCGTCCGCGAGGCCCGGCGAGGTCCGGCGCCCAAGACGATCAAGATGTTCCAGGTGAAGCGACGCTTCACACCGCCGCACAAGGTTGCCCGCGGCGCGCCGACCCTGGGCGAGCCCGATCGACGCCTCGTCACGGTGGCACACTGCGGTACCGAGCCGACGCGTTCGATGATCGCCGACGACGCCGCGGTGAACCCGGGGGCCCATGGCTGAGCGATCGCAGCCGCGCGGGCGCTTCTGGCGGGGGCTCGACTGGATGTGGCTCGGGCCCGAGGACGGCACCACGCTGGGGCTGCTGCGCATCGGCGTGGTCGCGGTGCTGCTGGCGAGCCTGCTGTGCCACGCCGGCGCCTTCGCGGAGTACTTCTCGTCGCGCTCGCCGTTGCATGGCACCTGGGCGCGCGATGCCTTCCCGTCGCGGATGTCGATCTTCTTCGCGATCGAGCAGCCGTGGGCGGTACAGCTGGTGTTCGCGGTGGGCATCGCCGCCCACGTGGCGTGGATGGTCGGTTGGTACACGCCGATCGCTGCAGTGCTGTCGTGGGCGCTGTGGCTGAGCATGAGCGGGCGCAATCCGCTGCTGTACTCGCTGCCCGACCAGCTGCAGATGGTGCTGTGCACGCTCCTGATGCTGATGCCGAGCGGTCGCGCGTTCAGCCTCGACGCCCGCCGCATGGGGCGGCGTCAGGTGCCCGTGTGGTGTCGCCGCGTGTGGATCGTGCAGGTCGGCACGCTGTACACCGCGACCGGCTTGCTCAAGTCGGGCGACACCTGGCACCGCGACGGCACCGCGCTCTACTACGCGCTGGTCAACCCGTACAACCGCCACTTCGACATCGGTCCCTTCTACGCGTCGCTGCAGCCGTGGTTGCTGCGCCCGATGACCCACGTGGTGCTGTGGTGGGAGATCCTGTTCGCGGTGTTCGTGGCGGTGCACGTGCTGCGCTCGCTGCTGCCGCGGCGCTGGTGGTTCCCCGATCTACGCTGGCCGATGCTCGGCTTCGGCGTCGCGATGCACGTCGGCATCCAGCTGGCGCTCTACGTGGTGTGGTTCTCGCCGCTCATGATCGTCTCGTACCTGGCGTTCGTGAGTCCCGCGGAGCTGGCTGCGGTGCAGGCGTGGTGGCGACGTCGACGACCGGCCGCGACGGCGGCGGCGTAGCGGAGGCACAGCTGCGATGACGGGGCGCGGGCGAGGTCGCAGGAACGTGGTCGTGGCCGCCGTGGCGGCGCTGGTCGTGCTGCACCTCGTGCCCGCCCGCGGGGGCCCGAGCCCGCTGCTGTTCGGCACGCTGCCGTGGACCCTGGCGTGGTCGTTGGCGTGGATGCTGGCCGCGGCGGTGGTGGTGTGGGCGATGACCTCGCGGACGGTCTGGCCCGACGACGAGGATCGCGACGACGACGACCGCGACGACGCCGACCGCGAGCGGGGCGAGCGGGGCCCCCGAGCATGAGCGCGTTGTTGCTGCCGGTGTTGCTCTACTTCGGGGTCGTGCTCGTGGTCGGGGCAGTCGCGGCGCGGGCGACCTCGGCCAACGCGGAGGACTTCTTCCTCGGCAGCCGCAGCGCTCGCACGCTGGTGCTGTTCATGGCGCTGTTCGGCACCAACGTGACGCCGTTCGTGCTGCTCGGCATCCCCGGCCTCGCGTACCACGAGGGCGTGGGCGTGTTCGGCTACAACGCCGCGATCGTGGCGCTCGGCATCCCGCTGTCGTTCTGGCTGATCGCGCGCCCGGCGTGGCACGAGGCCCGCCGCCAGGGCGCGATCTCGCCGGCGGAGCTGTACGCTCGCAAGCTCGGCAGCCCGGCGCTCGGAGTGGTGCTGTTCGGCGCGTTCACGATCTACACGCTGCCGTACATGGTCACGTCCGTGATCGGCGTCGCGCTGGCGACCGAGGTCTTCAGCGGTGGTGCGATCGACGGTCGCCTGGCCGCGCTCGCCCTGCTGGTGGTGACGGCGATCTACACCGCGGTCGGGGGCATGCGCGCGACGATGTGGACCAACGTCGTGCAGGGCGTGGTGTTCATGGGCTTCGTGCTGGCGGCGTTCGTGGCGATCGCCGCGGGCCTGGGCGGACCGGCGGCGGCGACCGCCGCGGTGCTCGAGCGCGCGCCCTCGCTGCTGGTGCTGGGGGACCGCCCGCGCTTCGCCGCCGGTGCTTGGGGTTCGTGGGCGCTGGCCATCTCGCTGACGGTGATCGCCTTCCCCCACATGCTGGTGCGGGTGTTCGCCGCGCGTGACCCCGCTGCCCTGCGCAACACCGTGCGTCTCTACCCGGCGGCGCTGGTGCTGCTGTGGCTGCCGGTGGTGCTGATCGGTGTGTGGGGCGCGGTCGCGGTGCCGGGGCTCGAGGGGCGCGCGTCGGATCGCGTGCTGCCGATGATGGTCGTGCAGCACCTGCCGCCTTGGATGCACGGCGTCGGGCTGGCGGCGATCCTCGCGGCGGTGATGTCGACCCTCGATGCGCAGTTCCTGACGCTGTCGTCGATGTTCGGTCGCGACGTGCTGCGCCGGATCCGTCGTGACCTCCACGAGCGCACCGAGGTCCGTGCGGGGCAGGTGTTCTCGCTGCTGCTCGCGGCCATCACGTGGGCGCTGGTGGTGTGGTCACCGGCGTCGATCTTCGGGCTCGCGACGTTCTCGTTCTCGGGCTACGTGATGTTGGTGCCGACGCTGTGGGCGGCGCTCGTGTGGCGTCGGTTCACCGCCACCGCGGCGATGGCCTCGATCGTCGCCGGCAACGCGGTGCTGCTGCTGACGATGCGCGCCGGGACGCCGCTGGGATTGCTACCGGTCGCGTGGGGGCTGGCGGCGGCGAGCGTGGTCGCACTCGTGCTGCCGTGGGCGTGGCCTCGCCGTCAGCAGCCCTCGTCGGCGCTCGTGCGCTGATCGAGCGGCCGCACGAAGCCGTCGAGCGTGAGCGCTTCGTCGAGCACCGCGAGTGCCTCGCGCGCCTGCGCGCGATCGAGGAAGGCCCCGACCACGACCTCGTAGCGCACGCCGTCGTCGGTCACGCGCTCGACCACGTGGGCGACATCGTTGGTGGAAGGGAATCCGCCGACGTCGTAGAAGCCGGCCAGCTCGAGATCGGTGTCGTTGATGCGCACGGCCAGGGCCTGCGCGGCGGCGAGGTCGAAGGTGGCGGCGACCTGCACCGTGAGCGCGACATGGCCGGCGCGGCGGGCCTGCGCGACCTGCTGAGGATCGGGCTCGAACAGCGCCACGGCGATCTGGAACAGCGTGAACGCCGAGCCGTCGTCCCAGCCCATCGCGGCCTCGCGACAGTTCTCGTGGCCGTCGTCGCAGATCTCGATCGCGCCCTGCATTACGACCAGCTGCTTGCCGGCCGGCACCAGCGCGTCGAGGCGACCGAGCCACTTGGCCCAGTGACGCGCGCCCTCGGGCGTCCAGCTCGCGGGGGTGTCGATGCCGAGTGCGACGCGATCGCTGCTCACGGCGATGCCGTCCCAGCAGGCGTTCGCGTCGGTCGGCGCGAGCGTGGCGAAGGTGCTGGACACGAGGGGGAGCGCGAGGGCGAAGCAGCGGGCGAGGTTCACGGAGGACGGGCATGAGCAACCGGCGTGCCCGCGCTCCCGAAGTGCCGCCGTGGTGCGCACTTGCGGGTGCCGAGGGCAGGCGCCGCCGGTGCAGGGGGCGGCCGCGCGATGACACCCGCGCGCGTCGGCCCGCTGCGATTCGTTGCAAACCCTTCAGCCGGCCGCGGCCGGGGTCGCGAGCGCTTCGAGGCTGCTCCGGGTCGCGGTCTCGCGGCGGCCGAGCTCTTCGCGGGCGGTCTCGAGCTCGCGGCGCAGCTTCGCGAGCTCGTCCTCGGTCGCGATCACGCGCTTGACCAGGGGGTTGCGCTCGCTGTCGCCACCGCCCTCGCCGAGCGCCTGCAGGTGGCCACGCAGCCGCTCGAGGTCCGCCTTGGCGGTCTCGATGTCGGCCTCGAGCTTGGTGACCCGGGTCTGCGCCTCGGCCTGGGCGCGACGACGGGTCAGCGCTTCGCCGACGAACTTGCGGGTCGCGACCGACAGCGCGGCGGTGTCGGCGTAGCGCTCGAGTACCGCCACGGTGACCGCCTCGAAGCCGTGGATGCGCGTGAGCCCCTCGCGGATCGTCACGCGGCGCGGCTTGGTGCGGGTCTGCGCAGGCACCTGGAACACCGCCAGCGGGCGGCCGCGATCGAGGTCGAAGTCGATGCGATCGGCGCCGTCGATCTCGGTGTTGCTGCCCGCCGGCACCTCGACGTGGAGCGCGCGCGCGCGGCCGCTGCGGTTGTGCACCACCAGCGACAGGCTGGTGGTGCGCAGGTAGTGCTCGGTCAGGTTGCCGTTGTCGTAGACCAGCAGCTTGGTGTCTTCCTGCGCGTCGCGATCGTCGATCTCCAGCTCGGTGTCGGGGTCGTCGCCGATCTCGAGGAAGCGGCGCTCGCTGGGCTTGAGCCGCGGCAGGATCGCCTCACCGGCGAAGCCGCCACCCTCGAAGACCGCCAGCGTGCCCTCGGGCAGGGTCTGCGCGGTGGTGTTGGCGACGCGCACCGCATGGCGTGCGGTGCCGTCGGTGAAATCGACCACCCACGTGACCAGCTCGGCCTCGAGCTTCGAGCTCAGCAGCGGCACCATCGCGGAACGACCGGCCTGCAGCTCGAGGTGCTTGGCGGCGTCGTAGGCGAACACCGTGCGGGCCTCCTGGCCGGTGCCCGTGGCCAGCGCCGCGAGGTTGCCGACCGCGACCAGATCGCTGGTGCCGCTGCCCATGGTCACGCGCGGGCTCTTGGCGCTGCGGCCACCGAAGCTGGCGCCGTAGCCCGAGCCGGTGCCGGATCCAGAGCCATAGCCGATCGTGCCGGCCTCGCCCTCGTCGAGGAAGTCGCCCCACATCGCGTCGGCGGTGGTCGTGAGCAGCTGCGGCACGCTCGACAGCTCGCGCTCCGGCACCACCAGCTCGCGACGGTCGTAGCGCGGCGCGGCCATGGGGAAGAGGAACGCGTCGGGCCGGCCGTTGACGAGCTCGAGCGCGACGTCGTGCCAGTCCTCCTCGGTGTCGTTGTGGACGAGCGCCCAGCCCTGCAGTGCGGCGAGGTTGCGCTCGCCGACGACCATGCGATAGCTCGCGCGCCACACCGGCGCCTCCGCGAGGTAGCCGATGCGGACCTCGCCGCGGCCGGCGACGTCGAGCATGCCGCGGGCGTTGCTACGCAGCGCGACCGCGGCGTCGAGCGCCGCACCGAAGCGCTGGCGCAACGCGGGATCCAGCGGCCGCACCGCGGTGATGGTCGCGACATCGATGCGGCGGAAGCCGCCGCGGGGCGTCATCATCAGCACGAAGGTGTGGTTGGGCGTGGCGCCGGCCTGCAGCGACACCGGCGACGGTGCGTCGGGACTGGTGGCGCCGGCCTCGGGCACACCGATGATGTCGACGATGCGGCCCCGCACCCGCTTGCCGGCGCCGCGCACGATTGCATCGTGGCCGCGAAGGCCAACCAGCACGTCGTGCAGTCGCACCTCGGCGTCGGGCTCGGCCGGCAGACCCGCGCGCGCGCGGGCGACCGCGGGGCTCTGGCGGCTGTCGAACGCGACCTGTTGCACGCTGCCGTCGGCACCGAGCACGACCAGGCTCTCCAGCGCATCGTCGAGGTGACCGGAGGGCACCGGCACGCCCGCACCGTGGGTGCCGCCGAGCGTGCCGGCGCGCTCGAAGTAGCCGACGCCGGTCTCGTACAGCCGCAGCTTCGTCAGCGGCAGCGCGCGCGACTCGGCACGTCCGTGGGCGCACGCGAGCACGAGCGCGGCGAGGGGTAGGGCGACGATCGAGGCGATGCGGGGTTGCAGGGCGGCGGCGGGAGTCGGAGTCGAAGCGGAGGCCATGGGCGACGATGGACAATGCTGCCAGGGCTTGGTTCCTGGGGGGTGCTTGGGTTCGACAGCGCGCCGCTGGGCGGCGTAGGCTCCATGGACCGTGGATCTCGATCGCGCCGCCGCGACCCTCGATGCTTGGCCCGAGACCGTCGACGCCCGCTGGCCGGCGGTGCTGCGGGCCTTCGCGACCCATCACCTGGATGATCCTCGCGAGTTCGTGCGCGACGGCGTCGCCATGACGATCGCGCTCGACTACCACGCGAGGGTATCCGCGTGGGTACGACGCCTCGACGGCGACGCGGAGATCGCCGTGCGGCTGGCCGCACTCGCGCAGCACGTGCGCCGCTTCGAGCTGCCCCGGCGCGACTACCCCGAGGGCGTGGTCGGCTACAAGCGCTGGCGCGCGGCGGCGATGCTGCGGCACGTCGAGCTGGCCAAGGCCACGCTGGCGTCGGTCGGCTACGAGCCTGCGCTCGGGGATCGCGTGGGTGCGGTCATGCTCAAGAAGCAGCTGCACCACGACCCCGGGGCCGCGCTACTCGAGGACGCGGTGTGCCTGCGCTTCGTGCAGGACGAGCTGGCCGCGTTCGCGGCCGACCGCGAGCCCGAGGCGGTGGCGGCCATCGTCGCGAAGACGTGGGCGAAGATGTCCCCGGCCGGACACGCGGCGACGCTGGCGGTGCTGCCCTCGCTGTCGCTGTCCTCGCGGCTGGTCGAGCTGGTGGTGGCTGCGACCGCCGCCGGGTAGACTGGTGGTGCGATGTCCAAGCTGCTCGAGTACAACGCCACGCTCGTCGCCCGCGAGGACCTCGAGCCCACGCTGTCGATCTTCCGCTTGCGACCCGACAGCGTCGAGCACCACGGCGAGGGGCCGTGGTTCGTGCCCGGTCAGTACGTCACCATCGGCATGAACCGCGAGGTCGTCGAGGGCGCCGCGGATCCGCGGCCGTTGTCGGTGCGTCGCCCGATGTCGATCGCGTCGTCACCCGACGAGATGCCCGAGCTCGAGTTCTACATCCGCAAGGTCGGTGAGCCCGAGTCGGACCTGCCGCTGACCCACGTGATGTGGCCGATCGCGGTCGGCGATCGCATGTACTGTCGCACGGTGCCGACCGGGCACTTCACCCTCGAGGGCACCGTCGGGCTCGAGGATCGCCGGCTCAAGCTGTGCGTCGCGGCCGGCACCGGGCTGGCGCCATTCGTGAGCATCGCGCGTGCGCGCGTGCGTCGCGACCCCAAGGCGCGACTCGACGATCTCGCGATCGTCCACGGCGCGAGCCATGCGACCGGGCTCGGCTACCGCGCGGAGCTCGAGCGCTACGCCGCGGAGAACGGTCTGGTCTACGTGCCGTGTGTGAGCCGTCCACAGGGCGACTGGGGCGGCTGGCGTGGGCGCGCCGAGTCGATCTGCGAGCCGGCCCGGCGCGCAGAGGCCGAGGCCGCGTTGCGGCTGGCGCCCGGCGAGCTGCGCCCCGACAAGGTCGCGGTGCTCATCTGCGGTCTGAACGGCACCATCGCCAACACCATCACCGGCCTGCTCGATCGCGGGTTCGTGCCCGACAACCGCAAGCTGCGGCGCGCGCTCGAGGTCCACGACGATCACCCGCCCACGGTCTACTGGGAGCAGTACGACAACACGCCGGTGATCGACGTCAAGGACGCCACGCTGGTCGGCGAGCTGCGCCGGACCCTGCACGAGGCGTTCGCGAAGCAGACCCCCGCGCCCTGAAGCTCGACCACGTCGCGATCAGTCGGCGGCGGCTTCGCTCGAAGCATCGTCGCTGGCGGCCGCGCCGTCGGCCGGTGCCGCCGCAGCCGTGGGCTTGCTGCCGGGCGCGGGCCAGCCGAGCAGCTCGGGCATGCGCTGCAGCGGCGGCGCGCCGTGGGCCAGCGCGGCGTCGTGGAACTTCGCCATGTCGAACGGCGTGCCGGTGTCGCGCGCGATGACCTCGGCGTGCTTGCGCAGCCGCAGCCACGCCTGCGCGCCCACGAAGTAGGTCGACAGCTGTGTCGAGGTGACCTGCGCGCGGACCCACTTGCCGCGGGCCTCGCCCTCTTGCTGGAAGGAGCGGTTGACCATCAGGTCCATGGCCTGCTCCTCGGTCATGTCGCCGGCGTGGACGCCGTGATCGAGGATCGCGTTGGTCACCGAGCGCAGGTAGAACTTGAGGCCGTGCAGCGCGATCGCCTTGGCCCGCAGCGCGGGCTCGGTCGCCACGCGCCACGCGGCCTTGCCGACCCCGCGCGGTCGCTTCTGCGCGCCCGCGGCCCCGGCGTACCCGGCATCGACCATGAGCTTCTCGGCGTAGACCGCCCAGCCCTCGACGAAGGCGCCGTTGGCGAGCACGCGCCGCACCTTCGAGGGCTCTCGCTTGGCGTAGTACTGCTGCACGAAGTGACCGGGGATGGCCTCGTGGATCGACAGCACCTCGAGCATGAAGTCGTTGTACTCGCGCAGGAACGACTCGCGGGAGGCGGCCGGCCAGCTGTCGGGGATGGGCTGCACGAGATAGAAGCTCGGTAGCCCCGCGGCGGCCTGCTCGAGCGGCCCGGGCGCGGCCAGGCCCGCGATGAAGACCCCGCGCTGGTGCGGCGGGGTCCAGATGACGTCGAGGCGCTCGGCGTCGTCGGTGGTGACGATCTGCTTCTCCTTCACGAACGCGCCCAGTCGCGCGAGCTTGCCCTCGATGGCGTCGCGCAGCTCGTCGGGCTCGACGTGGATCACCGAGAGCTCCTCGAGCACCGCGCGGATGACCTCGGCATCGGGATCGCCAGGCGCGTGGGCGCGCAGCTTGGCGACCTTGCTGCGGCTGAACAACACCTCCCCGAGCTCGTGGGCGAGTGCGGCCATCTGCTTGCGCACCCGGCCGTGCTCGATCACCGCGACGCGTCGCAGCTCGTCGGCGGTGATGTTGGTCTGTAGCGTGAGCGCGAGCTTGCGCGCGAAGCCGGTGGCACCGAGCCGCCACTGCCCGCCGGCCTGCGGCAGGATCGCGGTCGACAGGTGCTGCTGCAGCGCGCGCACGGCCGCCAGTGCGGGGCCACTGGCGCCCTCGATGCGCCCCTTCACCTCGGGTGAGGCCTCGCCGACGCGCTCGGGGATCACGGCCTCGATGAGCTGCGCGATGCCGTCGACCTGGCCGATCGCGACCTGGGTCTGTGGCGCCCACGCCTCGGCTGCCACGAGGTTCGCCGTCGCCTGCTCGCATAGCTTGGGCAGCGCCTCGAGTCGCGATGCGACCGCGGCGGCGCGCTGCTCGATGGGCGCGAAGTCCCGCGACACCAGGTCCTCGAGCCCGCTGCCGATGGTGCTGGTGTACCACGACGGATCGCGGCGCCACGGCTGCTCGACCTCGTGGCCGAACTTCTGCAGCTCGAGCTCCGCCACCAGCATGTCATGGTCGATGCGCTCGTCGAGCGTCAGCTTGGCGGTGTCGATCGCGGCCAGCGCGGCGAGGCCGTCTTCGATGCGGCGCAGATCGGCCGCGATGCCGTCGCTGCCGAGGTCTGGCCACGCGCCGTCGTGGCTGTGCTCGCCCAGCGCCGTGGCGGCGCCGGGGCGCGCTGCGAACCACGCCGCAAAGATGGTGTCGACGGTCTCGGCGAAGCCTGCCTTGGCCTTGCTCTGCTCGACCGGCGGCTTGGGCGGTGGCTCGTTCTTGCAGCCGTGCGCGGAGAGCAGCAGCGACAGCGCGAGCGTGAGGGCGGCGCGGGGGGTGCGTGGCATGGGACGCCTCGGTTCGTTCTAGGCAGTGGTGATGAGCGGCGGCGGCAGGTGGCCGGTCTCGTTGAAGCTGACCAGCGCCTCGAAGCCGCTGCCGTAGACGCGCAGCTCGGTGATGCCGCTGTGGGCGATGTCCATCATTGCCCACGCCTCGTAGGGCAGCCGCAGGGTGCGAGCGACCAGGAAGCGAATGAGATTGCCGTGGGTGAAGAGCAGCACCAGCGAGGCGCGACGCGGGGCCTTGAAGAAGCGCTCGCGGACCTTCTCGATCTGCTGGTGGGCGATCGCGCGCTCCTCCGGCGGCGTGGTCTCGAGCCCCAGCGGCAGCGGTCCGAAGTCGACCCGCGCGGGGTCGACCACCGGCACCACCTCGTGCAGCCACGGCTTGATCTTCACGCTGTGCAGGTCGAGTTCGTGCGCCGCAATCTCGGCGGTCTGCGACGCGCGCGGCCACGGGCTCGCGAACAGGCCGTCGAAGCGCGCGGTCGAGGACGCGACGATCTGCGCCAGCCGCCGGCCCGCCCGCACGGCCTGCCGCCGCCCCAGCGGCGAGAGTCCCCAGGCGGTGTCGCCGAGCCCACCGGTACGCTCGTAGTGACCGTGGCGGACCAGGATGATGCGTCGGCAGGGGATGTCGTCGTCGGCCATCGTCGGGGCGAGCCCGGCGACGCTAACACGCCCATGGCCACGGCGTCAGTGGAAGCTGCGCACGGTGGTGCCCTCGGTACGCAGCCGCAGATCGGGATCCCACAGCCGCTCGGCGACCAGGTGCACGATGCCGTCCTGCACCTGTAGCTTGCCGCTCACGCCGAGCACGATCGCGCTGCGGGCCAGCAGTGCGTCGGCCTCGAACACCCGCGTCCACACCACGACGTTGACGAAGCCACTCTCGTCTTCGAGCGTGTAGAACGTGACGCCGCTGGCGGTGCCGGGGCGCTGACGGCAGATCACCAGGCCCACGTAGTCGACCGACTTGCCGTCGCGACCCCGCACCAGCTCATCGGCCTGCGGCAGACCGCGGCGGCGCAGCTCGTCGCGCAGGCACGACAGCGGATGGCCGCGCGTGCTGTGCATGCTGGTGCGGTAGTCCCACAGGATCGCCTCGCCCGCGCCGACCCCGGCGAACTGCGGCTGTTGCTCGGCGACCTCGGCCGGCAACCGCAGGCGATCGCCCAGCGTCGACAACACGCCGCGC
Organism: Deltaproteobacteria bacterium; assembly: GCA_016709225.1. NCBI lineage: Bacteria > Pseudomonadati > Myxococcota > Myxococcia > Deltaproteobacteria bacterium. Next base: position 1,905,651 of record JADJEE010000001.1, on the reverse strand, counting down.
AGCGCCCAGATGGCATCGCGTCGATCGATGCCGAGCACCTCGAAGCCACCGGCCTCGGCCAGTGTGTGCAGCGAGCGTCGCGACAGCTGTGTGCGCAGCACGAAGTCCGCCAGGTCGGCGTAGGGCCCCGGCGCCGCCGCCAGGCTGACGCGCTCGCGCTCGCCGAAGCCCTTCAGGTAGCGCATGCCCATGCGCACGGCGAACGACTCGCGCTCGGGCTCGAGCGTGCAGTCCCACGCGCTGGCCTGCACGCAGATCGGGCGCACCTGCACGCCGTGGTGCTTGGCGTCCTCGACGATGGTGGCCGGCGAGTAGAAGCCCATCGGCTGCGCGTTGAGCAGCGCGGCGATGAATGCCGGCAGGTGATGGCAGCGCAGCCACGAGGTCACGTAGGCGATGAGCGCGAACGAGGCCGCGTGGCTCTCGGGAAAGCCGTACTCGCCGAAGCCGCGGATCTGCGAGAACACCCGCTCGGCGAACTCCGGCGGGATGCCGTTGGCGATCATGCGCGAGATGAGCCGCTCGCGATGCTGCTCGATGCGGCCCGAGCTGCGCCACGCGGCCATGTCGCGACGCAGCTGATCGGCCTCGCCGGGGGTGTAGTCGGCCACCAGCACCGCCAGCTTCATGACCTGCTCCTGGAAGATCGGCACGCCGAGGGTCTTGGCGAGCGCGCGCTTCAAGGCCTTGTGGGGGAACTCGACCGGCTCCTTGCCGGCGCGGCGGCGCAGGTAGGGGTGGACCATGTCGCCCTGGATCGGACCGGGGCGCACGATCGCGACCTCGATCACGAGATCGTAGAAGGTGCGCGGCTGCAGCCGTGGCAGCATCGACATCTGCGCGCGACTCTCGATCTGGAACACACCGACGGTGTCGGCCCGCGAGATCATCGCGTAGGTCGGTGCGTCCTCGGCCGGCACCGTCGCCATCTCGAGCGCGATGCCCTCGTGCTGCTCGATGAGCGCGAAGGCCTTGCGGGTCATCGTGAGCGTGCCGAGTCCCAATAGATCGACCTTGAAGAGCCCGAGGTCGTCGACGTCGTACTTGTCCCACTGGATGACGGTGCGGTCTTCCATCGTCGCGGGCTCGATCGGCACCAACGTGTCGACCGGCTCGTGGCCGAGCAGGAAGCCGCCGGGGTGGATCGACAGGTGCCGCGGGAAGTCGGAGACTTCTTGGACCAGCCGCAGCAGGTGCGCGAACGCGGGCGACTCGGGATCGAGCCCGGCGTGGCGCACCGCATCGGCCGACAGCGTGAAGTCGTAGTGGCCGAGCAGCTTGGCCAGGCGATCGAGCGCGGTCTGGGGGATCGCCAGCGCCTTGCCGACGTCGCGCACCGCCGAGCGGGCGCGGTAGCGGATCACGTTGGCGACCATCGCCGCGTGGCGCCGACCGTAGCGGTGATAGACCCACTGGATGACCTCCTCGCGGCGCTCGTGCTCGATGTCGAGATCGATGTCGGGCGGCTCGGCACGCTCGCGGCTCAAGAAGCGCTCGAACAGCAGATCCATGCGCACCGGATCGATCGCGGTGATGCCGAGGCAGTAGCAGACCGCGCTGTTGGCCGCGCTGCCGCGGCCCTGGCACAGGATGCGCTCGCGCCGGCAGAACTGCACGATCTCCCACATGGTCAGGAAGTAGCCGCCGTAATCGAGCTCGGCGATGAGCGCCAGCTCGCGCTCGAGCTGCGCGTGCACGTCGGAGGGGATCGCGTCGTGGTAGCGGAGCGCGGCGCCCTCGAAGGTCTTCTCGCGCAGCCAGTCGCGCTCGCTCTTGCCGTCGGGGATGCGCTCGCCGGGGTAGCGATAGCGCAGCTTCGCCAGCGAGAAGTCGCAGCGCGCCGCGACCTCGTGGGTCCGCGTCAGCGAGGCCGGATCGTCGGCGAACAGCTCGGTCATCGCCTGCACCGTCAGCAGCTCGTGCTCGGCGTTGCTGCGGATGACGTGGCCGGCCGCGGCCAGCGAGGTGCCGGCGCGGATGCACGCGAGCACGTCCTGCAGCGGACGACGGGCGACGCCGTGGTAGAGCACCTCGACCGCCGCGACCGTCGGTGCGCCGCAACGCGCCGCGGCCTCGCGTAGCCGCAGCTCGTGCGTGCGGCCGGCGGCGTCGCGGTGGCGGGCCACCAGCGCGTAGAGGCGATCGTCGAAGCGCTCGCGCAGCGTCGACAGCAGCTCCGGCTCCGGGCACAGCAACAACACGCCGCTGCCGAGCGCACACAGATCGTCGAGCGACACCAGCGACTCGCCCTTGGGTCGCGTCGCGCGGCCCAGCGACAGCAGTCGCGTCAGCTCGCCCCAGCCCACGCGGTCGCGCGCGAGTACGACCACGCGCGCCGGCTCACCGGCGTCCTCGCCGACGCTGACCTGCGCACCGAGCAACAACCGGATACCGAGCTGCTCGGCGCGCACGTGGGCCCGCACCACGCCATAGACCCCATCGCGATCGGTCACCGCCATCGCCGGCAACCCCAGCTGGTGCGCCCGCTCGACCAGCTCGTGCGGATGGCTCGCGCCCTCGAGGAACGAGTAGTTGCTCTTCACCCACAGGGGCACGTAGGCCATGTCTGGGGCAGTATGGCGGCGTAGCTGATCTTTTGTTCAGGATCCTCGCAAGAGAGGATTCACGCCGCTTGATGAGCCGTTGGCGTCGAGGCTGCCCGGGGCCCGGACGACCCCGCGCAGCGGCGGCATCTCCACCCGCGCGGGTCAGTGCTTCATGTCGAGGATCACCAGGTCGGTCGGATCCACGATCATCTCGGTGAAGAAGTCCTGCACCGCGTCGAAGTTCTGCACCGCGACCACGCGATCGTACGCGCGCTGGGTGGTGAGCACGACGCCACCGATGTCGATCGCGACGCCGTGCACGTAGGGGTTGTTGTCGGTGCCGGCGGTCGCGTAGGGCGCGGCGTTGCCCATGAGGTCGGAGCGGACCATGTACGACGGCGCGCCGGCGGGGTTGTCGGCGACCCACAGCTCGTGATGGGCGGCATCGAAGGCGATGCCGATGGGGTTCTCGAAGCCCGAAAGGAACGTCGTGCTGCTCATCGCCACCGGATCGATCTGCACCATCGAGCCGCCGGTGGTGCCCGTCGAGACGTACAGCATGCCGGCATCGTCGGCGGTCATGTCGACCACGCCGAGGTCGCTGCCGAGCTCGAACGGCGTGCCGGCGGTGAGCGCCGTGATGTCGACGGGTACGATCTGCGTGTTGCCGCCAGCGACCCCGGCGACGTACAGCACGCCGTCGCTGCCGAGCGCGAGGCCCTGCAGCTCGGGGTCGGCGCCGAGCACCGCGGCATCGAGCGCGACCTCGCCGGTCATGGCACCGTCGATGGGGTCGAGCACGACCACACGATCGACTGCGCCGTCGGACTGCAGCGCGAACAACGGCGTGCCCATGGGCCCCAGCTCGATCTGCACGATGCCGTTCAAGGAGCTGTCGCCGCCCACGACCTGCACCGGCGCGCCGTCACGGGTCGAGCGCAGGATCGACACATCACCGCCGCCGCTCTGATCGGGCGAGTTCAGCACGAAGTACCAGAGGTTGCTGCACTCGTGGCAGGTGTCTCCCCACATCTCGTTGCCGTCGTCGCAGGGCTCACCGACGTCCTTCACGCCGTCGCCGCAGGTCGGTAGCACACAGGTGACGCGGCACGCGTCGGGCATGTTGGAGTTGAGGTTGCCGTCGTCGCACTCCTCGCCGAGGCTGGGATCGATCACGCCGTCGGCACAGTGGGCGGTGCGGCAATCGGTGCGGCACGCGTCGGGCACGGTGTCGGAGTTGTCGGCCCCATTGTCGCACTGCTCGTCGCCGTCGAGCATGCCGTTGCCGCACTCGCCGGGGCCCGGCCCGCTGTCGACGCTCTCGGCGGTGTCGGTGGCGGAGCTGCTGGGCCCGCTCGCGCTGGTGTCGGCGGTGCCGTCGGTGGTGTCGGCACCACCATCGGCCTTGCCATCGTCACCGCCACACGCGGTCATCCCCATCGCCGCGCCCATCACCAGGGACCAAGTACGTCGCAGTGCCATGGCTGGCACGATAGCAGGGAAGCCCCACCGCATGGGATCGCATGGGATCGCCCGCGTCGGTGACGGTGCTCGACGAGCTCGAGAGGCGTCCTCGGCGAGCTCAGTCGACGACGGTGGTCGCGCCGCGTGGGCGCAGCTCGCGGGGCTCGCGGACCAACACGCTCTGCTGCTTGGTCTCGACGTACCCGAGCACGCGATAGAAGGCTCTGGCTGCCTCGCGGTGCAGCTGACTGCGCACGAGCACGCGATAGACCCCGCGCTGGGCGCTCCAACCCTCGACCGCGTGGACCAGGGATCGTCCGATGCCGCCGCGGCGGGTGTCGTGCGCGACGATCAGCATTGCGATCTCGGTGAAGGCCCCGCTGGTGAGGTCGAACTGCAGGTGGGCATGCACCGCGCCGAGCACCCGATCGTCGCTGTCGACGGCGACCTGCAGGAAGTGATCGGAGTGCACGCCGACCAGCTCGACGCGACGCGTGAGCTGATCGGTCTCGACGTCGTAGCCCAGCTCGAGTAGCAGGCGCTTGAGGGTCGCGACGTCGTGGCGGGCGACCGGTCGGAGTGCGGGTTCGCGGAGCACGTGGGGCCTTCGACGAGGACAGCCTAAGACGTCCGGTGCCGGGCCAGCAACGGCCTTGGCGGGTATGGACACGCGTCGCGGCCGCAGGCGGCTCGTGGCGGCCGGCGCTGCTCGGGCGAGCTGGCCTTCCCGGCCCGCGGTGGATCGACTAACGTCGTCGGACGAGGTGGAACACCGAGGCGATCCGCAGGAGGCCAAACGCCGCGAGCAGCTGGCGCTGATGACGGCCGCGTTCACCACCCACGTGCCGCACAACGCCGCGCTGGGGCTGTCGTTCGAGCGCGCCGATCCGGGGGACATCGAGGTGCGGATGCCGTGGCAGCCCCACCTGGTCGGCAATCCCGAGAGCGGCGTGGTGCACGGCGGCGCGGTCGCCAGCCTCATCGATGCCAGCTGCGGCGCGGCCGTGTTCCTCACGGTTCAGCCGCCACGGCCGATCGCGACCCTCGATCTCCGCATCGAGCACCTGCGACAGCCACGGGCCGGTGCCGCGCTGGTGTGTCGAGCGGTCTGTGAGCGCGTCACGACCCACATCGCGTTCGTGCGGGCGATCGCTCACGACGGTGAGCCCGACGATCCCATCGCGACCGCATCGGCGACCTTCATGATCTTCCACGGTGGGCGGGAGAAGCCGAGCGCGGCGCCCCGCGACGCCGGCGGCGAGGGGCCATGAGCGAGGCGTTGCGCGAGCGCATCTTGGCCGCCAAACAGGACGGCAGCTTCACCGCGCTGGCGGCCGAGATCCCCTACGCGCAGTTCCTGGGGCTGGCGCTGCGTCTCGAGCAGGATCGACTGCGGGGCGAGCTGGCGTTCGCGCCGCGCAACATCGGCAACGCGGCCCTGCCGGCGCTGCACGGCGGCACCATCGCGGGGCTGCTGGAGTTCACGGCGATGTTCGAGCTGCTGCTGCGCAGCGAGGTCGCGGCGCTGCCCAAGACCATCTCGATCACGATCGAGTACCTGCGCAGCGGCAAGCCCCAGACCACGTTCGCGCAGGCCAAGGTGGTGCGTGCGGGGCGTCGCGTGGCGCCGGTGCGGGTCGAGGCGTGGCAGGACGATCCCAGCCGTCCGATCGCCGCCGCGACCGTGCAGTTCCTGCTCGGCGGCGCCTGACGCCGACGATCAGTCGACGATGCCGTGCAGGTACCACCGCGCGCGCGGGCGGTCGTAGTAGATCCACAGCAGCTCGCCGTGCTGGGTCTCGGCGTAGTAGTAGTCGCGCTCGACCGTGCGCACCCACCAGCCGCCGCTGATGCGATAGGGCCCCCACATCTTCACCACTGCGCCGCGGCGTCCGAGCCATGCCTCGGGCTCGTGGCGCGGCCGCGGGGGCAGGGCGATCGGCTTGGCGAACACCCGCCGGCACAGCGGTGGTGGCTCGCTGGCATCGACCTCGCCGACCGCGGTCGGCAGCCGCAGCTGGGTGATGGGCTCGAACGCTGCGCGGGCCTCCGGCAGGTGGGCCGCACGCACGACGGGGCGCGTCACCGCGGCGTCGCCGAAGGCCGCACGCAGCCGCGCGAGCGCACGGTTGCCGGCCTCGAGGTCGCGCCGGCGTTGGGCCTGGAACAGCGCCAGCTGGGCCGCGGTGGTGCGCACACCCTCGAGCTCGACCTGCACGCCGACGATCGCCGCCGGCAGCTGCAGCGACTCGAGCCGCAGCCGCACCAGCTCGATGATGAGCGCTTGATCGAGCGAAGGACTCGCGGGTGCCACGTGGATCGAGCACGGCGGCTGGTGATCGAGCTGCAGCTGCAGCCGCAGCGCCGACATCGCCTGGCCGCGCAGCACCAGCTTGGCGAGCATGCGATGCAGCAGCCCGCGCAGACCAAACAGGATCCGCGTGTGATTGTCGTCGGGGCCGTCGAGCTCGAGCGCGTCGATCACTGGATCGACCAGCGGGCGGGCATCGATCGCGACCCAGCCGTCGCTCGCAGCCTCGTGCAGTGCGGCCGCCTCGGGGCCGAAGCGCACCTTCAGCTCGGCGGCCGGAAGCTGCAGCAGCTGGCCCAGCGTGCGGATGCCCAGCACCCACAGCTCGTCGCGCAGCGTGGGTGAGATCGCCAGCTGCTGCAGCCCCACCGCATCGGCCGCGCGCCGCTCCTGTCGCGGCTCGGGCAGCAGCAGCACGCCCGGGCGCGTGCGCGCCAGCGTCAGCGTGCGGAAGCGATGAAAACCGATCACGCACGTGGCGGTGAAGCCCCGCGCGCGCAGATCGTCGAGCACCGCCTGACCCCACGACAGCAGCGTGCCGTACAGCGGCACCAACCCGCTGGGGTCGAGCCAGTACGAGCCCGCGTCGCCGCGCACCGGCTCGACCCGCGGCGAGTAGCCACACAGCGCGACGAAGAGCTGCCCGGCCATGTCCTCGATCGCATCGCGGGCGACCGTGCCCGCGCGCAGATCGGTGGCGAGGTTGCGCGCGGCCGCGTAGCTCATGCCCGGCAACACGCGCGCGCGGCGGGCGTGGGCGTTGGCGAACAACACCTTGCCCTGCGGACGATCGTCCTGCACGACGACCGCGGGGGCGTCGCGAAAGCTCGGCTGCTCCCGCAGCAACAGCTGCAGCGGAAGCGCCGGGACGACCACGCTGGCGATGCGTTCCATGGGATGGGAGCCGGACTCCGATCGCTACCTGAACATCCGTATAGGTTCAACGGAAAGCGCGACGGAGCCCCGCTACGATGTGAATTCTCTGTGTTGTCGGGGGGCTGCCGCGTGCGCGGGCGGGCCGCAACGGTCACACTGCCGGTGGCACCCATGGACAAGCCCGACGACGCCGCGATGGTTCCGCGCCGCCGCCTGCTGAGCAAGCCCGACTGGGTCGATGCGAAGGAACAGGCGATCGCGGCGCGGGTGCACGTGCACCCCAACGTGCTGTCGTCGGTGAAGCTGGTCGTGGTGCTGCCGCCGCTGGTGCTCGCGCTGCGGCAGGTCGACGTGCTGCCGTTCTCGACCGCGCTCACGGTCGCGTTGGTGGTGGCCTTCTTCGCGCTCGACTACCTCGATGGCATCGTCGCGCGTCACCGCGGGCTGGCCACGCCGTTCGGGCGCATCTTCGATCGACTCACCGACTACCCGCTGTTGGTGGTGGTCTGCTACCTCAACGCCGACGTGGTGCGGCCGTGGCTGCTGATCGCCAAGGTCGGGCTCGATCTGCTGTTGTTGGCGCTGTATGCCCTCGGTCGCGGCGTCACCGACAACCGGCTGCGCACGGCGCTGTCGTACACGACCTTGCTGGCGCTGCTGCTGCTCAGCCAGGGCTGGGCACCGCGGGTGCTGACCGCCACCTCGGTCGAGGCGCTGCTGGGCATCAACGTGGTGTTCTCGGCCGCGGTCGCGTTGCTCGGCCTGGGCCTGCTGCGCAAGCGCTTCCTCGCCGATGTGCTGTCGGCGTGCAACCTGCTGTGCGGCGTCGCCAGCATCGCGTTCGCGACCCGTGGTCGCTTCGAGATGAGCCTGCTGTTCGTGGTGCTGGGGGCCGCCTTCGACGGCTTCGACGGTGCGGCCGCGCGGCGCTTCGGTGGCACTCGCTTCGGGGTCTACTCCGATGACATCGCCGACGGCATCAACTACGGCATCGCGCCCGGCGTCGCGCTCTACTTCGCGCTGGGCGGCGGCCTCTCGGGCGCGGTGATCGGCGTGTTCTACTCGCTGTTCACCATCACGCGGCTGGTGTTCTTCACGCTCGACAAGGGCAACAGCGACCCGAACTACTTCAGCGGCGTGCCGAGCCCGGCGGGGGGGCTCACGACGATGTCGTCGATCCTCGTGTTCGAGGGGCAGCCCGCGCTCATCGGGTTGATGGTGGGCATGGCGTGCGCGCAGATGGTGTCGTTCTCCACCCACTACCGTCACCTCGGCCGCGCGTTGGCGCAGCACCGGCGCGCGGTGGTCGGCGCGCCGGTCTACGCGGCCGCGCTGCTCATCGGCCTGCGCTTGTACGGTGCGCGTGGGGCCGCCGCGACCATCTTGGTGCCGATCCTGTTCTACGGCTTCTTGCCGACGATGCTGGCGTTTCGCCGCGTGCTGCAGGTGCGCCGGGCGACCCGCGCGAGCCGCAAGGCGGCCCGTGACGGTGCGCCTTCGGCCGAAGTCGGTGCGGACCGCCACGATGACGGCGATGCGGCGGTCGAGCCCGACGTCGCGCTCGCCGACCGCTGACGCGTCAGTCGGTCGGTGGCGAGGCCGGCATGGTCGCGGCGGGAGGTGTGGCGGTCGTCGCGGGTGCGGTGGTGGTGGTCGTCGCCGCTGGTGCTGCGTAGGGGTCGAAGCGCGCCCGCGAGCGCTTGCGCTGGTTCATGTCGCGCAGCTCGGCGGCGGTGAAGGCATCGGCGCCGCGCTGCGGTACGTGCTCGCGGATCCACGCCTCGATGCGCTGACGCGCGATGGCACCGGCGTGGCCGCGCGCGCGATCCTCCGCGCTGGCCTGCTCGCCGACGGCTTCTTCGTCACACTCGTCCCAGCGCTGGAACAGCTGCTCGCGTCGCAGCGTGACGGGGGTCTGCGCAGCATCCCAGATGCGCTGCAGGTCGCCGTGCAACGACGCCAGCGCGGCGCGCTCGTTGGCGCGACGATGGTCGCGGGCCAGCTGTCCCCGCAGCTCCGCGGTGGCGTCGAGGAAGCGCTGCTTGGCGCCCGCGAAGCGGGTCGCGTGGGCCAGATCGGACACGCCGGCCATGCGACCGCCAACGCCGATGAGAATCGGCGGCGCGCCGTAGGGGCCGCTCTTGACCAGCGGGTCGTCGCCCAGGCTCGCGAGATCGGACGGGCGCACGAGCGTGTTCGACGGCAGGGTGGGATCGGGCACGTTCGGGGTGCCGCCGCTCAGATCGATGCCGAACGGGTGCCACACGCGTGGGCTCGAGACCACGTGGTCCTTGAATGTCACGGTGCCGTCGGGGTGGATGGTGCCGGTGAACCCCGCGCGCCGGTTGCGATACACGTAGCTGCCGTCGGCGCTGCGAACGACGTCGCGCAGGATGCCCGAGCGCGACTCCGGCGATCCGGTGGCGCCGATGCGCGGCGGCGGCGGAGCTTGGAGCAGCAGGGCCAGGGCGACCAGGGCGGCAGACGCTGTCGACACGGCCACACAAAGGTAGAGCGCATCGGCGGCCGGCGCCAACCCGGGGCGACGCGAAGCTCCCGCGGCGGCCGGTGGCGACCGGCGCTGCTTTTGCCACCTCGCTGGTCCCATGGGCGATACAACCGCCCCCGCCGATGACCGAGCCCCGCCGCCCTCCCTCCGATCGCACGCCCGCGCGGCGACGGACCGCGTTCGCCCAGACCGGCGGCGACGTGCGCCGCTGGGGTGAGGCTCGCATCGCCGACGTCCTCGCCGATGCGCTGCGCGCCGCCGACGAGGCGCCCAGCGACGCGCTCACCCATGGCGTGCACGTCTATCCCGCACGCATGCACCCCGGCATCGCCGCGGCGCTGTGCGATCGCTTCGTGCGACCGGGCGCGCGCATGCTCGATCCGTTCTGCGGCAGCGGCACGGTGCTGCTCGAGGCCATGCTCCGCGGCGGCGTCACGCTGGGGGTCGATCTCAATCCGTTGGCGCTGCGCATCGCGGCCATCAAGTGCGCGCGGGTCGACGCGCCGCAGCGCGAGGCGGTCGCGATCGTCGCCAACGAGGTCGCCGAGGCCACGCTCGCGGGCGTGCGCGCGCGGGCCCACGTGATGGCGCCGCTGTCCCCCGAGGAGCGCGCGTACTACCAGCCGCACGTGCTGCGCGAGCTCGCGGTGCTGCACGGCTTCATCGGCGAGGTGCCCGATCCGTTCGTGCGCGAGGCGTTGACGATGGTGTTCTCGGCGATGATCGCCAAGTTCTCGCGGCAGCGCGCCGACACCTCCGACGAGACCGTCGAGAAGCACATCGGCAAGGGTGTGCCGACGCGGTTCTTCGCGGGCAAGGCCGAGGAGCTGTGCGAGCGATGGGCCGCGAGCTTCGAGGCGTTGCCGCCGGACGTGCCTGCGCCCAAGCTCATCGAACGCGACGTCCGCCACGTCGGTGGTCGCGTGCGCGCCGGCACCGTGGCCTGCATCATCACGTCGCCGCCGTACGTCGGCACCTACGACTACGTCGATCATCACGCGCGGCGGTGGGAGTGGCTGGGGCTGCGGCCCCGCGCGATGCGGGCCCACGAGGTCGGTGCGCGGCGCAACTATGGTCGCGGTGCCGATCCGGCCCAGTGGGAACGCGAGCTCGGCGAGGTGCTGCGCGCGACCATGACGACGCTGGCGGCCGACGGCGTCGCGCTGTGGCTGGTCGGCGACGGGGAGATCGCCGGCCGCCGCATCGACGCCGCCGCGCAGCTACGGCAGCTGGCGCCCAGCTGCGGCGCGGCGGTGGTGGCGATCGCCTCGCAGCCGCGAACCGACTGGCGCGGCGGTGAGCCGCGGGCCGAGCACCTGGTACTGCTGCGCGCCGACGGCCGCGGCGCGTCGACACCCGACGAGGGCTGACGGGCCGACCTGCGGCGTCGGGTCAGCCGACGATCTCGAGCAGCCAGCGATGGCCGCGGGGGTCGTGGGCCCGCACGCGCACGTCGATCGCACAGCCGAGCGCGCACGCGACCTCGCGACCCTCGGTGGTCGTCACCACCGGCGCCGGATCGTCGCTGCCGAACGCGTCACCGTAGATCTTCACGTCGACCGCGGGCTCGTCCAGCCGCACGTACAGCTTGCGCGGCGCGGCGCCCATGACGGTGCCGCGTCGCGGCGGTCGCTGCTCGGGCGGTAGTGCAGCGTCGCGTGCGAACATGCGGTCGAGCACCAGCAGGTTGGCGCCGTGGGTCAGCGAGCGCTGGCGATCCTTGGCGGCGTTGGCGGCCTCGATCACACGCGCGCGCAGGGCCTCGTCGTCGCGGCTGGGCGGCGCCTTGCGCAGGGCCTCCCACGCCTCCTTGTGCACGAACACGCCGACGACCTCGCGCATCGGCGCCGAGAAGCGGGCGTAGACGTCGGCGCCGATGCCGAAGTGCGGCGCCGGCTCGGCACTGAAGCTCGAGCGCACGTTCACCAGCACCGCCTGTCGCAGCAGCGCGCGTGCGAGCCGATCGCGGCCGTCGCCGATCGACTTGGCCGCGCCCGCGCCGGGGGCCTCGTTCGCGAGCCGCTCGAGGTAGGCCGACAGCGGCTCGTGCTCGGGCTGCCAGCGCCACTGCGGCACGCCGTGAAAGGCACACGCGGCGTCGATGGTGGCGACCAGCTCGGCCATGCGCTCGGGCTCGGGCGGCGCGTGCACGCGGTACACCGGCTGCACGAGGTCGCGATCGCGGGCGCCCTCGCGCAGCAGGTGCGCGCCCTCGATGTTGCACAGCAGCGACAGCTGCTCGCCGTAACGCTCGACCTCGTCGCGCAGCTCGCTGATGACCACGAACTCGTAGTCGGGGCCGTCGTCGAGCTTGACGCGGATCTCCTCGTGGCGGTGACGAACGAGGTCGCGCTCGGCGGCGGCCCGCAGCCGCGCCTCGCCGGCGTCGCGCAGCGCGAACAGGCTCGCCTGCACGCCCTGGTCGTCGATGCCGTGGCCGTCGGCGCCGTCGAGCAGCGCCTGCACCTGGCCGAACTCGAGCTTGGCGCGGCTGCGCAGGCGGACGCGCTCGAACGTGGTGCCGCGGCACTCGCCGTCGGGGCCGATGCGCATGACGAACGACAATGCGCGCCGATCGACGCCGGCGTTGATCGAGATGACGCCTTCGCTCAGGTTGCGCGGCAGCATCGGGATGCTGAGGCCGGGCAGGTAGTAGCTGGCCCCGCGCGCGAGCGCCTCGTCGAACAGCGCGCTGCCGGGGCGCACGTACCACGCGGCGTCGGCGATGGCGTAGTGGGCGATCCAGCCGTCGCCGTCGGGCGCGACGTAGAGCGCCTGATCGAGATCGCGGGTGCCGGGCCCGTCGACCGTCACGAACGGCAGCTCGGTGCGATCGACGAGGGTCGCATCGTCGATGCCGGGGTCAGCGAGGATCGCCAGGGCCTCGCGCTCGACCGCGTCGGGGTGGGCGGGGTCGAGGCCCTGTTCGCGCACGAGTGCGTACAGGGCCGCGCGCGCGCTACCAGCCGCGGCGACGCAGACCTGCCGCACGCCGCCCGGCTCGCGCCACACCTCGACGAAGCTGCCGAGCGCGAACTCGGTCGCGGCCACCACGGCGTCGGCGCGATCGCTCGGCGTGAACGCGTCACGCACGATGCGTTCGCCGCCGACCTCGAGCACCTGCCCGACGAAGTGCAGCCGCGACGCCATCACGACCCGCGCGCGAGCTCGGCCTCGATCGCGGCGGTCAGCTGACCGGCGCCCGCGGCGAGCTGGCGACCGTTGACGAAGAAGTTGGGCGTGCCGTCGACGCCGACCTCCTCGGCCTTGGCCATGTCGCGCTTGACCTCCTCGGCCGCGCGGCCGGAGGCCATGCAGCTGTCGAAGCCGTTCATCTCGAGGCCAGCCTTCTGCGCGGCGGCGCGCAGGGTCTCGTCGGAGAGCTCGCTCGAGACCGCGAACACGGCGTCGTGGAACTCCCAGAACTTGTCCTGCGCCTTGGCGCACTGCGCCATCTCGGCGGCCGGGCGCGCGAAGGGGTGGAAGCTGAGCGGGAAGTGGCGATAGCTGAAGCGCACGCGATCGCCGAAGCGCTTCTTGACGTCCTCGACCATGCCGGCTGCGCGCGCGCAGTAGGGGCACTGGAAGTCGGAGAACTCGACCACGTGGACCTTGGCGTCGGCGGGACCGAACGACGCGGTGGTGGGCTCGTCGGGCAGCTCGACCGGCGGCGGACGCACGTCGGGCAGCAGCGGCTCGACATCCTTGCCGCGGCGCAGCTCACCGAGGATCGCGTTGGCGGCCGACTCGTTGCGCTCCTGCAGGATCGCCGCGACGACCTGTTCGCGGACCTGATCGAGCGGCGGGGTCTGGGCGGACTTGTTCTGCTCGTAGAACGCGTTGACCTCGTCGTCGGTGGGCTGCTCGACGCGCTTGCCGAGCTGCTCGCGCATCCACGCCTGCGCGTCACCGCCACCGGCGGCCTTCTCGATCAGCTTCTCGTCGAAGGTGGCGTCGAGCGCCTGCTGCCGCATGCCCGCGACCTTGTCGCAGTATTCGCGCAGCGCGGCCGACTCCGCCTTGGCCAGCTCGGGCCCCAGGTCGCTGGCGAGCACGTCCTGGCCGTCGACGCGACCGATCACGGTGCCGGGTGGCAGCACGAAGCGTGCGGCCTCGCAGGAGCTTGCGCCGGCGCTCGGCGCCACCGCGACCGCGACCGGCGTGGGTGCGACGGCGGCCGCGACGGGGGCTGGCGCGGCTGCCACCGGCATCGGCGGCGGCGCGTCGAACTTCGCGGCGTTGCTGCGGAAGCGTCCGGGCGGGGGCGTGCCCTGTGTCGAAGTACAGGCGGCGGCCGCGACCAACGCGACCAGGACGAGCGAGCGACTCGAGGTCATGGGTGGCGCAAGCATGCGCTGGCCCCCCGGCGCCAGCAAGCGCGATCAGCCGACCGGCGTGTACGGCTGGCACATCGTCTGACCGACCGCGTCGTTGATCGCGGCCGACAACGAGAGCTGCCCGGCGAGCACGAGATCGATGTCGAAGACGTCGCCGTCGGTGGCCTCGGGGATCGGCGTCTTGCCCTGGTAGGGCGTCGACCAGCCCGGCGTGACGTCCTCGCACTCGCACGAGCCGCCGATCTGACCTGCGAACGAGAACGTGCGGATGCTCCGTTGCTGCAGCGCACCGACCACCTCGTCGTAGCCGTGCGCGATGCTCTCGCCGTTGGCGGTGGTGGGCCCGTCCCAGAAGGTGTCGTCGGTGGTGTGGATGATCATCCGCAGCGTGGCGTCGCCCGCCGGTCGCCACTGGAAGCCCGCGGCCGCCAGGTACAGCGCATCGAGCGAGTTCTCGGGCCAGGTCGAGTTGGGCTCGCCACCGCCGATCTGCGCGTCGGTGGAGGTGAACGCGCTCCAGCTCTGGAAGTCCTGCTGCAACGTGGCGACGTCGGGGTAGGGCGCGCCCACGCCGAGGATCGCCGCGTCGTCGACGAACACCACCAAACCATAGTGCGGTGGGTTGGGCAGACCCAACGCCGCGAGTGCCTCGTCGACCACGAGGATCTCGTCGGCGAGCGCGTCGAGCAGCGGACCCATCGAGGTCGACACATCCATCACGAACACGATGTCGACGTCCTGCGTGCAGTCGTCGGTACCGTCGACGTCGCCCTCGGTGGCGGCAGTGTCGGCGCCGAGGTCGAGTCGCTGACCGCCGGTGGTGTCGACCGCGGCGGCGGTCGACTCGTCGTCGGGGGTCGTGGTCTGCACCGTGCTGGCGCCGATGTTGGTGCCGTCGTCACGCGCGTCGTTGCACGCTGCTCCACTGATGCCCACGAGCACCGTCACCGCGAGCCATTGCACCGCGTCGCGCCACCGTTCGCCGTCTCGCCCACGCATGATCCCCGCCCCCTTCCGAAACCCCGCGCGCGAGTCTAGCAGCCAGGCCGCGCGCGAGTGCGTGCCGCGGGGCGGTGGCGGCGTTCCTCGTCGCCTTCAGGCGCCGAGGCCGTCGGGGGCGCGATGGCGATCCGGCACCACGTCGAAGGGCGCGCCGGACTTGTTCTTGATCACGTGGTGCTCGACGGTGAAGGCGCCCTCGGGGCCCCACGACTGCGCATGCACGCGGTGTCGCTGGGACTCGATGCGCACACTCACGAGCGTGCCGAGCGAGTCGGCGTGGGTCGGCTTCTCGGTCAACAACACGATGCGGCTGTCGTGCTGCCGTGCGAGCCCCAGCATGCGACCCAGCCACGCCGTCATCGCCGGGCCGCCACGCGCTTCGACGGCGGCGTCGGTGAGATCGACGACCACCAAGCCCAGCGCCCCCGAGCGCAGCAACAGCTCTGCGGCCTTGCACAGCCCGTGCAGCAGCGGAGCGGTGCCCACGTGCACGACCACCAGCGCGTCGAGATCGATGCCGGCGTCCTGCAGATCGGGGGTGAACAGTGGACCGCCGCGCGGCTGGATCCACGCGCTGGTGTCACCGCTGGCTTGCACGTAGCGCACGAGCGAGACCGCAGTGGTGGTGCGTGCGGTGCTGCCTCCGCCCTCGGGCAGGCCCGAGAGCTCCACGATGCGGCCGGGGAGCAGCCGCGCCGCCAGGCGATCGCGGGTGGGATCGAGGACCGGAGCAAGCAAACGCAGCGCCGCGGGCATGGCGGCAAGCTAGCTGAACACTCGAACAGTGTCAACCGCGGGATGCGTCCCGTTGCCCCTGTGCGAGCCGTTCTGCGAGCACCGCGACCACCACCGCGCGCACGCCCGCGGTGTCGAGTCCGCGCAGGTGCGCGAGCAGATCGCCGCTGGCGTCCTGCAGCCCATGGCCGGCCAGGCCTGCGGGCGTCAACGGACACGTCAGCGTGCCGCGATGGAGCCCCTGCAGCAGCTTGCGCAGGTTCCCGGTGCCGACCGAGACCACGCCGAGATCGGCGAACGCACCGGTGCCCTCGCCGCTGCGACGCACGAGGTTGGGATCGGGGCGTGCGCGCGCGTCGTCACCATCGTCGGCCGGGTCCTGGGTCATGCGACGTGCCATCGCACATCTGCGCCGCCGACGAAAGCCTCAAAGGCGGTGGTGATGCGCGCGGGCTGTTAGGATGGGATCGACGTGGCCGACGACGATGCCGTCGACGTGACGCTGGTGTCGAGTGACACCGCGCGCGGTGCTATCGAACGCGGTCGCAGCTTCGAGCGGGGCCAGGCGATCGGTCGCTACGTCGTGCTCGATCGCGTGGGCGAGGGCGGCATGGGCGTGGTCTATGCGGCCTACGATCCCGAGCTCGATCGCCGACTCGCGCTCAAGCTCCTGCACCACGGCATCGGCGAGCGCGCCGAGGCGCGCCGCGTGCGGCTGGTCCGCGAGGCCCAGGCGATGGCGCGGCTGTCCCATCGCAACGTCATCGTCGTGCACGACGTCGGCACCTTCGACGACCAGGTGTTCGTCGCGATGGAGTTCATCGAGGGCCGCAGCCTGGGCGCGTGGATGGCCGAGCGGCCCGACTGGCGCGCGGCGCTGCACGTGCTCGTGCAGGCCGGCCACGGCCTCGCGGCGGCCCACGCCGCGGGGCTCGTACACCGCGACTTCAAGCCCCACAACGTGATGATCGCCCACGACGGTCGCCTGCTGGTGACCGACTTCGGCCTCGCACGCGCGGCCAACGTCGACGACTCCGGCTCGGAGCGGCTCGCGGTGGCCTCGCCCGCCGGTACCGGCCGCGCAGCCCTGGCCGCGACGGTGACGGCAGCCGGGGCCATCATGGGCACGCCGGCGTACATGGCCCCGGAGCAGCACCTCGGCCAGGGCGCCGACGCGCGCGCGGATCAGTTCGCGTTCGCGGTGGTGCTGTGGGAGGCCATCTATCGCCAGCGACCGTTCCCCGGCGACGACGTCGCCTCGCTGGCGTACCACGTCACCGCCGGCAACCTCCGCGAGCCGCCCGCGCAGCCCTCGGTGCCAGGGTGGCTGCCACGGGCGTTGACCCGCGCGCTGTCGGTCGAGCCGGCACAGCGCTTCGCCGACATGGGTGCACTGCTGCACGAGCTCACCCGCGATCGCGCGTGGCGACCGCGGTGGTGGGGCATCGCAGCCGGCGTCGGTGCAGCGGCGATCACCGGGGTCTATGCCGGCTTCGTGCTCGACCGCGAGCCGGCGCCCTGTGCCAGCGCGCGCGAGCACGTGACCGCGGTGTGGAACGGCGAGCGCGAACAGACCGTCGAGCAGCGCTTCGCCGCCTCCGGCCTCAGCTACGCCCGCGAGCAGTGGCCGGTGCTGCTGGCGGAGCTGCGTCGCTACGCCGATCAGTGGAGCGCGGCCTATGTCGACGCGTGCGAGGCCACCCACGTGCGGGGCGAGCAGTCCGAGGCGCTGCTCGATGCGCGCATGTTGTGTCTCGCGCGTCGGCTCGACGAGTTCGATGCGTTGCTCACCGTGTTCGAGCAGGCCGACGTCGCGGTCGTCGAGCGCTCGCTGGCGGCGGTGCAGAACCTGCCGCGGCTGCGGGCGTGTGCGCAGCTCGAGGCGCTGCTCGATCCGGTGCCGCCGCCCGACGATCCCACCGTCGCGGTCGAGCTGGAGGACCTCCGACCCGAGCTCGCGCGGGTTTCGGCGCTGCAGCGCGCGGGCCTCTACGAGGTCGCGATCGGACCGGCGCGGGACCTGGTCGCGCGCGCCGACGAGCTCGGCTACGACCCCCTGCACGCCGAGGCGCTCGAGCAGCTCGCGCAGTGCGAGGCCGCGCGCAGTGAGACCGCGGCGGCCGAGCAACACCTGCGCGAGGCGGTCACCACCGCGGTGCGCGGGCGCTCCGATCGCGTGGCCGGGCGCGCCGCAGTCGCCCTGGTGAGCCTGCTGGCGGGCGACCCCCTGCGCCGCAGCGAGGCCGAGGGTTGGGCCGAGCTCGCGCAGTCGCTGCTGTCGCGCACGGGCGGCGACGACGAGCTGGAGATCGAGCTCGCGCAGCGTCGCGCACAGATGCTGCGGGCGGCCGGTGACGTGCTCGGGGCCCGCGCACAGCTCGAGCGCGTGCTCGCGGTGCTCGAGCGCACCCACGGTACCGAGGACGCGCGGGTGGCCGATGCGGCGGTCGAGCTCGCCGAGGTGCTGGCCGGCGCCGGGGAGCTGGCGGCCGCGCAGGCGCTGCTGCACCGCGCGCTCGAGATCGACGAGTACGCCTTCGGCTTCGATCATCCCCGCACGGCGATGGTGCTCGCGCGACTCGGTGCGGTCGCGATGGAGCAGGGCGACATCGCGGCCGCGCTCGACGATCTCGAGCGCGCCGTGAGCTCGGCCGAGCTGGCCCACGGTCGCGACGCGCCCGAGCTGGTCGCGCCACTGCTCGACGCCGGCCTCGCGCTGGCACAGCTCGGCCGGCACGACGACGCGGCCCGCATGCTCGCGCGTGCCGACACCATCGCGCGGGTCCACGGCGAGGTCTCCCCGGCGCTGCTCGACGTCGGCATCGCGCAGTCCGAGGCTGCGTTGCTCCGCAACGACGCCGCCGGGGCGCTCGAGCACGCCCGCGCGGCCCAGGATGCGCTCGGGGCTCGGACCCCGGATGCCCGCCACGCCGCGGCGCTCGACGTCGTCACCGCCGAGGCGTTGCTGCACTTCGATCGCAACGACGAGGCGCTCGCGCGGGCGCAGTCGCTGCTGCAGCGCGAGGCCGGTCCCGACACCGTCGGCTTGGTCGCACGTGCCCGTGCGCTGTGGGTCACCGCGCAGGTGCACGAGCGCCGCGGTGCGATCGCGCCGGCGGTCGACGCCCTCGAGCAGTCGCTGGCGTGCTGCGACGACGCGACCGTGCCCGGCCTGCTGCGCGCGCGCGCCACCTTCGAGCTCGCGCGGTTGCTCGGCGACGCCGCCGAGTCGCGCGCGCGTGCCGACCAGCTGAGCCGTGATGCGCTCGATCGCCTGCCGCAGGGTGAGGAGCGGGCCGAGGCGTTGCGTACACGCATCGTCGCGTGGCGAGCCGCCCAGGTCGAGCCGCCCACGCGCGCGCCCCGGCCGTCGCCGCGCTGAGCGACCCACTGCCGACGCCGAGCCGCCCCCGGTTGGCGAGGCCGTGCAGCCGCTGGCGACGTGGAGAGCTGGCCGCACCGGGGTCGGCCGGTCCGGCCGACCCACCGTCAGGGGCTCGCCGCGCTGCCGATCGCGATGCGACGCAGGCCGCGTCCCACGATGTACTGCTCGCGGCTACCGGCGCGCGTGGCCTGGGCATGCACCGA